>JAVVHL010000012.1:0-18760 GCA_032249575.1 Candidatus Calditenuis sp. | reverse complement strand
TGCCGCGGCACCCCTTCGCACAAATGATTCCTAAGGCCACTATTTGGATATATCGTTCCGCCCCTTTATAAAGGATTTATAAGGCAAATCTCGCTGTACTTTTGTCATCTGGTGCAACTGCCGTACCTGCACCTTTCTCCCAAATAAAGAACGCAGAGGATTCGAGAGGTGCGGGGGGTGGGATTCGAACCCACGAACCCCTACGGGACAGGGTCCTGAGCCCTGCGCCTTTGACCAGGCTTGGCTACCCCCGCCCTGAGAAGAGGTGCCCACAACTTGCTAATAGAACTTGACCTGGGAGGAGCCCGAACGCCACCTCAAGCACGCGGCCACATCAGAAGGAGGTAAAGTGCCAGGAGGACCAAAATCAATAATGGCGATGTCCCGATCGTGAGGTCGCCGACCCTGACAGAGACGAAGAGGAGCGGGTGGACCTCCCTCAACTCTGGCAGATGTCTCAGCATCAACGACCCGAGGATCAGGACGGCTCCAGCGATGACCAGCCCGATGCCGATGAGTGTCAAAGGATCCCTCATGCCCACCTCGACCTCCTGGCGCTCCTCAGCAGCTCTACAACCTCATCGTCCTCGACCTGGGGGAAATGCTCATAGAACTCTCCGACCGCGAAGAACTCCTCCGGGACCAGCACAGCCTCGGCCCTGTCGGCCTCCCTCGAGACCCTGAGCAACGCCTCCCTCGAGGAGACGGGAACTGCAACGCTGACGCCTTTTGCACCCAGCCTCCTAACAGACCTCAAGCCGGCGATCATCGTGGACCCTGTTGCCATCCCGTCGTCTACTAAGAGGACGTTAGCCTCCCTGACGTCGATCCTCTCGGCACCTCCCCTCAGCCTCTTGGCCCTCTCCCTAACCTCTCCGAGCATCGTGGCAGCTCGCTCCCTGACGTAGGACTCGTCGAGCCCGTAAAGGTCCAGGACCTCTTGCTCGACGTAAACCTCTCCGTCCTCAGAGACCGCACCCGCTGCGAGCTCGGGGTTCCCAGGCACCCCTATCTTCCTGACCATGACGATGTCGAGCCCTGCGTTGAGCCCGGTCGCAACCTCGTATCCCACGACGACGCCTCCGCGCGGGATCGCGAGCACCAGATCAGGCCTCACTTCCCACTTCCTGACGAGCTCTAGCAGCTTCCGTCCTGCTTCGCGCCTGTCCCTGAACCTCATGGCGCTTCCGATTAACGCTGGACGGTCCCGGAATTAACGTGTAATCCGGTGAGGACGGCAGCCGATGAAACGTTGGCGACGAACCCTTATGGCTGCAGATGGAGCACGGGTGGACGTGAGGTACGGGACCGGTGATGACGGCAGCACCTGGCTTCTGGAGGGGAAGAGGGTCAGGAAGCACCATCCGAGGGTCGTGGCGTGCGGTGAGGTCGACGAGCTCAACTCCGTCCTAGGCGTATGCAGGTCGCTGCTGAGGGATAGGCATCCTGACCTCGAAGCGGAGCTCAGGAAGGTTCAGGAGGCGCTCTTCAGGATCGGCGCGGAGCTGGCATCGGAGGTGCCGGAGAATTTGGGGATAAAGCAGATCGGCAGAGAGGACGTCTCTTCGCTCGAAGCTGCGCTGGAACGGCTAGATTCCGAGTTGGAGGAATTGCGGCACTTCGTCTACCCTTCAGGCTCCCTTCCCGGAGCGATGCTCCACTTCGCGAGGGCCGTGGCGAGGAGGGCCGAGAGGGCCGTGGTCCTCCTCTCAGATCGAGAGAAGGTAAATCCTGAGATCGTCAGGTACCTCAACAGGCTCTCGACGCTCCTCTTCCAGATGGCGCGAGCTGTCAACGCGAGGGAGAAGGCGCCCGAGGACAAGTGGCCGGGAAGGGCGCTCGGCTGAGTCAGGCTGTGACCGATCTCCGTCTCGTCGTCCTGTTGTGGAGCAGCCGCTTGACCAGGAACTCGGCGATCGTCATCGCGTCCCTCCCCTCAAGGTACTGGACTGCGTGAGGCGAGAACTTGATGCTCACCTCAGCACGACCCAGCACGGTGTCGCTGGAAGGCCAGAGCTGGACCAACGTCAACAGTCTCGGGAAGAACTTGAAGCTGAACGAGATCCCTCCCAGCTTCTCCTTCCTCCCTCCAGTCGTGACGGCGGACTGGATGAAGAGGTCGGCCTTCGTGCCGAAGGCCTCGATCATGGGCCTTAGGACCTTCCTGACGTATTCGCTGTGATAGGCTTGGGCGTTGACGAACTTCTCGATCCCGACCCATCCCTTCTGAGGCTCGTACCTGACCTGGTTGGCGAGGTACTTCGCTATTACGGCCGAGAAGCTCGGGTCCGCAGGCTCCTTCTTCACCACCTCCTCAGCGGTGCCGTCACTCAGGTGGAAGCAGTAAGTGAGGTCGAGGACGTTGACGAGGTACCTGGGCCCCTTTTCCTCCTTGGGAGGGAGGTAGGCGACCTCGCACTTCCTGCTGACCTCCTTCGGATCGAGGGTCTTCAGGTATGAGAGCAAGTCGTGAAGCGCCATCACGGCGCAGACGACGTATCGATGGGAGTTAAGCGTAACCCCGTCCGGTATTCCTCAGGTCTTACCGATGGCTTCCGAGGGTGATACCACCTTGGTCCTGAGCTTACCCTTGTACTCCTTCCTCCAGGTCACGTAACGCGTGACCTCGTGGTTCGTCTCGAGGGACCGCTCGATCAGGACGCCGA
Source organism: Candidatus Calditenuis sp. (assembly GCA_032249575.1). Classification (GTDB taxonomy): domain Archaea; phylum Thermoproteota; class Nitrososphaeria_A; order Caldarchaeales; family Calditenuaceae; genus Calditenuis. The sequence goes on along the minus strand of JAVVHL010000012.1, from coordinate 16,094 downwards.
CGTAATCGAGCCCCCTTAGAAGGTCAGGGAAGACGTCCTCGATGTGCTCCTCCCAAGAGACCGGTGGAGGCGGGAAGAGGACTACGTGCTCCTCGCTCCTCAGGTATGCGAGGTAGAGCTCCCGGGCTGCCCTATCGCCCACCGCCTCTGCCACCACGGCCACAAGGTTCAGCAGGTCAATGACCGTCACGGCCTTCGGCAAACCCCTCGTCATCGAGATGTACTCCTCGTTGTCGGGATATCTCGGGTCGTCTTCTAGCGCAAGGTGGTGGATCGCCAGGACGTCGTAGCCTACCGCGTCCACCTCTCACTCGCCTCCGCTCTACCCTTAGCAGCCCTGAAGACCAGGTCGACAGGAGATCCGGACTTCTGTAGTCTCCCGCCGAGGTATAGCGCGGTCGCCCTTCCCTCAGGACTCGTCCTCGAGTACCTAAGCACGAGATACCTCAGGGCGTCGTTGACCGCATCGCTCCTGTTCTTGAAAAGGCCCTCTGCGCAGAGCTCGTCGACCTTACGGAGCAGTGCTGCGTTGACCCTTACCTGCAGCAGCACCGTGTCCGTCAACTCCCTGAATACTTCAAGTTGAATGGAAGATGATAAGGTTTGTTGTAGAGACCGGACCGACACCGAAGCTCAGCCGTCGGTCCCTGCTGTGATGTAAGGTGCCAGGACCCTTTCGAGGTACTCGGGGCCGAGGTCGTGGAGGTAGGGACCGAGGCGAGGGCCGCTCTCGCGGTTGAGCAGTACCCGGTAGAAGACCTTGAAGGTCTCGACGGGGTCCACGTCGAGGCTCCTCGATATGTTGAAGACGGCCGACTGGATCTCCTCCGGCCCTGCACCGGACTTGACGACCTCTAGGACCCTCCTCATGACCTCGAGCACCTTCGGGTCGAGCTCAACCCTCTTCGGGACCTCCTCCCTAACTGAAAGGTCCCTGAGGTAGTTCAGCGCGTAGCCGAGCCTCTTCCTCGCATCATCGTCGACTTCGTAACCGTACCTCTGGAGCCTCTGGAGCACGAACTCCTCGACGTTCTCAGGGGGTGCGATCTGGGCTAGCTGGAGCAGCAACCTGTAAGGAACCCTCCTCTTCGGTCTCTCGGGAACCCTCAGCAGGTGAGCGTACTCGTACAGGCCCCTCAACTTGGCCGATTTCAGGTCGTTCGATTTCGGTTTCCTGAAGTAGAACTCCTCGAGGCGGTCGAGCTCCTCCATCATCCTCGGTATCGCGGCCGGCGTCACCTTCCTCGTCCTCGTGCCCCTCTTCAACAGGAAGAGCATCAGGCTCTGCGGCGACGCATACCGGTACCACATCTGGGGCGTGAAGACGTTTCCGGTCGACTTGGAGATCTTCCTGCCTACGGCGTCAAGGAACATCTCGTACCTCACGTGGTACGGATGCGGATGGCTGAGTATCTCGTCGGAGACCCAGTCGTTGACCTTGACCGAGTCGGCTATGTCCTTTCCATAGGCCTCAAACCTGATGTCGAGGGCAGCCCACCTCGCAGCGAATTCCACCTTCCACGCCAGCTTCCCGTCATCGGTCGTGACGTCCGCCTCGCCCTCGTAGCCGCATCCCTGATGCCATCCGGACTTCAGCTGGACGCCGACGCACCGGTACCTCACCTTGAGACGCTCTGGGTCGAAGGAGTGGGCTTCGGCGGTGTAGATCCTGCCGCAGTTCTTGCATATCGGGAAGTACGGCAGGACGCGCTTGAACTTCTCCTGCCCCGTCATCTCCTCGATCTTCTCGCCTATCCTCGCGGCCTGACTCAGGATCTTCTTCGCAGGCTCTGCGAGCAATCCCCTCCTGTAGGCCTCCCTCCCTGACCAGAAGACGTACTCGATCCCCGCCTCGTCGAGGGCGGCCCTCAGCATCTCCTCCATCCTCTCGGCGAAGGACCTGTAGCTCCCGAACGGGTCCTCGATGTGGCTCACAGGTCTCAGGAGGTCCTCCCTCATCTTCTCAGGCATGCCCGCAGGGACCTTACGGAGGCCGTCGAGGTCGTCGCAGAAAAGAACCATCTCTGACCTGTAGCCCATGTCCCTGAGGGCGAGCGTGACGGCGTAGGCCCTCACCGCGTCGGCCATCGAGCCTATGTGAGGTATGCCGCTGGCTCCGAAACCGCTCTCGGTCCTGATCAGGTCAAGCGAACGGCCGAGCTCTTTCTCCCTTCTGACGAGCCGATGGGCCACCATGTCGATCCAAGTTCCCCTCCCGATCACCTGCCTGACCTCAGGCCCCAACCCAACCGACTGCTCAAAGGAAGGGGATAAAGCTGAGAGTGACCGCCTCCAGCGACAAATCCTCCGGTCGAGGAGATCGGGGCGACGGGTCACTGATCCTGGTTTCCGGTAGAGGCTAGACCGCGCCTCGAGAGGCGATGGAACTGCCTCGGGTTCCTGATGCCCTTAGGGCAGAGCCTTCCTTCCTCGACGCAGAGGCCGTGGGCCCTCATGGTCTGGCATGAGGGTACCGAGTACTTCGTCCTGCTGCCTCGCAGCCCTGCGATGTGCTCCACCTGATACCTCGCTATCCTCTCGTTGAAGTCAGGCCTCTGCGAGTAGAAGGCGACGACCTCCTCGACGCTGTATCCCGAAGAGAGCAGGAAGGAGGCGAAGGCGAAGTTGCCGAAGTGGCCTACCTTCGATCCGGAAAGGAGGGCGTTCTTCAGCGCGATCATGCAGGGAGGCCACCTGGTCTCGTCCCTTGAAGCCTCAGCAGTCGGAAGGGCCCTCGCGAACCTAGTCGCCAGCATCCCCCTTATTCTCTCGACCGTCTCCTTCATCGGCTCTGGGACCCTGACGACCTTCACCTCCTCCAGCCTCCTCAGAATCCTCGACTCGACCTCCTCAGAGATCAGCCTGATCAGCTCCCTCCTCGTGACGTAGACCCAGCCCTTCCAGAGGATCCGGTTCACGAGCCTCCACTCCGCTCCGTCGATCCCCTTGACGAGCCTCAGGTAATCGGCGACGTGTATCCTGTAAGGAAAGCCCGTCCTCTCCTCCTCATCCGGTCCGGACCTTCCTGCCCTGATGCCGAGGTCTGTCCAGATGGCCTCGAGGACTCCGTCGTCCTCACCGCTCATGAAGGCCTCGGCCCTCCTCGACTCGTAAAGGGCGAGCCTCTTCTGGAGCCACTTGTCGCCAACTGCTGCCGCCAACATCACCGCCAGCGGGAAGCTGATGATCTCCACGTCAAAGTTGACGGTCTTCGTGTCAGGGTCCTCCGAGTGCATGACGGCGCCAACTTCCTCGCCTCGCTCCAGCGCCTGCATTATCCTCTTCTCGGCAACGCGAAGCTCATCGCCTCCCGCCGCAAGCTCCTCCACCGAGAGGTCAGCAAGCGCGACGTAGCCCTTCGCCCTGGAATGGAACGGGTACTTGGCGAGGAACTCCTTGCTTTCGACGTAGAACTTGACGCGGTCAGAGAGCAGACCCGATCGCCTCCTCGACGAGCGACCTGATCTCCGGGTCCCTGATCTCGCTCAAAGCAGAAGAGACGAACTCCTCGACGCCTGAGGTGCCGAGCTCGTCGCGGTAGAGCAGGGCCTGCAGGGCCATCTCGAGCTTGTCGACGTCCCTGACGATCCTGCCCTCCGGAGAGGAACCATCCTCGTAATCCCGCAGGGACTGAAGGAAGACCCGCTTCACCTCGTCCGGAGCACCGTCCATCACCTTCTCGATGGCCTCCCTCTCCACCTCCCTCAACCTCGTCGCACCCATCGAGGCCTTCTCGTCAGGAGTCAGGTCGCCGGTCACCGACTCCACGATGTCGTGGAGCACCGCGATCAGCGCAGCCCTCCCCGGGTCGAGGCCGCGGGAGGCCGCGATCGCCGCCGAGAGGACCGCGACGGCCAGCGAGTGGTCAGCGACGCTCTCCGCGTCCTTCACCCCCCTCAGCACCCATCCTTTCCTCCTGACCGATTTGAGGGATGCCACGGCGGCGAAGAGGTTGAGGACCCAGATGGCAGAGCCGGTGCCGCTGTTCAAGGGGCCGTTCCCTCCGTCCTCAGCTTCCTCCGCTCTTCGATGATCGCCTTCACGAGCAACTCGAGCCTCGGAGACCCTTCACTGAAGGGTGGGGGGTGGGCGGATCTCGTGGGAGAGCCGCAGACAGGACAGGACTCCTTGAGCGTGTACCGTCCGCAGGAGACGCACTTCCTCAGCAGGCTCATCCTTTCTCACTCCCCGATCCCTCGAGGACCTTCAGCTCGTCACCGGGTCCTGAGAGGACGGACTTCATCCGCTCGATGACTTCCGAGAGGAGCGCCTCAGTCCTCTCCTTTTCGTAGGCCTCGACCCTGATCAGGTACCTCGGCGAACCGATCAAGGTGATCCTGACCTGTCCGTCGGCCACCGCCATCCCCTCCTCTGCGGCCTTCCTGAGCCTCTCGACGCCTCCGTAGCGGGACGTCATCTTGACCACAGCCTTCACGACGTAAGTCGGCCTCTTCAGCTCCCTCCGGGCCCTCTCCACCAGCCTCTCGGCGAACTCGGGTGGAAGCTTCACCCAATCGGGAAGCTCCTCACCCGAGGCGACCTCCTCCAGCAACTCGTGTACCTCCCTCCCCCTCTCGAGCGCCGGTTCGATCAGACCGTTGACCACGACCTCGAGCGGCGTCCCCGTCTCCTTCATCACGGCCTCCAGCATCTTCGAGACCTTCACCCTCTTGCTCCACTCCATCATCTTCTCAGCCTGCTCCTTCTTCGAGACCCTCCGGAGGCTGGCGTCGACCTGCATCTTCTCGGGGTCGCTCCTGATCACCTTGAGGACCGTCTTGTGCCCCACCCTGAGGTAGTCGGAGATGTTCCTGACCCACTTCAGAGAGACCTCCGAGATGTGGACGAAGGCCTCGAGGTCGCCGTACTCGTCGAGCGTCACGACAGCTCCGTGCTTGAACGTCTCCTTGACCGTCGCCACCACCAGCTCCCCCTCCTTCGGGAACCCCTTCTTCTTCAGCAGCAGCGACATTCCACGTGTAGGCGTATCGGCTCCGTTAAAGGGATCTCGGCTGAGTCAAAAGGCGCAATAGCCCGATCAGACTGCGACGTACCGGTAATCGCCCCTGGACCCGATCCTCCTCAGTAGCCCCTTCCTGTAGAGGTTACCGAGGGCCTGGCTGACCTTCCGGCTCTGGAGCCTCAGTCCTGTGACGCGCTGTATCTCATCCCTAACCTCTGCCGTCGACCTGGGAGCGCTGAAGTACCCTGAAGGCAGCAGGTGGGACTCGATGACCTCCTGTGCGATGACCGCCTCTGACCTCCCCCTCCTCTTGAAGGATGTTGCGACGGCTTCAGGGGCCTTCGGCCTCAGCTCTGCCTCTGCGGCCTCGAGGACCCTCTTCAGATCGCCGAGCGAAGCTACGGCCTCTTCGACCGATCCTGCATGGACCGTCACTTCTATCTCGCCCCTCCTCACGCTCACCGAGAAGTCGGCCATTCCGTTCGGAGTTGGGGTTCTCGCGTAAATCCCTGCAACGCGCTTGAAGTCGCACCAATACCCGAGAAATACATCGGTATACGTGTAGGCCTCTCAGAGCTCGGCCCTGTTCAAGGCCAGGTACCTGACGCGGCCCGTGCTCGTGTCGGGCACAGCGATGAAGAAGCTCTTCCTCACCGACCTCGAGAGCCTCCCTGCCCTGACGACGTCGCTGGCTGTCAGCACGTCCTCCTCCTTCCTCACGAGGACGATGAAGGGCGCATGGTCTATACCTGGGCCGTAGACGTAGGCTGCGAAGTCGGATCCGAACTTGATGCCGCTGGTGACGTAAAAGCCCCTCTTCTTGAGGTCGGAGTAGACGGCGCAGAGCTCGTCGTACCTCGCGTAGTGCTGCCTGCCCAGCTCCACCAGCTCCCCGAGCTCCAGCCTCTGCCCTTCCTTGTAGACCTCGAGGAGGCCGTTCTCGACGAGGTAACGGGCCTCTATCAGGTCGAGGACCAGCGGAGCCTCGAAGTCTGGGCCCTTAGGCTTCGGAACGCCTAACGGCTTCCCGTAGTAGCCCATCGCATAGAGCTCCCTACCCATCGCGGTGTCCAGGACCACCACGCTGCCTTCGACGTACAGGCCCTTGAACCGGGGGCCGGCGGGCGTCTCCGACAAGGGCTCACGCTGGATAGAGGACGGCCAGCACGTTGGCAGCCTCCTCCGCCGTATCTGCGACCGATTCGAGCATGTCGATGATCTCTCTGGAGAGGAGGAGCTGAGGCAGCGGGACCTCGGTCCTCAGCAGGTCCACAGTCACCCGCCTGAAGACCTCGTCGGTCTCCTGCTCCTTCTCGGAGACCTCCTTCAGCAGCTTGTGGCCCTGGGCCGAGTCCATCTCGAGGGCTGTTATGGCCCTGTTCAGCGACTCGACCGAGTCCCTCATGTGTTCGAGAATCTCCTGGATCGCGCCTGCAACCCTCTCCGAGGGGTACGAGATCTTGGTGAGGGCCAGGAGCCTGTAGGCAGCTCCCTCTATCCTGTCGGGTATTCGGTCGATGCAACCGAGGAACCTGATGTACTCGCCCCTCTCGGCGAGGAGGGCCCCCGCCTCCAGCACCTTCCTCTCAGCCTGTAGCCTCAGTTCCTTGCACTCGTCGTCGATCTTCAGTATCTCGGCGTACTTGGAGTTGAAGGCCTGCTCGTCCCTCACGCCGTTCCTTATCTGCTCCAGGATCTGGGCCAACGTCTTCACAGCCATCAGGGACTTCCGCGTGTGGTCCTTGGCCAGCATCAGCACGACCCTCCTCACGTCCTCCAGCTTCTGACGACCTGCGAACGCCAATTCCACTCAACTCTTGTATGCTCCGCCTGTGGATAAAGATGAGCTGATGGGAGGGGACGGTTAATCCGGGCGGCCCTGCTTCTTCGAGCCGAGGACCTTCAGGACCTTCTCCTCCCGACGCTGGGCCTGAACCGTCGAGGCCTCGAGGTTGGCTAGCTCCATCACCTGCGACATCATGTAGTGCGAGAAGCTCTCGTACCTCTTCCTGTACCTCCGCTCGCTGAACCTCTCGAGGTAGCCGAGCGAGACGAGGGTCTGGAGGAGGGCTCCGACGCTCCGCATCACGTTCCTTTTGCTCACCATCCTTTCTGGCAGATACTTCCTCAGCTCCCTTAACGAGAACGGCCCCTCACCGACCTGCGATATGGCCCCGAGGACAGCCACGACGTCCTCAGGCCCCAGGTGCCTCCTGCTCTTCCGGAGCAGCACGACGATGGCGTTCTTCTCCGGCGACGGCATGACCCTACTCCGCTTGTACCTTCCCTCCTATCAGCCTTGAGAGCTCCCCGAGCGTCATCCACTTGATCAGCTTGCCGGAGCGGCTCATCTCGCTCCTGTGGAGTGCGTCCTCGACGGTGATGGGCTTGACCTCAGCGAACTCCTCCGGAACGCCGTTGTAGACCCTGAGCCGCGAGAGGGCCTCCCTCCCCTTCGGCTTCTTCCTCGGAAGCATGCGGCGGACTGTGTACCAGAAGATGCGGTCCGGCCTCCTCGGGTTCCAGATCTGTACCCTCTCAATAGAAGAGAGCCACTTCCTGTCCAAGAGGTACTGGTAACGTGCCAGTATGGCGCTCTTGCTGCCGGTGATCACGATCTTCTCGGCGTTCAGCACCACCACCCTCTTCCCCTCGAGGAGCATCTTCGCCACCCTCGACGCCAGCCTTCCGAGGCGGTGGTTCGTTCCGTCGATCACCACGAGCTCCTCCTCGCCCACTCCCATCACCCTATCAGCCTGATCCCCGAGACGTCCGGCTTGCCTCCTCCGGACGTAATAAATTGGTCAAGGTACATCGGCTTTCCCCCTGCCTCAGCCACCTTCCTGTAGGAGGACTCCGAGAAGTCGAAGGCGATCACCGTCAGCGGGTGCCTCAGCTTGCCAGTGCCCAGGAGCTTTCCAAGGACGAGGACGCGCTCGTTGGGCTTCGTCACCCTGTTGAGCTTCTCGACGTTGACGACCCTCCTCCGCCTCTTGCTCCTCTTCAGCTCCTCCAGCACCCTCTCCCAGAACGGGCTCTCCTCCGCCAGCCTGCTGACGGCCCTGACCAATTGCTCGTACCTCGTAGGCTCAGGCTTCCTTCCCGACATCACCTATCGCCTCCAGCAGCACCTTCTCCAGCTCTCCGGTCCTCTTCTCAAATATCTTCGCCGCCTCGAGGACGGCCCTCGCAGGTGGCAGGAAGCCGAAGGACTCGAAGTAGAGAATCCTTGAGCCGTCTGGGCCGTCGTAGAGGGTCGCTATGCCCGGTATCCACTTGGCGTGCTTCTTCCCGGTTCCGAGCCTTACGTATAGCTCCAGCTCGATCGTCTGCCCTGGCGCGAGCTTCACGATCGGGAAGTCGCCGCTGACCGGTTCGACCACCTCTGTCCCCGTCTCCCTCACCATCTCCCTCGAGTAGACCGTGACGACCTCGGAGACGGCCCTGGCCCTGAGGGAGAACCTGACGACGCACCTCTCGCATCCGAGCCTGTTGCCGCAGTCGCACTCCTCGGGAAGGACGAAGTGGTCGAGATCGGTCCTGAAGGGTATGAGGGATATCCTGTGGGCGAGGACCTCGTTGTAGACCGACGATGTGTTCTCGATCACCATCACCTCCTCCACCGCCATGGTCGGGACCTCGTTGATCAGGTGCCTCCTCAGGGCGTTCGCCATCGAGAGCGGAAAGCCCCTCAGCTCGATCTCAATCGACTTGTCGTCTGCCCTCAGCACCTTCGCCTCCATTTCCGTCCGTCCAGCCGCTCTCCGGTTAATGACCGTGATGGTGACGGTGATGGCCCTCCTTGGAGTGCTCAAGGGCGTGCAGCACGTACTCGAGGAATATGTGCTCCGGAACCGCGCCCTCGAATGCGAGGACGTCGTTGATGACGACCTTCGGCACGGCCATAACGTTGTACTTGTTGGCGAGGTGCGGGAACTCGAGGGACTCTATCATGTCGCCGACAATGTTCTCGTTCTCCAGCGCGAACATGTGGGCTGTCCTCACGGCCCTCGGGCAGTAGGGGCAGGTGGGCGTCACGAAGACCTGAATGTGGACCGGCTCTTTGATCTCTTTGAGCCTCGCTTTGGTGGCCTCCGAGAGCCTGGACCTCCCCTTCGAGACGTCGACGATGTCGTCCAGGAGCGCCGCGAACTCGTAGCCGGTCGGCATGCCGAAGTAACGGATCCCGTACTCCCTCTTCCCGAAGACCAGAAGTGCGGGGATCTTGTCGACCCTCCACTTCCTGGCGAGCTCTCCGTCCTCCTCGAAGTCGTGGACCTCCACGCTGATGTTAGGTGAGAGCTCTGCGAGCTCCTCGGCGATCCTGCGCGTTATTTCGCAGCCCTCGCACTCGAACTTCTGCGTGAAGACGACGAGCCTGACCTCGCCGGAAAGCTCCTTCTCGAAGAGCTGCTTGACGTACCTCCTTTCCCTCTCCTTTAGGACCTGCATGCCTGCAACCATGCTTTCACCTCAGCATTATAGCCATATGCGCACCGCAACCCTCTGCGTTGAGCGGCCGCCTTCTCCGCGCTACGTGATTACGGGCCTGAACTTGAAGCCGTAGACGATGATCCCCGACTCTCCTTCCTGGGCGATCTTCCTGACGACCGCCTCCATCTCCATGCCTGGCCTAAGCTCCTCGTAATCGACGTCGGTGAGCTGAGCCACTATCCTAGTCCCGTCCTCGAACTCCAGGAGGCCGACGAGGTAGGGTGCGGTCTCGTCGTGGATGTCGGTCGTCGACTTGACCTCCGTAAAGGCGATGAGCCTCGCCCTCTCAGGGAGCCTCTCGGGGACTAGGGAGGTGGACCTGCAGCGCCTGCAGACCTTCCTAGGCGTCATGTTGACCGTCCCGCAGCTCGCACATCTCAGCACCTCCAGCCTGTACCTGAATTTCTTGGCCCTCCAGTGCTCCTGTGGTCTGATACCTGACCTCACGCACCATCACCTCCCAGCAGGACAGCCGCACCAGATATCGCACCGAAGCCGGATGTGGAGATCGCGAGGCCCCTTCTGGCCTTGTCGACCTGGTTCTTCCCTGCCCTCCCCGTCAGTTGAAGGTGCAGCTCGGCCAGCTGGTAAAGCGCCGTCGCTCCGAACGGGTGGCCCCTCGCCTTGAGGCCGCCGAAGGTGTTGATCGGCAGCTCCCCGCCCAGGTCGTAAGACCCCTCTTTGAGCCGGAGGCCGCTCTTCCCCTTCGGCGAGAAACCTGCGCTCTCCAGGATCAGCGGTGCCATAACCGAGAAGGAGTCGTGGAGCTCGACGACGTTGACGTCATCGCGGTCGATCCCGGAGCGCATCAGGGCCTCCTCGACTGAGAGTGCGACCGACGAGAGGAAGAGAGGGTCCTCCCTTTCGAAGGGCGAGACGTAATCGGTCCTGACGCTGATCCCTCCGACCTTCGTCACCGAGCCTGACCTGACGCTCCCCAGCGATTCCTCCGACACCAAAACGAGGGCCGCTGCGCCGTCGCAAGGCGCCGTGGTCTCGAGCCTCCTGAGGGGTGCTGCGACGTAGGGCGAGGAGAGGACGTCCTCGAGCCTCACCTCAAAGGGGAACTGGGCGTGCGGGACCCCCTTGGCGTTCCTGTGCATGAGGACCGGGAAGTGCGCGACGAACTCCTGAGGGACCTCGTACCTCTCCATGTAGATCCGGTAGAGGAGGGCCGCTATTGCTGAGGGCGTGATCCCGGCAAAGCCCATCGTCTCGTGAGGCAGCGTCATCGTGTAGACCGTGTTGTACTCCTCCGGCATGAGGTCAGAGAGCTTCTCGGCCCCCACCACGAGCGCCACTTCAGCCAATCCTGAGGATACGGCCGCGTGGGCCTGGAGAAAGGCGGCCATCCCTGAGGCCTCACCGCACTCGATCCTGACAGCAGGTACGCCCGATAGGCCCAGCTCCTCCGAGACGATGGCGCTTATTCCGATCTGGTGCGAGGTGACCTCGGCAGCCGCGCTAGCGAGGTAGATCGCGTCTACCCTCTCCACGCCGGCGTCCCGTATCGCTGCCAGCGCCGCCTCTGAGGCCAGCTCCGTCAGGGACTTCTCCCAGTGCTCAGAGACCTTCGTGTATCCCACTCCTGCGACGTATGCCGACCTCATCACGCCATCACGACGTCCTGATCTTCTCCCTGTGCCTCAAGTACTGGGCGTAATCGATGTACTTGGCCCTCGCGATCAGCGTGTCGAGGAGAGGTGCGAGGTTCCTCTTCCTCTCTAGGCCCTCCTTGGTCACGATCAGGAAGGAGTCGCTCCCCGCACCTGAGCCGAAAGATGTCAGGACTATCCTCTGGCCGGGCTTGGCGTGGTCGAGGACCCTCACGAGGCCCAAAGGTGAGCAGGCGGCGTAGGTGTTGCCGACGACGTTGGTCACCACCCCAGGGTCCACCTTCTCCTTCGGTATCTGGAGGATCTTGGCGGCGGCGTAGGGGAACTTGTAGTTGGGCTGGTGGAAGACGAAGTAGTCGATGTCCGAGATTTTGAGTCCGGTCTCCTCGAGGAGCACCTTCACAGCGGATACCGTGTGGTGGAAGTAGGCTGGCTCGCCGGTGAACCTCGACGCGTGCCTCGGGTACCTCTCGTGGGCCCTTCGCCAGAAATCGGGTGTGTCCGTCACATAGCTCACCATGTGCTCTATCACCGCGACCTCCTCGCCGTTGCTCCTCCCGAGGACGAAGGCCGCCGCGCCGGCCGCTGCCGTGAACTCCAGCGCGTCTGAGGGCCTCCCCTGTGCCGTGTCGGCGCCCACCGCTATCCCGTATTCTATCATCCCAGCAGAGACGAGGCCTGCGATCATCTGCATCGCCTCCGTTCCGGCCTTGCACGCGAACTCGAGGTCCGCAGAGAGGTGGGTGGGAGGTATCCCGAGGGCCTCAGCGACGACGGTCCCGGTCGGCTTCACCGCATATGGGTGAGACTCGGAGCCCACGTTCACTGCTCCCACCTTCCTGATGTCGATGCCGGCCCTCCTCAGCGCATATTTGCACGCCTCTATGGCCATCGTGATGACGTCCTCGTCGATGCCGTTGACAGCTTTCTCCTTTATCGGCAGCGCGTCGTCCTCCCTCCCCCATACCCTCGCTATCTCCGAGGCCTTGATCCTGTACCTGGGCACATACCCGCCGTATCCGAGGATCGCGACGTCCTTGACCCTGCTCAACACCGCGCCTTCCCTTCAGCCCTTTAAATATCTTAATTCCATTGCAATTCGCCGGTTGCTTAAGTCAAAACGTTTTAAGTTGTCCGGGACTGGTCGTCATCGTGACGGAGATCGACGAGAGGGACCTGAGGATTTTGGAGGCGCTGAGGAGGGACGCGAGGAAGTCGTTCACGGAGCTGTCGGCTGAGCTCTCGATGCCGAGGACGACGGTCCAGGAGCGCGTCAGGAGGCTGACGGAGCTCGGCTACATCAAGCGTTTCACCGCGATACCCGATTACGCCAAGATAGGAAGGGGCACGACGGCCTTCGTCCTCGTCTCCTTCACCCCGGCCCAGGAGATATCGCAGAGGGAGCTGGCGGCGCAGATAGCTACGATCGACGAGGTCTACGAGGTCCACCTCGTCAGCGGACAGTGGGACATGATCCTGAAGGTCAGGGCCTCCTCGACTGAGGAGGTGGGGAGGCTCGTGATCGACCGGCTCAGGACGATGAGGAGCATCGCGAGGACCGAGACGTGCTTCGTCTTCGACACGGTCAAGGAGGTTCCGTGAGGCAACGGAGGACGCTCTTTTCGAGATTACTGGGCCTTCTCGTGGAAAGGCGTCTCGATGCGCACTTTTATAGCAGAGGAGGAGGGGAATGGCAGGCATGCTCGTCACAGGAACGGACGTGAGGGACGCGCTGGTGAGGCTGATCAGGATCGGCGCGCTGATCTCTGTTCTTGGTGCGATCCACGTCCTGACGCTGATGCTCGACTGGGCCTCGCTCCTCAACGACAACGTCGTGGTCAGGGGGATCCAAGGGTTCGTTCTGAGCTGGAGCTTCACCCTCTCGCTCCTGGCGGGTGCCCTTGCAGGCGGTGCGGGGGTCTTGGCCTCCCTCTCCTCCAACGTCAAGATGCTGCGCTTCACGGTTCCGAGTCTGGCCATTGCTGGTTCGGCGCTGGCCATCCTCTCGCCGCTTTACGTGTTGCTCCATCACCTGCCCTCTCTGAACATACAGTTCAGACCTGAGGTAGGCGCGATCGCTGCGCTCTTCACCGGAGTCGCGATGGCGGGTGGCGGCTTCATCTCAGCGATGATCGGGTTCGTCGTCCTCAGACCCTCCTCGGGCCCCTCGGCATCTCCCGCCATAGCCTACGCGCCTGTCCAAACAACAGCCTATGAGGTCCAGCAGGAGTTCGCGCAGGGTTACGAGGAGCCCTCTCTGAGCCGTGAGGAGGAGGTCTTCGAGGAGCTTCTGAGGCAAGAGGAGGTCGGCTTAGGGTCTGCAACCCAACCCGTACCGGTGCATGCTCCCTCACCCTCTCCGACGGCCGCACAGCCGCAAAGGCCCCAGGCAGCAACACAGGAGTGTGCCATCTGCGGCGAAACGATCCCTGCAGGCTCGCTCAGGTTCTGCAACTCCTGCGGTGCTCCGATGCACAGGGAGTGCGTAGAGACCTGGCGCGACATCGGCGGCAAGTGCCCGAACTGCGGTGCTCCCTTCAGCTGACACCTTTCTCAAAGGGTCCCTTGACAGCCGCTTCGGTCAGGGCCTCCCTTCTCGAGAGGACTTTCCGGAAATCGGTCAAATAACGGCGCCCACCGGACGAACCGGGTGGTGGGACCTGTCGAGCAGGGCATACGATGAGGTGATGGACCTAGCGCTGAGGAGGGGTTTCTATTTCCCTTCCTGCGAGATCTACGACGGCGCTCCAGCAGGTTTCTGGGATTACGGCCCCCTCGGGACAGCCCTCAAGAACAGGTTCGTCGAGGCTTGGCGGAGGTACGTGGTCCGGTACGACGGGATGGTCGAGCTCGACGGCTCGGTGATCATGGCCAAGGACGTCTTCGTCGCCTCCGGTCACCTCGAGTCCTTCGCCGACCCGATAACGAGGTGCACCCGCTGCGGCGCCGTCTTCAGGGCCGACAGGCTGCTCCAGGAGAGGACTGGCAGGATCGTCCCGGAGAGGTTGCCCGACAGCGAGATCTACGCGATGATCCTGAAGGAGGGCGTAACGTGTCCGAGCTGCGGCGGACAGCTCTCTGAGGTTACGAGGTTCAACATGATGTTCAGGCTCTCGGTAGGAGGTGAGGGCACGGAAGCCTACCTGAGGCCTGAGACGTGCCAGTCCCTCTTCGTCGACTACCTGAGGGTCTACAAGATAGGGTGGTCCAAGTTCCCCCTCCCCCTCTGCCAGTTCGGGAAGAGCTTCAGGAACGAGATCTCGCCGAGGCAGGGTCTCCTCCGCCTCAGGGAGTTCTACCAGGCCGAGGTCGAGGTTCTCTTCGACCCGGAGGAGGATCTTGACGAAAGGAGGTGGAGCAGGCTGAAGGGCCAAGTGCTGAGGCTCTCGCAGGACGGCGAATCGATCACCGAGGTGTCCGCGGAGGAAGCGTGGAGGAAGGGCCTCGTCCCTTTGAAAATAGAGGCCTACTATCTCGCCCTGATACAGAAGTTCTATGAAACAATTGGAATAGATAGGAGCAAAATCAGGCTGAGGAGGCTCGGCGAGGATGAGAAGCCCTTCTACGCGAGGGAGTCCTGGGACCTCGAGGTCCAGACGTCGCTGGGTTGGTTGGAGCTGGTAGCCTGCAACTACAGGGGCGACTACGACCTATCGGGACACATGCGCGTCAGCGGAAAGGACCTGACTGCATTCAACAGAGGGAGGAAGTTCGTCCCCCACGTCTTCGAGCTCTCGATGGGGGTTGACAGGAGCCTGTACGTCCTCCTCGAGCACAACCTCGTCAGGGAGGGAAGGAGGAAGGTGCTGAAGCTGCCTCCTTTCCTTGCACCGGTCCAAGTGGCCGTCCTGCCGCTCGTCGACAAGGACGGTCTCCCCGAGAAGGCGACGGAGGTCTACGAGATGCTGAGGGTCGACTTCGACGCGGTTTACGAGGCCGGCGACACGATTGGGAAGCGGTACCACATGCTCGACGAGATCGGAGTCCCCTACTGCGTCACGATAGACTACCAGACGCTCCAGGACGATACGGTGACGGTGAGGGACAGGGACACTACGAGGCAGGAGAGGGTCCCGATCTCGGGTTTAAAGGCGTGGCTCGCGAAGGCCTTGGCTTTCCCGGAGGTTAGGTGAGGTCCCGCTTCTCTCCCTCATCACAATTTCAACGCCCTTTGCTGGATTCCGAGCCGCTTACGTCGCCGACAACGGTAATAGAGCTTTATCACGCCGGTCACGCTCTACGTAGGATTTGACAAGGGTATCGGCCCAACTGCTCAGGGAGAAGGTGAGGGGGAAGGAGAAGTTGGAGGCCCTCCTGGAGCTGCTGGAGGGTAACGAGGAGATCCAGGACTACCTCGAGCTCTGCAACGAGATGGTTGTGAAGCGCCTCTACTACAACGACCACGGCCCCATGCACGCGAGGATAGTGGCAGGGGCTGCGCTTGAGATCTTCGACGTCCTGAGGTCGAGCGGGGTCAGGTTCTCGACCATAGGACTCGACGGGGTCAAGGTGGAGGACGCCATGGCCATCACTATGCTCGGCGCATACCTCCACGACATCGGCAACATGGTCCACAGGACGATGCACCATTTGACGGGTGCGATGATCGCCGACCGGATCCTTTCCGAGTTGTTGCCTAAGGTCTACGGAAAGGGGAGGACGGAGAGGAGGATAAGGGCGGAGGTGCTCCACTGCATCCTGAGCCATGACGAAAGCGTCCAGTCGCTGACCGTAGAGGCCGGTATAGTGAAGGTGGCCGACGGCACCGATATGAGCGAGGGAAGGGCAAGAATACCCTACAGGCACGGCAAGTCCGACATCCACGCCCTCTCGGCCCTCGCCATCTCTTCGGTCGAGATAGTCAAGGGCGAAAAGAGGCCCCTCGGGATCGACGTCCACATAGTCAACGAGGCGGGCGTCTTCCAGGTCGAGGAGGTTCTGGGCAGGAAGATCGCCACGTCAGGGATAGAGGACCTGATATCGGTCAGGGTCTTCAAGGGAGGTCAGCTCTTCAAGGAAGT
>JAVVHL010000011.1:0-19104 GCA_032249575.1 Candidatus Calditenuis sp. | reverse complement strand
TAAATCCTTGTTGGAAGTTAGGGGGAGGAGAGCGGACCGCTGGAACCTTTCCCCTCCCAGCTCCGAGACACATCAGCTATCCGGACCGCGGCCGACGTTCCGTTTTCCGCACCCGAATTGTCGATTCCGTCAGAATTCACCAACGTGTCCATTTGATCAGCTTTAACGCATGGAACTCCTCATCTAAACGGCAATAGCGGGTTCCGTGTGCCATTCTTACGGAAATGTGATGTTGCTCTGATCAAATATAGCGTGAATTAGTGAACGTTTGAACTCTGCAATTCACCGGGCGTGTCCATGGAAAGGTTCATGAGATGGGCGTTTTGATGGCGACGAGAAGGATGAAATTCACGGTCGAATGCCTTCAAAAAGTCGGTGAAAAAGGGGTGAATTGGCATAGTGATGGAGCAGTTCGCTGAACGAATGGACGGGAAGCAGGCTATAATAGTCGACAGATATCTGAACATACCCCGGCAATCCTCACCGGAATTCTGGACCGTCAGCAGGATAGAGCACATCAGGAAGCTGGCCGCAACGGGAAGGCCTGCCTTCGTCTGGGACCCCTGTAAATCGGGTTCGAAAAGGGTACTCGACAGGCTCTTCTTCAGGAGGGAGCTCGAGGACCCTGTTCCGTCGGCGGACGGTCTGGAGGAGCCGGACGGGATCGATGTTGGGTGCGAGGTCGCTTACGGAAGGATCAGGATGTCGGTGCCCCTGTACCTCGGTGACATGTCTTTCGGTGCGCTGAGCGGGATTCCCAACGTGGCCCTCGCGAGGGCTGCCGACTCGACGGGCGTCCTCTGCGGGATTGGCGAGGGAGGCGTCCACCCTGAGGTGGCGAAGTGCAAGAGGATCGTGATACAGTGGGCCTCGGCTCGGTTCGGGCTGGACCTACACCGGTTGCGTCTGGGGGAGGCGGTGGTGATCAAGATAGGGCAGGGAGCTAAGCCGGGCATCGGAGGGCATCTGCCTGGGGCAAAGGTCGTCGAGATCATCTCGCGGACGAGGAGGATACCAGTAGGGACCGACGCGATATCTCCTGCCCCCCACCACGACATCTACTCGATCGAGGACCTGGAGCAGCGGATCTGGGCGCTGAAGGAGGCTACGGGCAAACCAGTCTTCGTGAAGGTCGCTGCCACCAACTACGTCGCATACGTGGCCGCAGGTGTGGCGAGGATGGGTGCCGACGGCATCATCATCGACGGGCAGGGAGCTGGGACCGGTGCGGCGCCTTCGGTCGTGAGGGACAACGTCGGCATCCCGATAGAGCTGGCGGTGGCAACCGCTGACGCGATGCTCAGGAGGGAGGGGATGAGGGAAGGGTTCACGGTGATAGCGGCAGGGAGGGTGAGCAGCGCTGAGGACACGGCCAAGCTCATGGCCCTCGGTGCGGACTGCGTATCGATCGGAACGGCTGCGCTGATCGCGATGGGGTGCATCATGGTCCACAAGTGTCACCTCGGCTTCTGCCCTGCGGTGATCACGAACAAAATAGAGGAGAACCCGAAGAAGGTGCTCTCGCTGGAGTTCGCGCAGCGTTGCGTTGAGAACCTTATCAGGGGCTGGAAGGGCGAGCTGAAGCTGATCCTCGAGAGGCTGGGGCTGAGAAGGGTCACGGAGCTCGTCGGACGGAGGGACCTCCTTGTGGGCATGGGGCTTAAGGGGCCGACGGGGAGGGTTCTGGGCGTTGAGGTTCTACAGTAAGTCTGTGAGAATGGAGGGGAGGACGCTCTCTTACCTGAGGCAGATGGCAGGGACTGAGGGGAAGGTGCCGGGCGAGCCGCCGATCGTCAGCATGGGATCTACCGCACCGCCCTTCGTGGAGGAACCGCAGTCGTTGCTCGACCACATCGTATCGGACGGAGCCCAGGTCACGCGGCCCAGCATCGATCCGTACCGGGAGCCGGTGGAGACCTCCGTTTACCTCTTCGAGGGCGACGTCAGGCTCTCGATGCCGATAGGAATCTCGTACCTCTCCGACCTGTCGAGGGAGCTCGTCGAAGAGGTGGTCAGGGCGTGTTACAGGATGGGCGTGATGGTAGACCTCTTCGGGCTCGAGGACGAACCTTCGTCCGTAGCTGGAAGGGAGGACTACGT
Organism: Candidatus Calditenuis sp.; assembly: GCA_032249575.1. Lineage (GTDB taxonomy): Archaea > Thermoproteota > Nitrososphaeria_A > Caldarchaeales > Calditenuaceae > Calditenuis. Next base: position 17,004 of record JAVVHL010000011.1, on the reverse strand, counting down.
GCTCTCGCACACCGACGACCTCAAGGCTACTGCAGCGAGGAACGTCCAGTTCGTCGTCGCTGAAAGGGCCGATCTAGACCCTGAGCCGGTCAGGCGCGTGCTCTCCTCGGGGAAGAGGCCTGTGGCACGGGTACCTGCGACCGACGAGGTGGAGCTCTACGCAGCTCTCGCATCGGCGGGCTTCAGGGCGATCGTCATCGACGAGGACCTCGAATCCGATCGCGAGGTCGATCTGGAGATTGCGGTCTCTCTGTGCGACAGGACGCTGAGGAGCCCCTCCTTCGGAACGAAGGCTTTGCGTTACACCGTCAACTTAATCGCGACATCCCGCAGGCTGAGAGGTTCCGGTGACGTCTTCAAGCTCCTCGGGCTCGGAGCGGAGGCGGTCTTGCTGAAGGACTGCTGGAGGGCAGCCGTCGACCTACAGGCGGAGAAGGACCCTGAGGTCGTTGCAGAGAGGCTCGAATATCTGTTGCTGGGGATTCAGAAGGAGCTGAAGCTTCTCGCTGGTGCTGCAGGTGCCAGCTCCCTCCACTCCACCATTTGCGGCAACAGGGAGCTCTTCAGGGCCGTAGAGATTGACGACCGACTCCTGAACGCCTTGGGGGTGAAGGCGGCTGGGAGCTGGTGAACCTCTCTCCTGTGAGCTGAGCAGGCAAGTCTCGGCATGCGGCGTCTTCGGTGTCCTGAGGAAGAGGGGAGCTCCGCCCATCAGCCCTAGGGTAGCCTTCACGGCCATCGAATGCGTCAGGTACAGGGGGAGCAGGTTCGGTGCGGGGTTCGGGCTCGTGAACCTCGATGCGCGGGTCAGGAGGATCAAGGCGTTCGCCATATCGCCCGATGCCGAGAGGGAACTGAGGAGGGAGCTCTCCGCCCGTCTCGGCAACGTCGAGCCGCTGGGCGCGGAGAACGTCGGCGACGGAAATGGGCTTAGATCCTACGTCTACGCTCTTCCCGACGACCCGGGAGCTCACGTGGTGAGGCGAGCGGTCCAGGACCTCAACCGCGAGTTCTCCAAACCGAGCTTCAGGGCCCACATCTACTCTTGGGGAAGGCACGTCGACGTCTTCAAGGGCGTCGGTTACCCGTCGGACGTCTATCGGGCGTACGAGATAGAGCAGAGGCTGAAGGGCGCCGACCTCTGGGTCTCCCACACCAGGCAGCCGACCAACTCTCCTGGCAGGCTCCCGATATGGTCCCATCCGTTCTCGTCGGGCGAGTGGGTCGTCGTCCACAACGGCGACATCAGCTCTTTCGGCGCCAACATGTCCTTCCTCGAGTCGGCCGGGTTCCGGAGCTTCGTCGGCACAGACAGCGAGGTCATCGCCTTCCTCCTCGATCACCTCACCTCTACAGAGCGCCTATCAATAGAAGAAGCCTGCAGGATCCTCGTGAATCCGTTCGAGGAAGACGGAACAGACGGGTCGTTCCAGGGGATGACGGTGAGGTTCAGGGGGGCGAGGCTCGACGGGCCCTTCACGGTCGTTGCTGGCTACTCGGACGGAGAGGACGTGTACTTGGCGGTCCTCGCGGACAGGTTCAAGTTCAGACCGGTCGTGGTCGGGGAGGACGAGAACTACGTCTATGCAGCTAGCGAGGAGGCCCAGATCAGGGCGGTCTCGCCGAACGCGAGGGTCTGGACGCTGGAGCCGGGGAGCTTCATGCTCGCATCGAGCAGCAGGGGCGTCGTGATGGCCGGGAGGAGGAGGGTTGACCTCTTCGTGGCTCCTCAGGCCTCGATCGCATACCCAAGACCGGTGGGAAAGGTGATCGACGCCTCCGAGCTCGGTTACCAGCAGATCAACAGGATCCTGCGGGAATGCGTCGAGAACGGAACGAGGGAGGTGAGCCTGCTGAACGTCAGGGGCCAGAGGTACATCGGGGTTGGGGTCGAAGGACAGCTCTACGTCAGGATCTACGGAACGCCCGGCAACTGCCTCGCTAACCTGAACGAGTCGATCGACTTCGAGGTCTTCGGGTCGGTGCAGGACGACGTGGGCGACGTGATGCACGGTGGGAGCGTGGTGGTCCACGGAGACGCCAGGGACGTCCTCGGCCAGGCGCTTCAGGGCGGAACGGTGCTGGTCAAGGGCAACGCTGGGAACAGGTGCGGGATACAGATGAGGGAGTACTCGGAGAAGAAGCCTTACCTGGTCGTGGGAGGCCGGGTCGACGACTACCTCGGCGAGTACATGGCAGGCGGCGTAATCGTAGTGCTCGGGCTCGGCTACGAGGGGACGGACGTGCCTGTGACCGGAAGGTTCGTGGGCACCGGCATGGTCGGGGGCAGGATATACATCAGAGGTCTTGTCCCGAGGTCCCACATAGGATACCTTCCACCGCGGAGGGACGTCCTCCAGTATCTGAGGGGCCTTCACCTCGACGGTGAGCTGGACGACGCGACCTTCGCAAGACTCTCGTCTTGTGCGCATCTAGATCCTGAGACGCTCTCAAGGCATCTGCCGCCTGACATCCTGAGGAGGGTGATGAAGCTCTTCGAGCACAAGTACTTCCGGAGGCTTTTGGTGGAGGAGAGGCACCTCACCGATCAGGAGGTTCGGGAGCTCGGCCCTGTCCTCCGGCGCTTCGGGAGGAAGTTCTCGATGGAGCGCGAGGTCGAGAACGTCTTGGACGACGTGTTCACCGTTGTCCGCCCGGCCGAGGCCAAGGTCCAGCGACCAGTGGTCTCAGAGGAGGGATGACGGAGAAATTCTTTCCGTGATACTCGGAAGACGTCTACCGACTGACTGGGGTCCGAGTGCCCGCAAATTCTAATCTCCGGCCAGAGCGCTGAAACCGCATGAACAAGGTCACGTTAGGGCTCGTGGTCTCGATCCTGGGCGTAACTTGCAGTCTGCTGCCGTTCGTGATAGGGTGGGTCTCGCTTACTGCCGGAGCGGAGGCCGTTTACAGACTCTTCATGGTCGGCGACGGCATCACGCTGAACCTCCCGCTCTCGCTGATCCTCTCGGTCGCCTCGATACCGGTGACCCTGACGGGCCTGACGGTCTTCAGGAGGTCGATAAGGCAGTCGGTGGCCGAGGCGAACTTCTCAGGCGAGTGAGGAGAGCTCCACCGCCCTCCGCGCAGCCTCCTCCATCGACCTGAAGAACTCGTAACCGTTCTCCCTGAGGATCCTCTGCCCCTCCTCCTCGCGGGTTCCGACGAGCCTCACAACGAGCTTCACGTCCTTCCCCACGTCCTTCATGGCCCTCACCAGGCCTAGCGCCACCTCGTCGCACCTGGTTATCCCGCCGAGGACGTTCACGAAGACGACCTTTATCCCCTCCTTCTGGAGCAGGAGGCGGACAGCCTTCTCGACGCGCTCAGCGTTCGCTCCCCCTCCTATGTCGAGGAAGTTGGCCGGTCTGCCGCCGTAGTGCTTGACCAGGTCCATTGTGGCCATCGTCAGTCCGGCTCCGTTGCAGATCACGCCTATCTCCCCTTCGAGCTCGACGTAGCTGAAACCGAGCTCCCTCGCTACGTCCTCGAGTCCCTTTTCCCTCTCGAAGGCGAGGCCCCTGACGCGGGCGAAGTTGTCGTCGATGATGACCTTTGCGTCCAGTGCCAACAACCTGTTCCTCTCGTCGACCACGAGCGGGTTGATCTCCGCAAGCTCGCATCCGTAATCGGTGTAGAGCGCGTAGAGCCCGGTGAGGATCCTTTCGCAGGCAGACGCTGCATCGCCCTCGAGCCCCAAAAACCTCACGACCTTCCGGACGTGGTAGCCTCTAAGACCTACGAGCGGGTCTATCGGGACCTTGAGGATGCTCTCAGGGTGCTTTGAAGCGATCTCCTCTACGTCGACCCCGCCCATCGGCGAAGCGAGGAGCATGTGGCCCCTGTTCGTCCTGTCGTTCGTGAGTGAGATGTAGAGCTCCCGCTTGACGTTGACCAGCTCTGCGACGAGGAGCCTCCTGACGACCTCGCCCTTCAGGGTAGAACCCAGCATCGCCCTCGCGACGGCCTCCGCCTCCTCCGGCGAGCTCACAGGTCTTATCCCTCCTGCCTTGCCCCTGCCTCCTACCAGGACCTGCGCCTTCAACACCGCACGACCTCCGAGCTCCGCCGCGGCCCTCCTCGCCTCCTCAGGCGTCGAAACGACGAAGGACCTAGGAACATCGATTCCGTAGTTCCTGAAGAGCTCGACGGCCTCGTGCTCGTAGAGCTTCATCCGGTTGAACCGAGAAACAGCAGGTGATAAACGTCGTGCGGAGGCGGAAGGGTCACTCGATCTCCTTCTGCGGGTTGATCCTGCTGAAGAAGGCCCTCATCCTCCTGACATCGATCCCGGCCGCCAGCAGGATCCCCTCAACCTCCTCCACGAACTCCCTCCCGATGCCCCTCGGCAAAGAGATCAGCTCGTCGACCAGGTCGAGCGCGATCGGCAGGCCCGTCGCCGGGTTGGCCGTATCGAGCGCGTAGCTCAAGGCCAGCTCCAGGACCTCTGGGTCCACGCCCTTCGGGAACTCGAGGCAGGCGGGCGGCTGGTCGGGAACAGTCCTGACGAAGACTCGCCTCGTCGAGAGGACAGCATCGATGACCCTGGCCTGCTTCTCCTGCGTCTCCTCGGGTCCCCTCGGCAAGAGGTCGGTGACGATCTGAGTTCCAACCCTCTTCCAGGACTCGGCGTAGGCCTCCCTCATCTCCACCTTCCTCCCCCTCCTCCTCTTCTCGTGAACGATGCCAGAGAGGGCTGAGAAGACCTCGTGCGGAGCCTCCTCGCCGAAGAGGGCGTTGAGGTCGAGCACCTCCCCCACGTCCATCATCAACGTGAGCAGCGACCTGTCCGTCAGCCCCGATGCGACCTCCGCGTTGTCCGACTTGAAGGCCACATAGCCGTCGATCGATGAGGTGGCGACGCGCTTCACCACCCCGAAGGCCCTCCCGGACTGGAGGAGCGTCCTCGTGAGCCTGACCAGCTCGTCGATCAGCTGCTGGGCTTCATCGAAGTTCCTGTGCGTGACGGGGTCGGTCCAGCCGAGCTCGAGCCTCTTGACCCTGCTGCACCCGGCCCTGAAGCCCCAGAAGGAACCGTCGATCACTACGAAGTCGACGGTTTCGTCCTCCAGCGCCTTCACCGCGTAGTACCGCTCGAGGTACGTCGCTACGAGGTCCAGCACCTTCGAGAAGTCCTCCCTGGAGACGTGGTTGCTCCCCCTCAGCGCGTCTCCTGCGAACCACTCCGCATCGGGGAGCTGATCGATGCCCCTGAAGTGCTTCCTGCAGACAGCGACGAGGCCGAACTTGATTCCGATCCGCTCGTCGATCGAGGGCGTGTCTGAGCCGTCAACCACCGCGAAGACCTTCTCCCTCCACTCGACCCTCTTGTGAAGCTTCCTCAGATGCGGCCTCACCGTTTCGTACGCCCTCTTGAGGGGCTCAGAGATCGCCGAGATCTCCCTCAGGACCCTGTCGGCCTCCCTCCTCGCCAGCTCGAAGAACGACTCCTGGAGCGGCCTGGGTATCCTCAGTATGTCCGGTACGCCCTCCTCAGCCTCCACGCATGCCCACCCTCTCGCTCTCAGGGATGTCGAACGTCATCAGCAGCGGTATCGGTGAGGGGTTCACCTTCCCAACGACGTAGAAGTGGCCTTCGGGGAGACGGAGGAGGCTATCGCTGGTGACGAAGGAGCTCGCGAAGTACTTCTCCGCTTCCTGCGCGTCGAGAGGGTGAATCCTCCCTATGAAGAGGGTGTTGAGGTTCCTCCTGACAGCCGCGTTTATCCCGATCTCACCTGCGATGCCTTGCGAAACGAGCGTCAGGGATAGCTTGTAGGACCTTCCGAGGGCTGCGAGCTCGATCAGCGTCTTCGTCGTCTTCTCCTCAAGCCCCTTGGGCTGCCAGGGACAGTACTGGGGCGCCTCGTCGATGAGCAGGGCTATCTTCAACTCGTTCTTCTCCTCCATCAGCCTCTTCAGGTACCTCGTCAGCGAGAGGAATACGGAGAGCTTCTGCTCCTTCGAGCCGTAAGAGAGGTCGAGGACCAAAACCCCCTTCTCCCTGAGGAGCGCTATCACCTCGCTCGGCCTCATCTCGCCCATCAGAGGCCTCAGATCGTCCGGCGAGAGCCGCTCGAATGCCCTCACCGCTTTACGCTGATAGATGTAGCCCCACCTGCTCACCTTTCCGGTGGACTCGAGGTTGTCGTCCCTGATCACCTCTAGGAGGTTCTGGAGGAGCTTCTCCTTCGTCTCGAGGACGGTCCTGCCACGCCAGTCGGTCGTCGACACCACCTCATCGAGGTAGTTCACGACCCGAAGGCCCGCGTCACCTCCGCCGAAGTAGTTCAGGGCCTCAGCCAGATACGAGACGACGGCGTTGTCGTCGAGCTCCACATCTCCCATGCTGATCACGTTACCAGGATAGTACGGAGCGTAGTCGCTGCCCTTCCAGTCGAAGACCAGGACGTCGTATCCGTATTGCCTCAGAACCGGTATCAGCTGGTACCTGCAGAGGAAAGACTTCCCAGAGCCCGTGACGCCGAAGACGCCTATGTGGTGCGAGAGGTACTCGGCCATCAGAGGAATTGTCCAGCTCTTGTGTCCGTTCGCATAATATCCTATGGTGAAGTCGGATCTGTAGAGGAACCTCATGGGGTTGAGCTTCTCGTTGAACCTGTAGACTGGGGAGCCAGGGGCGATGATCATGGTGTTCTGCTTGACGATACCGTCGGTCACATCGCCTATCACGACGAGCCTGAAGCCGAAGTACTCCTTCGAGCTGCTCGGGCCGTGGCCCCTCTTTGCATATGCTATCCCTGGCGTGTAGGCTGAGGTCCTGAGGGCCTCGTTGTACCCGAAACCTCCCCTGCAGACCGCCAGGATCTTGTTGCCGGCGCGGTTGTCTATCAGGACCAGCGTCTCGTTCGTCACCGTCCCCTCTTTGCCCTCCTGAAGGACCATGAAGGCGCTGTTCTCGCTCGACTGGCTCGCCACTACGCCTATCTGCTCCAGCGACCTCATCCAGTTGCCCCAGTCTATCTGGTCTCCTTCTTCCATCCAATTCTTGCAGCGATAGCGAGCGATATAAGGGCCGATGTTGGGGGAGAGGGTCACGGCCAAAATTTTTGAACGCGGAACGCGGTGTAATACCGGAGTGAGGAGGGTCGGGACGGCGAGGCTCTGGCTGGTGGAGGGGCCTGTCCCCCACTTCAGGGAAATGGTAGAGCTGGGGAGGGAGATAGTGAGGGCCCTCGTAGAGGTGAGGGGACCTGAGGAGACCGTCAGGCTCTTCTCTGACCCCTACTGGCTCACGGCGCTCTCCTGCGTCTTGGGTTTCGAGTGGGACACCAGCGGTCAGACGACCGTCACCCTCAGGGCCCTGAAGGAGGGGCTGAAGGGGACCGAGATACCGGTGAGGGTCCTCGGGGGCAAGGGCGAGGAGATGAGGTGGGTGCCGTATGAGGTGGAGAGGGAGCTCAAGCACCTCGAGATCAGGAGGCCCGACGAGCTGGTGACCGTCTCGAGGCTGAGCTGTAGCATCGACGAGTCGGCCCTCCAAGACTCTTACCACATCTACTTCCACGCGCTGGTCGTCTCGGAGAGCGGAGAGTGGTCGGTCGTCAACCAAGGGATGAACGTCACGGACAGGACGGCGAGGCGGTACCATTGGTCCTCCTCCGTCGGCGTATCGTCCGAGGGCCACTACTCTACCATCTACTCTGAGAGGACCGAAGAGGTCGTGCTCGACATGACGAGTCCCGAGTCCAGGGAGGCCAGGGAGACGATACTCGAGGTCCTCAAGGACACGCCGCCGAGCATGATCAGACAGGACCTCATGAGGGCCAAGGCCCTCCTTAAGGGTCAGAGGACACTCGACGAGGCTCCCATCCCCGTAACCGGTCCGGCCGAGATACCGGAGCACCTCAAACCTCCTTCCGATCTGGACGTTGAGGTCCTCAGGAGGGCAAAGGGGGCCGAGTCGTTCGACGAACTGCTTCTGACAAAGGGCGTCGGTCCTGCAACGATAAGGGGCCTCGCCTACGTCTCCGTCCTCGTCTACGGCTCCAAGGCCTCTTGGAAGGACCCGGCGAGGTTCGCCTACGCCCACGGCACCAAGAGCGGAAGGCCTTACCCAGTTAACAGGAGGGCTATGAGGGATGTGGCCGCGGTCCTCAGGGAGGCGGTCATGTCCTCGAGGCTCGGCGATCCCGAGAAGCTCCAAGCGCTGAGGAGGCTCGCTGCGCTCGTCTCCGGCGGCGAGGAACAGACCAACAGCTGAACCGGCCCGAATCGACGATCAGAAGGGATATGTCCTAAGCGGTGGTGCGACGATCGTTTACGCACTCCACCGTCACCGGTTCATCTTAAAAACGACGCACTAGTCTCTTGTCGAGCGAGGCGAGGCAGGATATGCTCGTCTTCCTGCTGACTAAGGCCGTCCCCGCGAGGACGACGAGGGTCGTCACGGTCGGCGGAGTCCTCAGAAGGGAGGAGATGGACCTCGTGATCAACCCTCTCGACTTCAAGGCGCTTCAGGCTGCCGACTACGCGAAGAGGTACAACGGCGGTAAGCTCGTGGCGGTCAGCATGGGTCCCGACTTCAAGGTGAAGCCCCTGCTCTCCGAGCTCTATTCGCACCCGATCGAGGGGGTCGACGAGGCCTACATCCTCAGCGACAGGAGGATGGCCGGAGCCGACACCTGGGCCACCGCGTACACCCTCTCCTTGGGCCTGAAGAAGGTCCTCGACGTCAACAAGGCCGCGGTCGACGAGGTGCTGGAGCTGGTCGAGTCGGGCGCTCCTCCGGAAAGGGTCCTCGAGAGGGTGAGGGAGCTCTACCACAGCAACCTGCTTCCTAACCTGATCTACACGGAGAAGCCGGGCCTGCCGCAGGGCGTCGTCCAGCGGTACGCTGAGGGTAAGGCGGGTCCCGAGGAGGTAAGGGAGGCGCTCGAGAAGGTGAGGACGGAGCTGGATAGGTTCCTGATCGTGGCGGGCCTCAAGACCTCAGACGGCGAGACGGGGAGCACAGGTCCCCAGACTGCAGAGGCCCTATCAGACGCCCTCGGGAAGAGGATACCCGACATAACCCACGTCACCGACTTCGAGGTCGACGCCGAGTCAGGAACCCTGATCGCCGTGAGGAAGTTGGGGTCCTACGTCCAGAGGCTCCGCTCGCCCCTGCCTTGCTTGATCACGATCATGCCCGAGTACAGGGCAGGCGTGACGCCGGTGGTGAGGAGGAAGAGGGCCGCGTTGTTCTCCTACAAGGGAAAGGTCAGGGAGGTAAGGGTCTGGAACGCCGACGACATCGGTGCGGATCCGAACAAGATCGGCCTGGCCGGATCGCCGACGATAGTTGGGCCTGGGATCGACATCGGAGGACCTCCAGTCCAGAAGTTCGTGGGAAGGACGAAGGTCTTCACACGACGCGTTGAGGCCTTCGAGTTCAACGGACAGAAGTACGGCCCCTTCGAGAGGTTCGCCAAGGCGGACGACCTCCCGGAGGAGCTCGTGAGGGAGCTGGAGGCCAAGGGCCTCGTCAAGACCTTCGACCTGAGGGACCTCTTGGAGGAGGTGTTGGGGGGTGTCGTCGTCACAGCAAAGCATTGAGGTCAGGATCGAGGGTTACAGGGACGTCTGGGTCTACTGCGAGCATGAGGACGGCAAGCTGACCAGACCGACGACAGAGGTCATCGCAGGAGCCAGGAAGATAGCCGACAAGGTCGGGATGGATGTTGTAGGCGTCCTGATGGGCTACAACCTCGGCGATCTGGTGAAGGAGCCGATCTACTACGGCGCCGACAAGGTGATCTACTGCGACGACCCGAGGCTGAAGGACTACCAGGTACTCCCGTACACGACCGTGCTCTCGGACATGGTGATGAGGCTGAAGCCTTGGGCCCTGCTCTTCGTCACGAGCGAGATCGGCAAGGACCTCGGACCGAGGGTCGCCTACAGGACGAGGACGGGGCTTGCGGCGGACGTGATCGACCTCATCGTCGAGGACTTCGTGATGAACCTCCCAACCGGCCGTTACGTTTACAAGGACTGCATCGCCCAGGTCAGGCCGGACTTCGCCACGAGGATCGCGAAGATCTTCACCCCCAAGCACAGGCCCCAGATCAGCAGCGTGAGGCCTGGGAACTTCACTCCCCTTCCGAGGGACGAGGGCAGGAAGGGCGAGGTCGTCAGGTGGGAGCCGAGGTTCGAGGAGGACGACTTCCAGGTGGAGGTCCTCGAGACGAGGAAGGTCCCGAAGAGCGAGGTGAAGCTCGAGGAGGCCAAGGTCGTCATCAGCTTAGGACTCGGCATCCTCAGGGACGCCTCAGGCAGGCCGAGGGACCCGAGGGAGGCCTTCAGGATGGCCAAGGAGCTGGCCGATCTGATCAGGGAGAAGTTCGGCGTCGAGACGGAGATCGGAGCGAGCAGGGCGCTGATCTACGCGGGGCTGAAGGAGCTCGAGGGCCTCATCACGAAGGAACGCCAGGTAGGCCAGACGGGCAAGACCATAGCGCCAGAAGTCTACATAGCCCTCGGGATCAGCGGGGCCCTCCAGCACAGGGTCGGGATGCAGAGGTCCAAGAGGATCGTCGCGGTCAACTTGGACCCCAACGCCCCCATCTTCCAGATAGCCCACTACGGCTACGTGGGAGACCTGTACGAGTTCTTGCCCAAAGCGATAGAGCTCCTGAGGTCGATGTGAGATGGGATACGACTTCGACGCTGTGGTGGTTGGCGCAGGACCTGCTGGCTCGGCCGCTGCGATGAGGTTGGTCCGCGAGGGCCTTCAGGTGGCGCTGATCGAGAAGGGCCTCGTCCCAGGAAGCAAGAACGTCTCAGGAGGCGTCCTTTACCTCGACTACATCCCCGGATACACGGTGGATGACGTCTTCCCCAACTTCGAGAAGGAGGCTCCCCTCGAGAGGAGAATAGTGGAGCACGAGGTCTACTTCGTATCGGAGCCGGTCAGGAGGAACGGCGAGGCCGAGTACAGGGTGAGGAGGATCGGCGAGAACTCCCTGTTGACGAGGCTCGGGCTGACGGGCTTCAAGGAGACGCGAGGAAGGGCCTACTCGGTCCTGAGGGCGAAACTCGACAGGTGGATGGCCGAGCGCGTCGCTGAGGAGGGAGGGGTCCTGAACACCTGCACCTCAGTCGAGGGCCTCCTCTTCGAGGGTGATAGGGTAGTTGGCGTCAGGACCAACAGGGAGGAGATCAGGTCGAAGGTCGTCATCGACGCGTCAGGAGTGACCTCGACGCTGGTGGTTCAGGCAGGGCTCCGGCCCAAGCTCGAGCCCGAGCAGGTCTACCACGGCGTCAAGCACGTCTTCAAGCTGAAGGAGGAGGAGATCGAGCAGAGGTTCAACGTGGGGAAGGGCGAGGGGAAGGCGATCTACTACGTCGGGCCCTTCATGAAAGGCGTAGAGGGAGGGGCCTTCATCTACACCAACAAGGACACCTTGAGCGTCGGGATCGTCGTATCCCTCAGCTCCTTCCTGAAGAGGGCCTCAGAGGACCCCGTCAACGTTGGGAAACCGGTCGACCTGTTGGAGGAGTTCGAGCGCCATCCAGCCGTAGCCGGATTGCTCGATGGTGCAGAGCTCGTTGAGTATTCCGCGCATAACATACCGAAGGGTTACAAGTCGATCCTCGAGCGGCCCTACAGGCCCGGATTCCTCGTGACCGGTGACGCGTTGGGAGCCTTCGTGAAGATAGGTGCCCTCATCGACGGGATGCGTAGGGCAATAGCGACGGGGATCATGGCAGCGGAGACAGCGATCAGGGCCATCAAGTCCAACAGGTTCGACGATTCCACCTTCTCGGTCTACAGGGAGCTCCTGAGGCCGATCTACAGGGACGTCTCCCGTTCCGGCAGGAGCGCCGCGCTGAGCGAGGGGAGCATCGGCTACCGTCTGGCTCCTAAGCTGATCACGATCGGAGCCGGTGTCGGGAAGGGGCCAGCGAAGGCATCGGAGCCCAACCCCTCCGACGCCTTGAAGAAGGTCCAATCTCTGACGGCGCTGCTCCAGTACGACGAGGACCACCACTACAGCCACATCAAGGTCGAGACGGAGAAGGCCTCCAGCACTCCTCTGAAGCTCTGGGTCCCTGCTTGCCCTGTCAACTGCTACACCCTGCTGCTCGAGAAAGGAGTCTTCGCCTCGTTCAGAGACCTGTACCTGTACAACCTCGAGAGGCTAAAGGGGCAGGGGGTACCGGAAGAGGAGGCGAGGAGGAGGGCCGTCGAGGAGACGTTCTCCGACATCAGGAGGGCGAGGCTGAACTTCGACTACGTCGCATGCGTCGCCTGCGGTACCTGCGGCGTGATAGGCCCGCCTGGGACGGTCGACTTCGGGCACGAGAGGGACGGCCACGGCGTCATCTTCAGGTACGGATAATCGCAACAGATCCCGTTCACTTTCTCTTGAGCAGCAGCCTCTCCAAGGCGCAGAGGGCCCTCGAGGTGGCCACCCAAGCGTCGAGCCGACTGTCGTGGACCCTGAGCTTGAAGTCTGCCGCCTCCATCACCTCCCTGCTGAAGTCGCCGTGCGGAAAGCAGCCAACCACCAGGATCATCCCGCCCTCACCGAGCAGGTTCTCCAGGACCGAATCGCTCATCTCCTCACCCGACTCGTGGAGCAGCACGACCGGATGCCTCCCCAACTCCTCCAGCACCTCTCCGAAGCTCCTCCTCTCGGATTCGAGGAGGACCTTTCCGTCCTCTGTCACCACCTTCCCCTCCCTGAAGAGCGCCTCCATCAGGCCCTTGAACCGGTCGTAGACCCTAGGTAGCCTGGTAGTCGGATCGACCTTGATCCAGTGACCGGAGAGCGTGTGGACGTGGACCGAAAGGAGCCCCTCCAAGTTCAGGGGCGAGCCGAGCGCCTCGAGCAAAGTTATGTGCACTATGTCAGGCCTCCCCCTCTTCTCGGTCCCCGAGAGCTTCTTCATCGCCCTGTGATGGTACGAGGAGTCGAGGAGCGTCCACCTCGGCGACTTCATCCTCCTCCTGCAGTAGGCCCTGACGTCGGGCTCGTCCCAGATCTCCGGCGGTATCAGCTCCAGCGAGGCCTCCGCGAGCAACAACCTCACCGGTGGCCTCCACTCGCCCTGCACGATCCGGCCAACTCGATCGAGCTATACAAAAGAGATTTTGCCGGCGCCTTGGTTCACGTTCGCTTCAACAGCTGAAATATGTGACGCCCCAAAGGAAGCGGATGTGTGACCCATCTTAAAATTGAGCCCGCTCGGCACGGGCACCGATGGACCTCCTGGAGCTGAGGCCGAGGCTGGTGAGGCTCGACGAACTCCGGGAGCACGAGCACTACGACCCGGGGCACCTGGAGGAGCTGCTGAACGAGATCCTAAAGGACGGGGTCCTGAAGAGGCCGATACTGGTGGACGAGAGGACTATGACGATCATCGACGGCCACCACCGGTACAACTGCATGAAGAGGCTGGGGAAGAGGTACATCCCCGCCTACCTGGTCGACTACATGTGCGATGAGATAGTGGTCGAACCCTGGGACGGGAAGCCGCCGGTGACGAAGGAGGACGTGATACGCGCGGCTCTCACCGGTAAGAAGCTGCCTCCCAAGTCCTCGAAGCACATGGTCCGCGTCGGCGACGAGCTCCACCACGTCACATACATCGAGAGGGAGAACCCGACGCCCCTGGACCTGTTACCTTAGCCGCTCGAGCTCGAATGCCCGATCAGCCCATGCTGGCCACGGCCTCCCTCAGCTCCTCGGCGTTCCTCACCAGCGTTATGCCGTTCCGAGCTACGAGGTCCCTGCACTGCTCCAACTTCTCCCTGAGCTCCCCCATCATCTCCCGAAGCACCTCGAACAGGTATTGCTTGATCTCGCCGCTCAGCATCCTCCCCGACCCGTACTCCTCCCTGATCCTCTCGAGCTCCCTCTCGTCCTTCAGGACGAACCGCAGGATCTGATAGGGAACGTCGACCTCCAGGTCGGCTCCCAGCTTCCTGTGCACCTCCACCGGCTCCCTCCCTCCTGAGAAGGCCTTGAAGACCTTCCGCCTCAGCTCAGCCATGTCGTCCTCGGGGAGGAAGATCGCTGAAAGCGGGTCGCTCTTGCTCATCTTCCCCTCCCCCCTCAGGCTCGGTACGTCCCTGATGTAGGCGCCTATGATCGGCCTGAAGTCGAAGTGAGGCGTCCTCCTGACGTAATCACGCGCCAGCCTGAGGTGCGGGTCCTGGTCAAGTCCCACGGGGATGACGCCGGGCATGCCCTGGAAAGCGAGTTGCGGGAAGAGGACGTCGCCTATCTGGTAGAGGCTGGAGACGATCCTCGAAGGCTCGGCGTTGCCGTACACCGCCCTGAACTCGTTCAGCGTTATCTCTCTCGCCGCATCGGCCGCTATCCTGTGGACGTCTATGTTGTCCGACTGGAAATAGAAGACGGTCCTCTCAGGGTCTATCCCTAGGGCCAGATAGGTCGGTATGTGGTACTCGAGGGCTATCTTCTTGCCGTCCTTGAGGCTGATGTTCCTGGTGGCGAGTGACTCGAGGTCAGCTACGAGAAGAACGGTGAACCTGGCCCTCTCGGCGAAGCACTTGACCGATTCTATCACCGCCATCGTGCCCAGGTGGATCCTCTCCGAGGAAGGCATGATCCCCGTGAGGACGTAGTAGTTCGAGCTCCTGAGGACTTCCAGCAACTCCTCCTTCGTCCTCGCCGAGAAGATTATCCTGCGCCTGACGTACGGGTGGTCGAGCGGCAGCTCAGTCGGGTCCAGCTCCGTTAACCCGAACTCCTCGAGGAGCTTCTGCTCCCTGCTGCCTGCCACAATACCGGATCCCTCGCGTCGCCGGACTGACCTCCACGTTATCTACCTTCCCCCGTCTTCATCGGGCTCGAAGCTCGACGCGTCGGAGCCGAGGGCGAGCGTGAAGCGTTTTTCTCGTGCCGGCTGCCGTCACCGATGAAAAAGATGACAGAGGTCCTCGTCCACCTGTCGGGGAACCTGCCGAGGTCCGAGGAGCTCTTCGGCGTGCTGAGGAGGTACGGGAGGGGGAAGGCGACGTGGGAGGAGGTCAGATCGGCCGCCCTCGCCGAGACCTCAGAATGGATCCGGCTCGAGCGTGAGCTGGGCTTCGACCTTCTGACGGATCCGATGCTGTTATGGCACGACCACTTCAGGCCCTTCGCGGAGAGGTGGTCAGGTCTGGAGGTCGACGGGTTGGCCAGGTGGTTCGACAACAACCTCTTCTACAGAGTCCCGGTCTTCAGGGAGAGGCCGAGCGGCCACGGAGGCGTCCTCGCGGAATACATCTTCGCTGAAGCCCTCAGGGGGAGGAGCGCGAAGCTGATCCTGCCCGAGCCTTTCACGATGGTCATGCTCTCGAACCGGAGGCTCCAGGTCAGCCCCGAAGAGCTGGCGGTCGACGTGGCCCGCCTGTTGGCCGAAGAGGTGACGCACTTCCTCAAGGGCACCGGCCTTCAGGTCGAGCTCCTCCAGCTCTCCGCGCCCTACGTCGTCTCGAGGAGGCTCAACCCCGCTGAGGTCGATGCGGTGACCGAGTCGATAAAGGTCCTGAAGCGGAAGACCGGTTTGAGGGTTCAGCTCCACACCTTCTTCTATTCTCTCGGCAACGCCAGAGGATGGATAGAGGACGCAGGCGCTGACGTGGTGGGATTCGACGCGACGGTCACATCGCTCGATGAGGTCCTGGACTCGGGGCTGCGCGGCGAGGTAGCCGTCGGGATCGTAGACTCGAGGAGCAGCAGGGTCGAGAGGCCCGATGAGGTGATGGGGCTTTTGAGGGCACTGGCCGATGCTGGCTTCACCCGGATCCACCTGACGACAACGACCGATCTGGAGTACGTTCCGCCCGAGGTGGCGAGGTCGAAGCTGGGCGCGCTCAGGGAGATAAGAGAGGCGTTTTTGGGTAGAGGAGGTTGAGCGACCTGTTCAGGACGCAGGAGGTCGGATCGCTCTCGAGGGCTCCCTTCCTGAAGAAGCCCGGTTCGCCCGAGTCGGCCGAGATGGCGCTCTATTGGGGAAGGATGCTGAAAGTCGAGGGTCACGAGCTCCTCTACGGATCGCTGCGCGAGGGAAGGTTCACCCAAGAAAGCCTGCTCGAGTGGGCTTCGCTCTACGGGATCAGGTTCCACGAGGCCGCAGGGCTCGATGTGGTCTACGACGGCGAGCAACGTCGTGTGGAGATGTACGAGCACCTGATGCAGAAGGTGGAGAACGCCGTCTTCCTCGGAAGGGTGAAGGTCTGGGACGCGGAGACGTACAGGAAGGCCGCGATAATAGGCGTACCCAGGCTCAGGTCCTCCGCATACCTCGAAGAGTTCCTCTTCGTCAGGTCCAAGGCGAGGAGGGAGGTGAAGGTCCCAGTTACTGGGCCTTACACGCTGATGGACTGGAGCTACGACGAGTTCTACGTAACGCGCCAGAACAGGGAGCTGGGCCCCCTCGAGCGGAGGAGGAGGGCCCGGGAGGAGATGTTGTACGACTTGGTGGAGAACGTCGTCAGGCCAGAGCTGAGGGCCCTCGTTGAGGCAGGTGCGAGGAGGATCCAGATAGACGAGCCTGCGCTGACCACGAAGCCCGAAGAGGTCGAGCTCTACGTTGAAGCCTTCAACGAGATGGTGAAGGGGATAGACGCGACCTTCACGCTCCACGTCTGCTACAGCGACTACTCCAAGCTCTTCCCCCACATAGCTGAGATGAGGGTCGACGAGTTCTCGATCGAGTGCGCCAACAGGGACTCGCTCCTGCCCGGTGTGAGCGACGACGTGAGGAGAGGTTACTCGGTCCTCAGGCTCTTCAGGGAGTACTCTATCGGGGCGAAGGTGGCGCCCGGCGTGACGGACGTCCACACAGACTTCGTGGAGCAGCCGGAACTGGTAAGGGACAGGCTCCTCTACGCGGCGAGGGTACTCGACGACCCGGAGAAGGTGATTGCGTGCCACGACTGCGGCCTCAGGACGAGAAGGTGGGAGGTGGCCTTCGAGAAGGAGAAGGCCCTCGTCAAAGGCGCGGAGCTGGCGAGGCGTGAGTTCTCAGGCCGGTAACGCT
>JAVVHL010000010.1:0-19608 GCA_032249575.1 Candidatus Calditenuis sp. | reverse complement strand
GTGACGATCAGCTTGGCGACGTTCGGCTTCGGCTTCCTGATCACGGGGTAACCGCAGTTGGGGCACCTTAACTGGGCCGCCCTAGGCGCTATGTCCTTCTCGAAGAGGTACCCGCACCTGACGCACTGGTAGAAGATTTGCTGCTGTGCCATCCCCTGCTTTGACCTTTAGGGCGAATATCAACGTTTTTGACATGCCGACCTCCTGCTCCTTCCGGAAAGAAGGGGAGAGGATTGGGACGGATGAGGGCAGTTGCGAAAGCCTATACGATGCAGGCGCTGGTGAAGTACCACGGCCTCAGGGATTGGAGGCTCCGGATACCATACCACGACAGCATATCGGTCAACACGGACGTGGCCTACGTGGTCGCGGAGGTCAGCTTCGGTGAGACGGAGGAGGACTTCGTTGTGGCGAACGGCACGCAGCTCACGGGAAGGGCGAGGGAG
This sequence comes from Candidatus Calditenuis sp., assembly GCA_032249575.1. Taxonomy (GTDB): domain Archaea; phylum Thermoproteota; class Nitrososphaeria_A; order Caldarchaeales; family Calditenuaceae; genus Calditenuis. Next base: position 19,162 of record JAVVHL010000010.1, on the reverse strand, counting down.
AGGGTAGTTGCGGTGCTGGACAGGGTGAGGGAGCTGGCTGGGATCGAGGAGCGTGCCTTTGTGAGGACCGAGAATTATCCTAAGGTCTGGGCGAAGGGCCTGGGCTTCTCTTCGGCCGCTGGCGCCTCGATCGCTATGTCAGCCTACTTCGCCGCAGGCCTCGACAAGGTCTACGGAAGGGACGAGGTACTGATCTCGAGGATAGCGAGGCTCCTCGCGGGATCGGCTTGCAGGTCAGTGGTGGGGAAGTACGCCAGGTGGTACGCTGGGACCAACGATCAGGACAGCTACGCCGTGAGGTTCGCCGACGAGAGGAACCTCCCCCTTCGCTTCGCGATCGTCCCGCTCGGGATGGAGGCCACGACAGAAGAGGCCCACATGGAGGCCGAGTCCTCTCCGTACTTCGGGAGGAGGATAGAGGTCGCGAACGAGAGGTGCGACAGGGTTGAGAAGGCGATAAAGGAGGGCGACTTCAAGACCTTCGGCGTTGAGGTGGAGCGGGACTCGCTCGAGCTCCACGCCGTCACGATGACAGGCTCCTCCGGCATGATCTTGATGACTCCCGACTCGCTTAGGGTTATCGAGCTCGTGAGGCAGATGAGGAGAACGGGCATAGAGGCCTACTTCTCGATGCAGACGGGGCCAACCGTCTACGTCAACACCCTCCCGGAGCACATCGACGAGGTCGTCCGGAGGCTGAGGGAGGCGGGGTTCGAGGTAATGGTCTCAGGGATAGGAGGGGGTGCGGAGCTGATCTCTCCCTGAAGGCGCCATTATATGAGAGCGGGTCTTCGACGAGGATGTGAAGTTCGGGATCTGCCTTCCCAACTTCGGCAACAACTTGAGCAGGGAGATATTGGTGGCGTCGGCGGTGGAGGCGGAGAAGCTCGGCTACGACTCGGTCTGGACGACGGACCACATGACGATAGGCGCAGCGCACCCTTATCCTTACGGCAAGATCCTCGAGTCGCTCACGACCCTGAGCTTCATAGCCGCGAAGACGGAGACGATAGGTCTAGGGACATCAGTTGTCGTTATGCCCCTGAGGCCGACGCTGCTCACAGCCAAGCAATTGGCCACGATCGACTTCCTCTCCGGAGGCAGGCTGACGGTGGGCGTAGGTGCCGGATGGGAGCCGACCGAGTTCAGGGCCTTCGGCGTCGACTTCAGGAAGAGGGGGAAGCTTCTGGAGGAGCAGGTGAGGCTCCTGAGGGTCCTCTGGTCCAGCGAGAGGCCCGTATTCGAGGGCGTGTACCATCGTGTCAGGGACGTGATCTTCAGCCCGCTCCCCTTGCAGCCCGGAGGACCTAAGATCCTGATCGGGGGCAACACCGAGAAGGCCGTGAGGAGGGCACTTGCGCTGGGCGACGGTTGGCACTTCACCGGCATACCCTTCGACGAGCTGGAGGAGAGGATGGCACTGATCAGGTCATCGGGGAGGAGCGGCTTCATCGTCAGCGGCCGGTTGACCGTCAAGCTCGACCCTAAAGCGAGGAGCGAGGAGACGAGGGCGGGGTCCGGTGAGAGGCGGTACGTCGTCGGCGGAGGGCCGTCGGAGGTGCCAGAGGGCCTCTCGAGGTACGCGAGGATGGGTGTTGAGCACGTGGCCGTCTACTTCGGCGACCACCCGCTCGAGAAGCTGCTTGCCAAGATGAGGGAGTTCGTCAGGGACGTCGTTCCCTCGGTAGGATAGCGTTTCGGAACCGCCGAAGGTCTTCACCTGACGCACTCCGAGCAGAGGAGCCAGCTGGGACTCTTCCCTTCACGGAGAAATACGGCCAGTAGGTAATCAGGACGTGGACTTCTCCGAATCTCCGGAGCACAGGCTCTTCAGGGAATCGGTCAGAGAGTTCTGCAGGAAGAACGTCGAGCCGGTCTGGATAGAGGTCGACGAGAAGGGCGTGATACCGACAGACCTGATCGAGAGGATGGCGCAGGCAGGGATCTACGGCCTCACGATATCGGAGGAGTACGGCGGTCAGGGGGGCACCTTCACGGAGGCGGCGATAGCCGGCGAGGAGCTGGCGTATCACGGCCCTGCGCTCTCGATAGCAGTCCTCTTCCTGATCCAGGCTTCGTGGCCCTACGTCTTGCAGCTTTACGGCACAGAGGAGGCGAAGAACGAGGTCCTTCCGGAGATAGCGAAGGGGAGGGCGGCGATGGGCATCTCGAGCACCGAGGCCCACGGAGGGAGTGACGTCTCTGACGTGAGGCTGAGGGCCGTGAGGGAGGGGGACGAGTGGGTCATCACCGGAGAGAAGTCGATGACCTCGCTTCCCACCGTGATCGAGTCGCTGAGGTGGGGCGGAGGATGGTTCACGATCGCGAGGACCGGCGACCCGGCGCTGAAGCACAAGACCATCACGGACTTCTTCGTCCCGATGAAGAGGAACGGCGTAAGGGACCCCACGATAAGCTACAGGCCTTGGACCGAGATAGCGAGGAGGGGGCTCGACACGTCGGTGATCACCTTCAACGGGACCAGGGTGAAGGATCACTACAGGATAGGAGAGGTCAACGGCGGCTTCAAGATCGCGATGGAGGGCTTCAACCTCGCGAGGAGCATGATAGGCGCTGTCACGGTCGGATGCGCCAGGTGGCTCCTCGACCAGGGCCTCGAGTGGATCAGGAAGAGGGAGGTCTTCGGGAGGCCGATAGCTTCCTACCAGTCCATTAGCTTCAGGTTCGCGGAGCTGGCGAAGGAGCTAGAGGCGGCGAGGCTCCTCTGCTACAAGGCCGCGTGGGTCGCCGACCGCTACTACTTCCACAAGGACCCGAGCGTCTCCCTCAGCGACGTGGCCCTTTACGGCGCGATGGCTAAGCTGAAGTGCGCTCCCCTGGCGGTCGAGATCGGCATGGAGGTGAGTAAGTGGTTCGGCGGTTCGGCGTACTTCAAGGAGGTGCCTTTGATGAGGGCGTGGCTCGGTGCCTTCAGCTACGTGGTGGGTGCCGAGGGGACGGAGAACATCATGAAGCTGATAATCGCGAGGACGCTCATCGGTCGCGATCTGGTCTGAACGCCCAGGACTTCGTGGCAAGAGCAACGTCACCTTCCGCACCTCCTGTCCCGCTGAACCGCTGGGCGCTTCCTCTCGTTCCGGAGTACGGGGATTCCGCGAAGCCGCGAAAGGATGGGTGAGGCTCCTCCGCTCCGACGGCTGGCGTTCTCCTCGCTCTCAGATTTTTTACCGGGCTGAGGATGGAGACGCCCGATGGCGAGGGGAGGAACGAGGCCGCTCTACAAGCTGTACGAGGTGACGCAGGACGGAAGGTTGGTGAGGAAGACAAGGTTCTGTCCGGTCTGCGGCGAGGGTTACTTCATGGCCGATCACGGAGACCGGTACTACTGCGGCCGTTGCCACCACACCATCTTCAAGACCGCAGAGGCTCCGAGGCCGGCTCCCGCTAGACCGAGGAGGAAATGAAGGAGTCAGGGCTCAGGGACCATCGACCTTAGAACCGACTCCGCGAAGGCCCTGACCTCCTCGTTCACCTCCACCACCACTACGCCCTCTCCCGGCTGACCGTAGACGACGATCCCTCCGAGAGGGGAAAGGTGGACGGCTGCGAGGGCCAGAAGGTCCTCCTCCCCCTCAACCACCACGTGGACCCTTTTCTTCGAACGGATCGCGTCGCCTATGGCCTCGAAGGCCTCCTTCGAGATCGTTCCAGGCTCATTCCTGCACCTCACGACCAGATCGACTTCAGGTCTGACCTCTGAAGTCGCCTCCCTCATCGTCCTTCCGTCGGTCACGTAGACGACCCTCTCAGGTGAGAGCATCGATACCGTCGAGCTGACCACGTCGCCCACAACGATCAGCGGGCCTTTTCGTCCGGCAAGGATGGCCTCCAGCTTCCTCCTGACCTCATCCGGCGTGCCCCTGATCAGGCGGCCCAGGGGCCTCTTCAGGAGCTGGCGCTGATCCTCCTTGAGCCTGAGGATCCTCGCACCTGAAGGGAAGACCTCACTCGACCTTGATCGCATACCTGCCGGGTTTGGTGATGTTCAGGAGCTTGGCCAGCTCCGACTCCTCAGGGACCAGAACTATCACAAGGCCCGAGAAGGTGTTGGAGAGGTTGGTGGAGCCGCAGTTCCAGCACCTGTCGCCAGTCGTGATGGCCCTGCACTCCCTACAGGCCCTCTCCTTCAGCGACCCTCACCTCTTGGCGGGTGGTTTAGGTGCGAGTTGCTGCTCGATCCACTCGAGCTTCCCGAGGTAGGGCTGCCTCGTTGTGAGGCCGACCTTTCCGCCCGAGATTGAGACGGCGACGATCCTTGCCCTGACCCTGTCTCCGACGGCGAGCTTGAGCCCGGACTTCGTGGCCACCAGCTCCATGTTCTTCCTGTCAAACGAGACGTACTCGTCGATGATTTGGGAGAGGTGCAACAGGGCGTCGACGATGCCGATCCTGACGAAGGCCCCGAACTCCGTTACGTCCACCACCTCGCCCTCCACGACCTCCTGGACCTGCGGGATGAAGACTAGGAGCGTGCAGACCACCTTGTGGTAGGAGGCCGGGTCCTTCGGCAGCAGGACGCCTATCGGGTCGACCTCGGCATCGATGACCGCCACCACGTAGCCGAGGTCTTCGTCGACGAGGCCCTCGTAGGTGCTCGAGAGTTTCTCCATCACCAACCTCTTCAGCGGCCTCCCGAACTCCCTCGGTTCTATCCCGACGACGTCCTCCACTTGGACCAGAAAGAACATGACCCCAGCTGGGTGAGGCGAGCATCACCACCTTATTATAGCTAGCTCGACGCCGTGCCGGTGACTCTTGTGGCCAATCCGTGGGCGGGCCATCCATCAATTGGCAATTTCGGGCGGTCATACCGTACCCGATTTATCAAAACGTGGTAGGTCGGCGTTGGGCTTATCACGGACCGAGGGTATACAACGAATGGGCTGTGAGGGAAAGGCGGATAAGGCCCCAGCAGGCGGTGATGCGTTTGGATGTACGACGTTGAGCACTACCCGGTGAAGAAGATCGTCAAGAGGGACGGAAGGGTCGTCGACTTCGATCCGGAGCGTATCAGGAACGCGATAAGGAAGGCGATGGTCGCTACAGGGAGACTCGACGAGCAGCTGCTCGACAGGGTGACGGAGTACGTCCTCCAGCTGATCGCGGAGAAGTTCGGGTCTGAGAAGATACCGCACGTCGAGGACGTCCAGGACCTCGTGGAGCTGACGCTCGTGAAGTTCGACCTTTACGAGGTCGCCAAGGCCTACATCCTGTACCGGAAGGAGAGGGAGAGGATCAGGAAGGAGAAGATGAGGATCCTCGAGAAGGACAGCCTCGACGAGGTCGACAAGAGGTTCTCGGTCAACGCGCTCCGTCTGATGGCGTCGAGGTACCTGCTGAGGAACGAGGAGGGGAAGCTGATCGAGGGCCCGAAGCAGATGTTCCAGAGGATAGCGTCGCTCGTCGTCATACCTGACATCCTCTACGACCCGAGGGTCTTCGACGTGAGCAGGGGCCAGAAGGTCCAGCCGCATGAGGAGTTCGACCCAGTGCTGTGGGAGGGCAAGCTGGGCCTCAGGGACGGGGATGGGAACCTGCTCTTCACCTGGAACCGCTGGCACCTCGACCGGATGAAGAACCTGTACGACCGGCTCAACTCGGAGGGTGCGATGAAGGTCCCCTTCTCCAGGATCGTCGAGATGATACAATCGGGTGAGTTCGACGACCACGCGGAGGACTACCTCAAGTACTACAACCTGATGGCCGAGAAGAAGTTCATGCCCAACAGCCCTACGCTCTTCAACGCCGGCACAAGGCTGGGACAGCTCTCAGCCTGCTTCGTCCTTCCGATCGAGGACAACATGGAGTCGATCATGAAGTCGGCCACCGACGCGGCGATGATCTTCAAGAGCGGCGGCGGCATCGGGATCAACTACTCGAAGCTCAGACCGGAGGGCGACATAGTCGCGTCGACATCGGGCGTCGCATCGGGGCCCGTCACCTTCATGCGGATCATCGACACGGTCACCGACGTCGTCAAGCAGGGAGGGAAGAGGAGAGGGGCCAACATGGGCATCCTCGAGATCTGGCACCCGGACATCGAGAAGTTCATCAGGGCGAAGGAGCAGCCGGGAGTACTCGAGAACTTCAACATCAGCGTCCTGATCGAACCCTCCTTCTGGGAATACCTAGAGAGGAACGAGCCTTACCCGCTGATCAACCCGAGGAACGGAAAGGTCTGGGGAAGGGCTAACCCGAGGCACCTCTTCAGGCTGATAGCTCAGATGGCCTGGAAGACGGCAGACCCAGGGGTCCTCTTCCTCGACAACATCAACAGGAGGAACGTGCTCAGGAGGGCGCTGGGCGAGATCAGGGCGACCAACCCCTGCGTGACGGGCGACACGTGGGTGATGACGGCTGAGGGGCCGAGGCAGGTCAAGGAGCTCTTGAACAGGCCTGTGGAGCTGGTCGTCAACGGAAGGAAGTACTTCTCCGAGCGCGGCTTCTTCAGCACCGGCGTCAAACCTGTCCTGAAGGTGGTAACGAGGGAGGGCTTCGAGGTCAGGGTGACCGGCGACCACCCGTTCGCCAGGGTGAGATCGATCAGGAGGAGGTGGAGAGAAGGAGGTTGGACCTACGAGGTCCGGTGGGAGTGGTGTCCCGCATCAGAACTGAGGCCCGGCGACAGGGTGCTATTGAACGACCACAGGAACCTCGCGTTCTGGCCCGGCGACCGCGGATACGAGGAGGGTTTGCTTGTGGGAGCCCTGGCGGGTGACGGTTGGATTACCAATGAGGGGCGCGGGAGGAGCAGGGCCGTCGTCGCAGTTTGGGCCGCGGACGGAGGGTCTGCCGGGATGATGGTCGAGCTGGAGGAAGCCGCCTCACGTCTCCCGCACCGGAGTGATTGGAGCGGTTGGACTGGGCCGTACGGCGGTCGCTATGTGATGAGGGCCTCGGCGATAACGGAGCTGGCCAGAAGCCTCGGGCTCGGACCGGGAAGGGGAGGAACGAGACGCGTGACGCCCGAGATCGAGCGGCAGTCCTCAGAGTTCTACAGGGGCTACATCAGGGCCCTCTTCGACTCCGACGGCTCCGTACAGGGAAGCCAGAGGAAGGGAGTCTCGTTGAGGCTCGCGCAGAGCGATCCTGAGTTCCTGAAGGCCGTCCAAAGGATGTTGCTGAGGCTGGGGATCTTCAGCAGAATTTACTTCAGGAGGGACAGAGGGAGGAGGCTCCTGCCCGACGGACGTGGCGGGACGAGGGAGTACGAGACGGCTCCCCAGTACGAGCTCGTGATCGCCAACGAGAGCCTCGTGAGGTTCGCTGAGCTGATAGGACTCTCTAACACCGAGAAGAGGGAGAGGCTCGAGAGGCTGCTCGCCAGCTACCGGAGGAGGCCCAACGCTGAGCTTTTCGTGGCCACAGTGGAGGCTATAGTTCAGGACGGCACGGAGGAGGTTTACGACGTTTCGGTCCCTGGGATCAACGCGTTCGACGCCAACGGCTTCCTGGTCCACAACTGCGGTGAGGAGCCCCTCTACGAGTACGAGGTCTGCAACCTCGGGTCGGTCAACCTCTACGCCTTCGTGAAGAGGGTGAACGGGAGGGCCGAGATCGATTGGGAAGGGCTTGCGGAGACCGTCAGGATCGCGTACAGGTTCCTCGACAACGTGATCGACGTGAACAACTACCCGCTGAAGGAGATCGACGAGATGGCCCACAGGACGAGGCGCGTCGGCCTCGGGATAATGGGGCTCGCCGACATGCTCTACGCGCTCAGGATACCCTACAACAGCGAGGAGGGCTTCGAGACGATGCAGAGGGTCATGGAGTTCATCGCCTGGCACACCTACATGGAGAGCACGAGGCGCTCGAGGGAGAGGGGTCCGTTCCCGCTCTACTGGCAGAGCAGCTATCCTGACGGAGAGCTTCCGCTCGAGGGCTTCTACCACAGGGAGCTCTGGACGATGGACTGGGACAGGGTCGTGGAGGAGATCAAGAGGAACGGCATAAGGAACAGCTTCCTCCTCTCGATCGCACCGACTGGGAGCATCTCGATGCTGGTAGACACCAGCTCTGGCCTCGAACCGGTCTTCGCGCTCGTTTACGAGAAGAGGGTCACGGTCGGAACGTTCTACTACATCGACCCGGAGTTCGAGCGCTACCTCGAGGAGAGGGGGATGAAGACGGACGAAGTGCTGAAGAGGGTCGCAGAGAACGGAGGCTCGATCCAGGGACTCGGAGACCTCTTCGACGAGGAGGCGATGAGGGTCTTCGTCGTGGCCTACGACATACCCTGGTGGGACCACGTCAGGGCCCAGTACCACGTCGGCCTCTGGGTGGACGCTGCGGTGAGCAAGACGATCAACATGCCCTCCTGGGTGACGGTCGAGGACGTCGAGGCCGCCTACCTGTTCGCCTACAGGCTCGGGCTGAAGGGGATAACGATATACAGGGACCAGTCGAAGCCCGGGCAGGTGCTGGTGACACCATCCCAGCGGACCGAGAAGTACGTTCTGCGCGTCAGGAACAACACGCTCGAGATGATGAGGTCGCTCGGGATCGACGTCGAGCCCTTCCTCAGGCATTTGCAGAACATGGCCACCGGCGAGCCGGAGGGGGCGAAGGTCTTCCTGAAGGTGGGGCCAGCGGTGGAGGAGGTGGAAGGTCCGGAGCAGAAGGCAGCTGGGACGACCCACGTCCCGGAGAAGTGCCCGGTCTGCGGGAGTGCGAGGCTCGTACACCAGAGCGGATGCGTCAACTGCCTCGACTGCGGCTGGTCGGCCTGCATAGCAGGATGAGCTGAGGGACCGTCCTCCCTCGCACCTCCGGTCCTTTGCGGCGCAACGGGATCAGCTGCGTCACCGTTTTTATCGATCGCGGACCCGCTGGCCGGGGGATGAGGGCCGTAATCCTCGCGGGCGGTGAGGGGAGGCGCCTCAGGCCCCTGAGCTATTACTTCCAGAAGTGCATGATACCGATCGGGAAGAGGCAGCTGCCGCTGCTCCATTATGTGATGGCTAACATAGCGAAGCACGGGATCAGGGACTTCGTGGTCCTCGTAGGTTACAGAGGGGAGCAGGTGAAGAACTACTTCGGCTCCGGTGAGAGGTTCGGTTGGAGCGTCACCTACGTCGACGACACTGAGGAGTACTCGGGGACAGGTGGATCGTTGTTGAACGCGATGAGGATCGGTGCCGTCTCGCCCGACGAGGACGTCCTTATCCACTACGGCGACATACTGACCAACCTCAACGTCTCCAAACTCGTCGAGCTTCACCGCCGGAGCTCAGCGGATGCGGTCCTGGCCCTCTCGAGCGGGTACGAGCTGCCGGTGGGCGTCGCTAAGGTCCAGGACGAGAGGGTCGTGGAGCTGGTGGAGAAGCCGAGGCTGCCGATACTGGTGACGATAGGCGTGCTGACGCTCTCGAAGACGGGACTCGGGTTGCTCGAATCCCTGGGCCCCCGTTCTGACCTGATGCGGGACCTGATACCGAAGATGATCGGAAGGGGCATGAAGGTCGTGCCCTACTTGGTGACGGAGTTCTGGGTCGACGTGGGGTCGATAGAGCGGTACGAGAAGATGGACGTTGAGGAGGTCGACCGGGCGATGGCGGACGTAATCGATTGAGCGCTCTTCCAATCCTTTTCCGGTTGCAGGGATATTAACAGGATCGGGGGTGAAGGCTGGGTTGAGCAGGCTAGTTCTGTACAAGACGCCCGAGATGAAGAACCCGATAACGGTTGTCGGGTTCGGAGGATGGGCGGATGCGGGGAACGTCTCGACGCTCTCGCTGGCTTACCTGAGGGAATCGGAGGGCGCGATGGAGCTGGGGAGGATCGAGACCTCGGACCTCATCGACCACACCCAGCACAGGCCGGTCGTCACCATCGAGGGAGGCTTCATCAGGGAGATCAGGATGCCCGGATGGGAGATACACTACGCGATGAGGAAGGACGCAGACCTGATACTCGTCTCCGGCTATGAGCTCTCCCACGGCTGGGACCAGTTCATTAGGGCGCTCTTCGAGCTGATGGACACTTTCGGTTCCAGGACGCTCGTCACGATCGGAGGTCTGATCGACCGGACGCCCCACACAAGACCGGTAAGGCTCTCCTTCCTCACCACCAGCAAGAGGTTCTACGGGAAGTGCATGGCGCTCGGCCTGAACCCCTCCAACTACAGGGGACCTGCCAGCATGCACAGCTACATCATCCACAACTCGGGACTCAAGGGGCTGGAGGCCCTTTCTCTGTGGGGGCATGTGCCTGCCTACCTTAACATCCCGAACCCAAGGGTTGTGCTGGCGGTGCTGGAGAAGCTCAGCTCTGTCCTCGAGATCAGCCTGAACCTCGAGAGGCTTTACGTCGACGCTACCGTCTTCGACAGCAAGGTCAGCTCGCTCGTCGAGAGCGACGAGGACCTGAAGGAGCTCGTGAGGGGCCTGGAGCAGGAGTACGACGAGCAGGAGAGGAACAGGGTCTCCTACATCGACTGACCTGCGGTTGCGGGCCTTGGAGCTCCTGATCGTGGGATGCGGGAAGATGGGCGGGTGGTTCGCGAGGCACCTCACCGGCATGGGCCACTCGCTCGAGCTTTACGACGTCAACAGGCAGGCGGCTGAGGGGCTCGCATCGGAGGTCGGCGGTAAGGCGCTCAGGGACCTCTCCGAGTCGTCGGGAGGTAGGGGCGTGATCGTGGCCGTGCCGATATCTGCCTCCAAAGGCGTCCTGAGGGAGCTCGGATCGAGGCCGGAAGATTGGAGGTTCGTGGTCGAGATCGCGGCGCTTAAGGGGCCAGTGGCTGCGGAGGTCAGGAGGCTCAGGAAGAAGGGGATGACCGTTGTGATGCTCCACCCGCTCTTCGGACCGACTACTCGGAACCTGATGGGTGCAAAGGTGGCCCACGTGGAGCCCGGTGACGAGGAGAGGGAGAGGATGGTGATCGAGCAGCTCCTCCCTGGAGCCGATGTGATCCGGATAGGGTTGAGGGAGCACGACGCGGCTGTCCGTTACTCGATCGCGCTGACCCACTTCATCGGCCTCGCAGCGGCCTCGCTCCTCTCGAGGTCGAGGGTCAGGACGCTTCCGACGAACAGCATGGGGGTCCTGATGAGGCTCGTCGAGATCGCGCTCTCCGAACCCGAGTCCTTCTACCGGGACGAGCTGATGAGGTCACCCTCTTCTGAGAAGGTCATGAGGGCCTTCCTCCGGGAGGGCGAGCGCCTATTGGGGCTCCTCGGTCAGGGCTCCCTCGACAAGACTCTCAGGAGGCTGAGAGAGGTTCAAGACGATCTGGTAGGGTTTTGACGCGAGGCAGGGAGGGTTGGGCTGGCCCTTCAAGTCACCTAGGTACGTGGGGAAGCCGGTTCCGAGGGTCGAGGACAGGCGCTTCGTGACGGGGAACGGCGTCTTCGTCGACGACCTCAGACTCCCAGGCATGCTCTACGCGGCCTTCGTCAGGAGCAGGGTGGCCCACGCACGGATCAGGTCGATCGAGACGAGCAAGGCAGAGAAGTTGAATGGCGTCGTGGCTGTGCTGACGGCGAAAGACGTCGACCGACTCGTAGGGCCTGTTGCGACCGACGGAGGAAAGGAAGTTCCGAGGGCTAAGCCCCTCGCTTCGGGGAAGGTGAGGTACTACGGCGAGCCGGTGGCGATGGTGATCGCGGAGGACAGGTACCTCGCCTACGACGCGGCGGAGCTGGTGGAGGTAGAGTACGAGAGGTTAGAGCCTGTGACCGACGTGGAGGAGGCCCTGAGGGAGGGGGCTCCGCTGGTCCACGAGGAGCTGGGGAGCAACGTCGCCTTCACCTACAGGAAGGCAGGAGGAGACGTCGAGGAGGCCTTCGGAGCAGCGGACGTCGTGCGCAAGTACCGTTTCAGGATCCAGAGGTTGGCTGCGGTGCCGATGGAGACGAGGGGCGTCGTCGCGGAGTACGAGAAGGCTACGGGGAGGCTCGTGGTCCACGCCACACACCAGTTCCCCCACGACCTGAGGAGGTGGACCGCTGAGGCCCTGGGCATCCCGCTGAGCGACGTGAGGGTCGTAGTCCACGACGTCGGTGGGGCCTTCGGCTCGAAGATCACGCACTACCCTGAGGACGTCCTGGTCCCGCTGGCAGCGAAGCTCCTCGGAAGGCCGGTCAAGTGGATCGAGAGCAGGTCCGAGTCCCTCACATCGTCTACTCAGGGAAGGGGCATAGTGGCCGAGGTGGAGGTGGCCGCCAAGTCCAACGGAAGGCTGCTGGGAGCGAGGCTGAGGGTCCTCGGCGACGTGGGAGCATACCTGTTCTACTTGACGAAGGGGCCCTTCACCAACGTCCTGAACATGTTCCCCGGCGCCTACAAGCTGAAGGGGATAGAGGGCGAGGTGATCGGCGTCTACACCAACAAGGTCCCCGCAGGGCCATACAGGGGTGCCGGGAGGCCAGAGGCCTCTTACCTCATCGAGAGGACCGTCGAGAGGCTGGCGAGGGAGCTGGGCATCGACCCTGCAGAGCTGAGGGCGATCAACTTCGTCCGGAAAGACGAGTTCCCGTACAGGACTGTTACCGGTCAGACCTACGACTCGGGCGATTACGAGGCCGCGCTAAGGAAGGCGCTCGACCTCCTCGGCTACAAGCAGATGAGGGGGCTTAAGGAGAGGGCGAGGGCAGAGGGGAAGCTCGTCGGCATAGGGCTCTCTGCGTACGTGGAGGTCTGCAACTTCGCTTCACAATCGGCGAAGGTCAAGGTCGACGAGGACGGTAAGGTCACAGTTTACACCAGCACGATGCCCCACGGCCAGGGAGAGCAGACAGCCTTCGCCCAGCTGGTGGCCGACTTCTTCGGGATAGGGATGGAGGACGTGAGGGTGTTCTACGGAGACACGGACCTGGCTCCTGAGGGAGGTGGGACTGCGGGGAGCTGGACGCTGACCTCTGGAGGGGCCGCAATCCTCGCCGCCTGCGAGAGGGTCAAGGAGAAGATGGTGAGGGTCGCAGCGAACCTGCTCGAGGCGAACCCCGACGACGTGGTGATGGAGGGAGGACGTTTCTACGTCAGGGGCCACGAGGAGAGGGCTCTGGAATTCAGGGAGGTGGCTGCGGCGGCCTACGACGAGGACGCTCTGCCGGAGGACATCGAGCCGGGTCTTGAGGCCTACGCCTTCCACTCGCCTAAGCTGACCTACCCGTTCGGAGCCCACGCGGTGGTCGTCGAGGTGGACCCGGAGACCTTCCAGGTCAGGATATTGAAGGCTGTGATGGTCGACGACTGCGGGAACGTCGTCAACCCGCTCTTGGTCGAGGGTCAGCTGATCGGAGGTGCTGTCCAGGCCCTCGGGCAGGCGCTCTACGAGGAGGTGGTCTACGACAACGAGGGGCAATTGGTCACAGCCACCTTGACCGATTACCTGATCCCGACAGCGGTCGAGGTGCCGAGGCTCGAGCTGGACAGGACCGTGACCCCTGCACCGAACCCCTTGGGCACTAAGGGCGTCGGCGAGGCGGCGACGATAGGGTTCGCTCAGGCAGTAATGAACGCGATAGAAGACGCCCTCTGGCCACTCAGGATAGACGGTTCGCCTGCGAAGCCCAGCTACCTCTGGGAGGTTGCGAGAAGCAGGTGAGAAGGGAGACGGGCATTCGGCGGCGCGGGCACTTCACGCCCACCTTCCCAGTTGCCGCCGGTGAGCGCGAGCCACCCGTACCCCTTCCGGCTGCGGCACCCTTTCGGGCCCTGGTACCGGAAGGGGCACCGAGCCCGAGGCTTCCCCCGGACTACGGCGTCCACCTCTGCCGGCCCGTCTCCGTCAAGAATTGTGATGCGTCCAATAGTTAGGAGTTGCTTGGGCTGGTAACGGACGTATTTTCCGCGTAATACGGGACCCGACAGATGTTCAGCCGACCCTCACAAAGGGGCTGAAGCGGATGAAGACCGGGTTCAGCTGTAAACCTTGAACCCCATCAGGGGAGCGACCTCGTTGATGCACCGCCTGCATATGTAAAGCTTGTACTTCCTGATCACGCCCACCGTCGTCCCACACCTCCTGCACTTGGCCACTCCCTTCCCGAACTTCCTCTGCTTCGGCGGCTTCTGCTTAGCCATGCCCATCACGCTCGTCCATGCCCTCCACAAAAAGTTGACACGGCACCGATCTGCACCCTCATCAAGATTTTAATGATCGTCGCCGTCACGCGGACTGAGCGGGGTGCGGAAAGGGGAGCTTGGTTAGGATAGAGCTGATCTACGATTACCCGAGGCTCGAGGAGAGGCTGATCATAGAGCGGCTGAAGGCGAGGGGCGCTGACGTGCTGCTGACCAACGTCAACGAAGTCCCATTGATCATGGGCGAGAGCACCTCCGAAGCCTCCGTAATAAGGCCTGTCTCGATGTTCAAGGCCGTATATGCTGCTGCGGCGAGGGAGTCGGCTGGGACCTACACGGTCAACAACTCCGGGACGATCGCGGTCTGCGGCGACAAGATCCTCTGCCTCTCGAGGATAGCGGCCAAGGGGGTGAGGATACCGAGGACCGCTGTGGCGGTCGACAGCAGGTCCGCCGAGCAGGCCTTCAAGCTGATGCCGAAGCCGGTGGTCGACAAGCCGCCGATAGGGAGCTGGGGGAGGCTCGTGGCGCTGGTGGAGGACGAGAGGGTCTGGAAGACGATCCTCGAGTACAGGTCCCTGCTCTCTTCGGCCCAATTGAAGGTCCACATGCTCCAGCAGTACGTCGAGACCGGAGGGAGGGACGTCAGGACCATAGTGCTCGGCGGTGAGGTCCTCGGAGCGATGGAGAGGATCGGACCTCCCGACGACTGGAGGACGAACGTGGCCCTCGGAGGCAAGACGGTCCAGAGGAGGCTGGACCAAGAGCTGGTGGAGGTCTCGATCAAGTGCGCCGAGGTCGTGGGAGGCGACTTCGTGGCTGTCGACATCCTCGTGGACAGGTCAGGCGATTACTACGTCAACGAGCTGAACGGCGTCCCCGAGTTCAAGGGCTTCATGGAGGCGACCGGGATAGACGTCGCAGCTCACCTGGCGGGGCTCGTGATGGACCGCGCAAAAAGGTGAATAGACCGGAGCCCGAAGCAATCAGGGCCTTGTCGGTGGAGAGGACAGACCTGGTAGTGGTCGGCCGTAAGCCCGTGATGAGGTACGCTCTGGCTGTCCTCACCTCCTTCAACAGGGGCTCGACGGAGGTAGTGGTGAGGGGGAGGGGAAGGGCTGTGGCCAAGTGCGTCGACGTCGTCAACGTGCTCAGGAGGTCCTTCTACAGGGACCTGAAGGTGGAGGACGTGAGGCTGGGGACGGATCAGCTCCAGCTGGGCGACAGGACTGTGAACGTCAGTTTCATCGAGATCAGGATCTCTCGCCGGAGTCGGTGACGGGACTCGAAGTCTCCTCATGGGTCCCTCCCGGGGGCCCCTCGCATAGACGGTCGTGTCGACACGTCGTCTCTGCACGCTTCGTCTACACACCATCGTTCGTGTTCGGTGAGAGAGCGAGCACAGTTGATATTCCAGCTCTCGAGAGAGCTGTGCCGAGGTGGGAGAGCTAACCGCACCGATCTCACTGGTCTGTAGGGAGTGCGGCAGGGACCACGGCCACGTCTCGGCTTACGCGTGTGAGGAGTGCCTCGGAGCTCTGGAGGTCAGGATAGACTTCGGGAGGGTTCAGGTCTCGAGGTCCAAAATCTCCTCGAGGAACAGTGACCTCTGGAGGTACAGGGAGTTCCTGCCGGTACTGGACGACTCCTGCATCGTGAACCTCGGCACAGGTTACACGCCCTTACTGAGGGCGGACTCCCTCGCCAAGGCGATCGGCGTCAGGAGACTCTACATCAAAAACGACACCGTGAACCCGACCTTCAGCTTCAAGGACAGGCCCTCCGGGATAGCGGTATCGAAGGCCAAGGAGTTCAGGATGAGCGCTGTGGGATGCGCTTCCACAGGGAACCTGGCTGGGGCAACGGCAGCCCACGCATCGGCCGCTGGTCTGAGGTCCTTCGTCTTCATGCCCTCGTCGGTCGAGGACCCGAAGGTCTTCCACGCCTCGATCTACGGGTCCACTGTGGTGCTGGTCGACGGGACCTACGACGACGTCAACAGGCTCGCGGCCCTAGCAGCAGACCGCTTCAACATAGGCGTCGTGAACGTCAACCTCAGGCCCTACTACGTCGAGGGCTCCAAGACGATGGGGCTTGAGATAGCGGAGCAACTGGGCTGGAGGCTTCCCGACAGGATAGTGGTGCCCTGTGCGAGCGGCGCCCTCCTCTCCGCGATTCACAAGGGGATCTCGGAGGCCGTGGATGCGGGACTGCTGGACGACGACAGTGTAGCCATGACCTGCGCCCAACCGGAAGGTTGCTCGCCGATAGTCTCGGCCTACAGGAAGGGCCTCGAGAGGATAGAGCCGGTCAAGTCGCCGAAGACGGTGGTCCAGAGCCTCGCGATCGGAGAGCCGGGCGACGGCCTTCAGGCCCTGAAGGTCATCCGGAAGACAGGCGGCACGGCAGGCGCTGTCAGCGACCAGGAGGCGATAGAGGCCGTGTACCTGCTGGCAAAGGAGACGGGGATCTTCGCCGAGCCGGGAGGTGCGATCTCGGTCGCGGTGCTGAAGAGGCTCGTGGAGGAGGGCGAGGTGGGAAGGGACGAGGAGGTGGTCTGCTGCGTGACGGGCGCTGGCTTCAAGACGATCGAGGTCTTCCCGCCGCCCGAGAACACGATACGGATACCTCCCAGCTTCCAGTCGCTGAGCGCCGCGATAGGGCCCCTCCTCCGCTGAGCGTGGGACCGTCGGAATTATAGCTCCGGCCTCCAATCCGTTGACGGGTTGAGGGTGAGGACGCTCTACTTCGCGAGGTTGAGGGAGCTGACGGGAAGGGAGGCCGAGGAGCTCGATGTTCCGGAGGGGTCGAGGTGCATCGACGTCGTCAGGGCTATAGCGGAGCGGTACGGCGAAGACCTCCGCCGCTACCTCTTCGACGAATCTGGATCCCTCAGGAGGAGCTTCGCGATAGCGCTGAACGGAGAGCGCGCCGCACCGGAGGCCGAGGTGAGGGAGGGCGACACGGTGGTGGTCATCCCCCCTATCTCAGGAGGGTGATCAGCGCCTGAGGCGCCTCAGCAGGTCCACGTCCAACGTCCCGGTGAGCCTGTAGACGTGGACGAGGAGTATCACGGCGACCGCTATGACCGCAGCTCCTACGCCCAACGAGAGAAGCACGAACCCCATCCCAAGAGGGTCGACGCCGAGGCTGCTCGAGGTCGCATAGGTGACTAGGTTGAGGTGGGCTGCGTTGATCATCAGCTCTATCGCCACCAGCTGCTTGATCAGGTGACGCTTCGAGGCGAGCGTGTAAACTCCCAGCGCGAAGATCAGCGCGGCGAAGACCGTCAACAAGGTCACTGGTAGAGCCATGCCTCTCACCTCCTCACCATTACCAAGGTCAGGCTCCCTATTCCCAAGGCCAGCACCAGGACGACGATGAAGATCCCTATCAGCGGGAAGGCTAAGCCGGACCAGAGGAGGGAGCTGAGGTCCTTGCCCAGAGAGCCGATGTCCTCGCTGACCAACCTGTCGAGCGCTTTCCCCCAGTACTTGTAGACCGGCGGCGATGTGGCGAGCGTGAAGAAGATGACTGCGGCCAAAAGGATCGAGGATATCGTGCCGAAGACCTGGCTCCACCTCATGCCGTCTCGTCCCTCCTGCGGGTGAACATGACGACGAGCATCAGCAGCGCCACCGCACCTCCCGAGTAGACGAGGATCTGGAAGATGCCGACGAGGACGGCGCCGAGGGTGATGAAGATCAGTCCGAGAGAGACCGTGAAGACGAGGAACCAGAGCGCGGTCCTGACGAGGCTCCTGCTCTCGATCGCGAGGATCGCCGATGCGGTCGTCAGGAGGAGGAGCACCGCCTCGATCGTCGAGGCCTCCATCGCCCCATCAGCTTCCTAGGATCATTTTAGGTTGTGCCGCGCCAATCGCTCCGGATCTCGACGACGTCGCCGTCCTCGAGCTGGTGATCCGGCCCGACGCGCTGTCCCTGGACCCTGACCGATTTCCCCCAGACCCTCGCGTAGCGGAAGTTCCTGGCCAGCTCCTTGTGGATGAGCTCCGCCAGCTCGATCACCGTCGAGCCCCTCGGCATCAGGATGGGCTTCCTCGACACTACACCGTCCTTCTGCGTGTAGACCCTGATCATCTCCAGCGACCTGAAGGAGACCTCCTTCAGCTCCTCGAGCGACTTCGCGTCCTGCGAGGAGGCCGCGACTACGGGGATCTTGAGCGATTCGGCAACCCTCTTCCTGAGTTCGGCGAGGACTTCAGGGTCGACGAGGTCGGCCTTGTTCAGCACCGCGATTGCCCTCTTGTAAACCGGCTGCAGGACCACCTGCTCCTCTATCTCGTCGAGGTCCGCGTCCCCTATCACCTTAACGATCGCTGACCTGTAACCGTAAGACTTCAGGAGCTCCAGTACCTCTTGGTAGCTGCAGCGGAGAGTCCCCATCACCACGAGCCTGAGGCCTCCGGTATCGGTCCTCTGTATCTTGACCTCGCATGACCTCTGCTTCAGCGATATACCGTGGTCGACCAGCAGATCGATCAACTCATTCAGCTCCGCCTCCGGGTCCCTAGAGGCGTCAGCCACCAACAGCAAGAGGTCGGAATTGCGTGCGACGGCGATCGACCGGCTCGCGAAGGAAGTGGGCCTCAAGTCCTCCGTCAGGACGGAGGGGAGGTCGACGACCTGGAGCTCAGCGTCCTGGTAAAGCGTCATGCCGGGGAACGGACGTGTGGTGGTGAGCGGGTAATCGGCGACCGGCGACCTGGCACCGGTCAGGGCGTTGAAGAGCGAGGACTTGCCCGAGTTGGCGGCACCGAGCAGCGCGATCTGGGCCCACCCCTCCTTCTCTACCGAGAACTCGTCCCTACCTCCTCCTGCCCTCCTCTGCCTCCTCTCCTCCAGCTCTCTCTTTAGCTCAGCGAGCCTCCTCCTCAGCTGCCTCCTGAGCTTCTCGGTCCCCTTGTGGTCCGGTATCAGGCCTATGGCTTCCTCCAGCTTCGTGACCTTCTCCTCCAGCGTCCTCGCAGCGGAGTACTCGGCGAGTTTAGCCCTGGCCTCGGCGGGAAGGTTCGTGGGCATGGGCCCTCAACCCAATAAGCAGGACCGGCTCTTCACCCTCACCGTTACCTGCGTCAGCGCCTCCT
>JAVVHL010000009.1:0-20894 GCA_032249575.1 Candidatus Calditenuis sp. | reverse complement strand
GAGGGCGTGAAGGGGACGTTCGCCGACGACGTGGCGGCCCTCAGGGAGTCGATAAGGAAGAGGTACGGCGAAAAAGTGGCGGAGGCGCTCTCGGTGCCGGCATCGAAGCTGACGGAGCTGCACAGCAGAGGCGTCGTCAAGACCAACCACTCGGTCCTCGAGCTGATCTGCGCCGCCCACCTGATCTCGAGGGGTTATGAGGTCGACGTGGAGAGGCACCTTGAAGGTCCTCTGGTCTGCGACGTCTACGGCGTCAAGGGCGAGGGTACTGTGATCATCGAGATCGAGACCGGCTTCACCTCACCTGAGCACGCGCTGGACACCCTCACCTACCTCAGGGCCAGGATCGCCAGCAAGGTGGCCCGTTACAGCAGGTTCGCCGACCGCTTCTGCCTCGCCACGCCGAGGAACAACATCCTCGAAATCCACAGCGCCCTCGTCAAGCCCCCAGCCTACAGGACCGAGGCCGAGCTGATGAGGCTGAAGGCCCTCTGCGACCTCTACTACTCGAACCCACCGGTGACTTTGGAGGAGCTCAGGAACTGCAGGCTCCACTCGGTGATGGTGATCGACGTCGACGACGTCTCAGTTCAGGAGTTCTCGCCCGAGGAGTACAAGGAGATGCTGACGCGGTGCGGGCTCTCGAGGTGGGACGATTAGGGCTCCTGCACCTCCTGGAGGTACCTGGGCCCGGAGGCGGCTATGACCCTCCAGAGAAGTGCGGAGGATGAGAACGCGTAGACGATCAGACCTGCGAAGAGGACGGGGTTGGGCGCATCGGCCGCAGGGTCCAGAACCCTCACCACCATGACGGGCAGGGCCAGCAGGGTAGAGCCGAGCGTCGGGAAGAGGACGTAAAGGAGCGAGCCGAGGGAGAGGGGCGAGGCGGCGACCCTTGAGGAGACGGAGACCGCGACCGAGAGGAGGGACCCGAAGGAGGCCATAGAGAGGAGCAGCAGGAGGTCGATCGCGAGGAAGGGGACCTCGCTGGAACCTATCGAGATGAGGCCGTACAGGATCAGCGCGAAGGCGGCAGTCACCGTCAAGTAGGACAACGGGAGCGTGGAGACGTAAACCCTCAGAGCATCGCCCGAGACGGCGACGTACCAAGTGTTCCTCCGCTCCGAGACGTTCCAGTTGATCGCGAGGAGGGCCGGCAGCATGGGCGTGTACAGAGCCACCATCGAGAGCTCAGCAAGCCTCGGGAAGCTTCCGAAGCCGGTGAGCCTCGGTATGGCCGAGTTGACCAGCGTGAGGAAGGCCAGCACCATCGCTCCGGTCCAGAGGCTCCCCTCCCGGGCGACCCGGGTCAGGTGGAGCGCGTACATCGTCAACCATATCCCTCCGCGGCCCACCGCTCTCAGCGAAGCGGTCAGGAGGCCTGGAACCCTCAGGTAGCGGGGCATCCTCCTCGGAGGCTCCATCAGGACCGTCAGGAGGACCGGCGAGACGGAGGCGTGGAAGTCGACCCTCGACGCAATCGCGTAGGCGGTCACTAGGACCGCAAGGTAGAGAGCGACCACGGGGAGAAGGGAGCTGTTGCCGCTGAGGAGGAGCGCCAGCGCCTGTACCGGGTGGTATGCAGCCCACTCGGGGAGATCGAGGCCCGCCGCGTGGAGGACCAAGGGGAGCGAGACCAGCCCCATCGCCGACCATCCGAGGACCTTCGAGGCCCTCTCGCCGACGATCGACCTGGAGATCCCGAGGAGGTGAGAGGTCATGGCGGCCATCAGGATCGCCGTCGTGTAGGAGAGCGCCGCGGCCGGAAGGTAATGCGCGTGCCTCGGATAGGTCAGCACCGTTATGGCGACCAGCGAGGTGGGCACCGAGTAGAAGCCCAGCAACATCGCCTGGAACAGCAGGTCCGAGAGGAGGAAGACGTGGGGCCTGACGGGCGTCGTGAGGACGAACTCCACCTCGTAAGGGAAGGCCGTTATCCCTCCCCTCGTCCCGAGGAACGCACCCAACGCGAGCATCGCCGTCACCGTCACGACCGAGAGGGTCTCGATGGCACCCGACTGCCCTGCCGGAGACTGGGAGCCGAGGAAGCGGAGGAAGAGCGCGAGAGCTCCGACCACGAAGGTCCAGAGCAGGTAGAACGTGAGGAGCGAGAGGACAGACCTCGGTGACCTCCTGACGTGGCCGAAGTACTGCCTCACCTTCGCCGCGAGGAGGATCCAGATCAGTCCCTTCCCCATCTCGAGCCCCTCACGATGCTGATGAAGGCCTCCTCCAGCGTCGCCCCCTCGTCGAGCCCTGCCCTCCTGACGATCTCGCTGATGGTCCCCGAAGCCACAGCCACCCCAGAGTTGATGATGGTGGCCCTGTCGCAGAGCCTTTCGACCGAGTCGAGCAGGTGCGTGCTGACCAGCACCGCTCCGCCGGCCTTAGCCGTCTCCCGCATCAGCAGCTTCGCTACCCTCTGAGCCTCCGGATCGAGGCCGTTGAAGGGTTCGTCGAGCACCAGTATCCTGGGCGAGTTGATCACCGCAGCCGCGAACGCCACCCTCTGCCTCGTCCCCTTCGAGAGGTCGTGGATGAGCCGGTCCATGTGCGCATCTAAGCCGAAGAGCGACGCGACCTCCTCGGTCCTCTCCCTCGCCTCCTCCGGCTCCAGGCCCTTCAGCCTCGCGATCAGCAGAAGGAACTCCTTCACGGTCAGGTACTCGGGAAGGGCAGGGTTCTCCGGCAGATACCCGATCAGCTCCCTGAAGCCCCTGTCTTCTGGCACCTCCCTCCCTCCGACCCTTATCGTTCCCCTGTCGGCCCTCAGCAACCCCACGACACACTTCACCGTGGTGGTCTTACCAGCGCCGTTGGGCCCCAGAAGGCCGTGGACCTCTCCGGCCTCCACCGTGAAGGTCAGGCCCCTTATGACAGGGCCCTCGCCGAAGTCCTTCCAGAGGTCCCTGACCTCGATCAACCCCATGCCCGAAGGGCCGCACGGTGAAAAAAGGTTAGCTCAACCGAGGAACGTGTAAACGGCCGCCGCCACGACCGCACCGGTCAGCGCGCAGACCATGTTCACCGCCTGGTTGTCGAAGCCCCTTATCCCCCTAATGAGGACCGCAGGCTCGTCGCAGTGGTTCGGCAGCTCCGTGAGGGCCCCGCAAACCCTACACCTGTACATGGCCTGGAGGAGCTGTCCAGCTACGCTGTCGGCGGTCGCTCCTATCAGGGAGGCCAGCAGGACGGCCACCAGCAACTTGACCGGGCTCGCTGGGTTCGCCAGGAAGGGCAGCGAGACCGCGTAGGAGATCGCAGCGGCCATCAGCACGCCCAAGTAGCCCAGCGCCGTGACGCCGCCCGGCTCTCCGGGCCTCGCCTCACCGAACCCGATGATCCTCCTGACCTTGCCCCTGCTGAGGAGACCCACCTCGGTTGCCATCGTGTCGGCGAAGACCGCGGCCACAGACCCTATGAAGGCGAAGAGGTAGAGGTGGTGGTTCTGTGCGTCGAGGGCGCTCATGACCGCTGCGACACCTGCGACCCCTCCGTTCCCTACTACGTTCCTCCACCCCCTCATCCCTCCCTTCAGCTCTGCCGCTCCGATCGACCTCTTCCTCTCGTAGCCGACCCGCGTGAAGGCCGCTGAGACCGCGAGGAACGTCACCAGCAGCAGAGCACCTCCCCTGCCTATGGTGAGGTAGACGACAGCGCCGAGGAGGAGCGCCACAGCGCCTCCGGCCGCATCGAGGACCCTCGTCCTCCAGACGACGACGCTGACGACCGAGAGGAAGACGGCCGCCTCCAGCAAAAGCCAGGGGTCAACCATGTCCCAGCAGCCTCTCCACCTCCTCCGCCACCCCTTCCCTCGAGACCTCCACCTGCCTCCCCTCCCTCATGTCCCTGATCGTCACGACGCCCCTCTCCCTCTCTCGGCTCCCGATGATGACCACGAGCCTAACCCCCCTCTCCGATGCCAGGCCCAGCTCGTCGCCCAGCGACCTTCCGGGGAAGGACATCTCCGCCTCTATCCCCCTCCTCCTGATCGCGTCGGCCACCATCAGGGCCTCCTCCGATTCGGCCTTTCCCAGCGGCTTCACCATTACCCTCGGAGCCCTCAACCTCGGCCTGTATTCCGTCCTGTCGAGGAGGTACTGCATCACCCTCGTCAACCCTATCGCCACCCCGACTCCTGGGAAGTCCCTGCCGCTGAAGAGCCCGATCAGTCCGTCGTACCTCCCTCCGCCTGCAAGGGCGACGCTGGCCCTCGGCCCATAGACCTCGAAGATCGTCCCCGTGTAGTAGCTGAGGCCCCTCGCGAAGCCCGGGTCGTAACGGATCCTCTCCTTACCTACCAGCGCCTCGAGGACCCTTTGCACGGCCTCCAGCTCCTCCACCTGCGGCCCAACCCCTTCTATTCCTGAGAGCAGCTCCCTCACAGCTCCGATCTCCCCTGACGCGCTCCCCGAGACGAGGGATTCGTAGGCCTCCGCCGCCTGCCTGTCCGTGGAGCTGCTCCTCACGACCTCCAGCGCCTCCTCCTTCCTCCCCCTGTCGATGAGGGAGAGGATGCGGTCCTGGAGCTCCTCGCCTATCCCGCACGCCGAGAGGACGGCCCTGTGGACGCCGACGTGTCCCAGCTTAACCCAGAAGTCGTTGATCCCCACGGAACCGAAGAAGTCCCTGCAGATCAGGACCTGCTCCGCGTCGGCCATCGGGTCCCTCACGCCTATCAGCTCGAAACCTGCGTGGTAGAACCTCCTCCGCCTCCCCCACTGGGGCTCGTCGAGCCTGTAGCAGTCGGCGATGTAACCGAGCCTGACAGGAAGAGGCCTCCTGCTCAGCCTCGCCGCGAAGAGCCTCGCCACCGGGGCCGTCATCTCCGGCCTCAGGACCAGCCTCCTTCCGTGCGCGTCCTCGAAGCCGAAGATGTGCGTCAGTATCTCCTCTCCGCTCTTCACCGCGAAGACCTCGTAGTGTTCCACCGTAGGCGTCTCTATCAGCTGGTATCCGTAAGCCTCCATCACCTTCCTCGCGGCCCTCACCAGCTCGTCGTGGACCGCGTACTCCTCCGGCGTCAGGTCGTCCATGCCCTTCGGCGGCTCGAGGGGAGGCCTCAACCTGTGCCTGATGCTCTCTCCCGTTATTTATCCCGCAACTTGACGTGTAGAACAGTCCGTCCTTTGACCGAAAGGAACGGACCTACGCGGAGCAGAGAGTTGACTCGATGGATTACGCTGTGCTGACGAAGCGGTGGAAAAGAAGGGAGCGGGATGGGAGGGGTGGAGCGCTTTGGCATAGGGTGCGCACACCCGGACAGCTCGGGCGATTGGGAGTGGCGCGCTGAGGGCGTCCGGCTTACGCCTCCGCCCTTACACGCCCACCCCATCAACCCCCTCTTCTAGGGGAGCCCTCGTCGGGGACCAAGGCCCGTTGCCGGGCCCTATAGTCCCCGATTGGCCGCCTATTTTTGGGAGGGGCTTCGGGCTTAGATGCTTTCAGCCCTTATCCCCAGGGGCGCGGCTGCCCGGCGTCGCCCTGTAGGACGACCGGTACACCGTTGGCCCCGGCCCTCCGTTCCTCTCGTACTAGGAGGACCCTACCCTCAGGCGGCCCACACCCCCAGCAGGTAGAATCCGACCTGGCTCACGCCGGTCTAAACCCAGCTCACGTTCCCCTTTAATAGGCGAGCAGCCTCACCCTTGGCCCCTGCTGCGAGGCCAGGATGGGAAGAGCCGACATCGAGGTACCAAGCCGCGGGGTCGATGGGGACTCTCGCCCGCGACGAGCCTGTTATCCCTGGGGTAACTTTTCTGTCACCACCGGCCCCCACTGGTAGGGGCCGATGGATCGCTAGGCCCGGGTTTCCCCTCAGGACCCCTTGCGTTCAAGGGTCCTGTCAGGCCGGCTTTTGCCCTTGCACTCTACAGCGGGTTTCTGTCCCGCCTGAGCCGACCTTTGGGCTCCCCCGATATCTTTTCGGGGGAGTGCCGCCCCAGCCGAACTGCCCACCTGCCGTTGTCCCAGGGCACAGGCCCCGGTTAGCGGGACAGCCCCAGGTGGCCGGTGTTACATTGGCGCCTCCCCGGGCCCCCGGAGAGGCCCGGATCGACGGCTCCCGGCTACGCTATGCACCCAGAGCCATCCCGCAGCGACAGGCTGCAGTAAAGCTCCACAGGGTCTTCTCTCCCCGCTGGGGGTTCGTGGACTGTTCGTCCACGTTATGTGGGTTCACGGGGCTCCGGGCCGGGACAGTGGGGCCCTCGTTGATCCATTCATGCGCGTCGGAACTCACCCGACAAGGCATTTGGCTACCTTAAGCATGCCCGACCTGATGGTCGGGGTTGGACCATATCATCACCCCAGCTGACATCCTTCCGTGCCAGCTGGGGCGCGTGGCGTATGGTCTCTGAGGATCCCGCCCTCGGTTAGGATCTCCAGCAACCTCCTCGACCTCTCCGGATGTCTGAATCCGATCAGTTCCGAGAAAAGCTTGACGTTCTCCCATCCCTTGACGACCAGCCTCCACTGGTAGTGCTTACCCCACGCCCTGGGCGTCTTCCTCTGATGCGAGCACTGTATTCCGTGCTTTCTCAGAAGGTCCATTGCCTGCCTTATCACCGGCCTCGCTATCATGTCAATCCCTACATAGGGGTAGGCGTACGTCTTCTCGCCGTGGCGCTGATAGTCGATGCCGCAGTAACCCTCGCTGTCGAAGAGGCCCTTGACGACGTCCAGATCGTTCCTGTAGAGTGGAGGGATCGAGGCGTTAGTCAGCTTCCTGCCCTTCGGAAAGCCGATCCTGAGGAAGAAATCGTGGACCCATCGGACGTTCGTCGAGACCAAGTAGTACTTCGTGCTGGCCCGCCTTACGTTTGGCTTTATCCCGAAGAGCTCCTCGACCGTCCGCGCGATGAACTCAACGAACTCGAGGTTAGGATCCCTGCAGAAGACCGTGTAATAATTGCCGTAAACCCCTCCGTCGCCCAGCATCACGCCGATGATGTAAGCGAGGTTCACCGAGTCGTCTGCAGCCGTCCAGTTATTAGAAGATTCGGCACCTCATGGGGCGGTTTCCTGCGGGTCGGCCTCACCGGCCACGGGACTGTTACCGCTTAAGCGGTGCCCGTGACCTCCAGCCTTCCCCGCATACAGCCACGTTTAACGACCCCCTTAACCCGAGGGTCAGGGTTACCCCCGGCGCTAGCCGGCCCTTATCCCGGTTGGACCCGGGTTTCAGGTACCGGTGCTGGCCAGGATTCAGAAGCCGTTCAAAGCCTTTCGGCCTTGCGGCTTCCTATGTTTTTATTAAACAGTCGGGACCCCCTTGTCACTGCGACCTGCCAACCCCTCCTCGTCGGAGAGGAAGGCAGGCACCCCTTCTCCCGAGGTTACGGGGCCAATTTGCCGAGTTCCCTGGCCCGGAGTCACCCCAGACGCCTTGGCCTTCTCAGCCAGGGGCACCAGTGTCGGATCTAGGTACGGTCCCGCGGGATCGTTCCGGACCCCCTTTTCACTGGCTCCAGGGATCGGCCGAAGCGGCATACGCCGCCCCATCACGCCTTCACCTGGTTCTCGCCGTTACGGCACTCCCCAGGCTTCAGCGCTTGGGCAGGGCTACGGCCCTGCTCGGCCTACCCCGAAGCGTCAGGGGCCCGGCTTGCGTCGCCGCACCTACCCGCGGGGCGCCGGAATGTTAACCGGCTTCCCCTTCGGCCTACCCGGTTAAGGTCGGCCTTAGGACCGGCTTACTCCCGGCTGACGACGCATTGCCGGGAAACCCGTGCCCTTCCGGCGGAGGGGATTTCCACCCCTCTTCGCTGTCTACTACCACCGGGATCTGCATTGGCGGCCGGTCCACGGGACCTCACGGCCCCGCTTCTGCCCAGCCGCCACGCCCCCCTACCCCCACCCGTGCAAGGCACGGGTGAGCCCGGGTTTCGGCGGCCCGCTTAGACCCGTCAATTTTCGGGGCCCCCGTCCTCGGCGGGTAAGCTGTTACGCACTTCTTAGCCGATGGCTGCTTCTAAGCCTACGGCCCCGCTGTCTCAGGACGGGGACGCCCTTCGGTTTGTCACTTAGCGGGCACTTAGGGGCCTTAACCCGCGGTCTGGGTTGTTCCCCTCTCGGTCCTGGAGCTTACCCCCAGTACCCCACTCCCGGGATCTACGGCGCCTGCGGGTTCGTAGTTTGAAAGGAGAGCGGGGCCTCATCGGCCCCTTTCTCCCCTATCAGTGCCCTACCCCGCAGGCAACCTCCCCCGGGGCTGTCCTGCGAGACACTTCGGGGGGAACTAGCTATCACCGGGCTCGGTTAGCTTTTGACTCCTAGCCCCAGGTCAGGGGACCGAATTGCACGTCAGGACCCCTATTCGGGCCTCGACCGGGGTTTCCCCCGGCTTCACCCTGCCCAGGGCTAGATCGCCCGGTTTCTAGCCTCACGGGCGTGGCTACAGGCCCTTTCGGACCCCGCCCCTCGCCGGAGCTCCCTCCGGCTGCGGGCGCTCGGTTTCCCTACGCCTCCGGGCTTTCAGCCCTTAGACTCGCCACACCCGTGAACTCCCCGGCCCGTGTTTCAAGACGGAGCGGGCGACCCTGGGATTGTCCCCGCGCGGCCCCTTTCGGGGCCTTGACGGGGATTTCCCTTTCGGGCCGCCCTCGTCTGTTACCGGCCGGTTTCAGGCGCTTTTCACCCCCCTCCCGGGGTACTTTTCACCTTTCGCTCACGCTACTGGTCCACTATCGGTCTTGGGACGTATTTAGCCTTGGAGGCCAGTGGCCCCCAACTTCCCGCACCATATCCGAGGTGCGGTACTCTGGGATCCGGGGCATCACCCATCCGCCCTTCGCCTACGGGGCTATCACCCTCTTTGGCCCCCCATTCCAGGGGAGTTCGGCTCGGGCTTCAGGGTGGACCCCCGGCCCTTAACCCCACATTCCCCCTGAGTTTCCCCAGGGGGTTCGGTTTGGGCTCCTCCCCGTTCGGTCGCCCCTACTAGGGGAATCTCGTTTGATTTCTTTTCCTCCCCCTACTTGGATGCTTCCGTTCGGGGGGTTCCCGATCCCGGCTCAGGCCGGGACCGCGGCAGGCCGAAGCCTGCCGCAGGATGTCCCATTAGGAGATCCCCGGATCTACCCCTGCCTGCGGGTACCCGGGGCTTATCGCAGCTTGCCACGTCCTTCGTCGGCGCCCAAGCCGAGGCATCCACCGGCCGGCGTACCCCTGTCCGGGCCAAGGCGCACCCTATCTTGCCGCGCTCCACCGCCTCCCATGCTGCGGTCACAGCGTAAGCTCCCGCATCCCGCCACGGGGCCTCTCCCCGGGGCGTTCACGCCAACTGGGAGTAGTGCAAAGGGACCCTATTAAACCATCCGATGGATAAGGCAGGAAAGAGCGATCAACCGTCACACCAAAAACGCCGAGTTGGCCATCGACGATCCCGCGTTGCACCTGAGCTCGCCGAAAGGACAACCATAATTAAACGCCGATGACGGAGGTGGAAGGAATGCCGGAGGCGTGGGAGGTCGTATCGGCCGTAGCGATCTTCCTGTTCGTCCTGCTCCTGGCCCTACTGGTCATCGGCCTTGCCGACCTTATGAGGACTGTGGGGCGTCTCCTCAGCATCGCCCTGCCCTTGTTCCATTCAAGCCCTCTAGTGTCGCTGTTCTCTTGAAATCTCAGTAATAGAACATCACGTAGTATCTCTTGCGCAATAGGCTCCTGAACCATAGGCCCATCAGCATGCCGACCGCAAGGCCGCCGACGTGTGCGGTGTAGGCTATCGAAGAGAACGGTAGGGCTAGAGCCAGCAGCGTCTGGATGAGACCCATCAGCGTTATGGCCACAAAGGCCGGTGCTATGATCGGCAGGAAGTAGAAAAAGAAGGCGACCGGCCGTCTCGGATAAAGCACCGCGAACGAGCCCATTACACCGAAGACTGCACCTGATGCGCCTATCGCAGGGACGAAGGCGGCCCGAGGATCGTATTCCGCAGCGTAGGTCAACATGTAAAAGACGTAGGCCATCCCACCTACGATGCCGCTCAGGAAGTACAGCAGCGTGAAGCGCCCGCTTCCGACCGAGCTCTCTATGTCCCTCCCGAAGATGAAAAGGCCCCACATGTTGAAGAGTATGTGCAGGAAGTCGCCGTGGAGGAACATAGACGTTACCAACCTGTAGTATTGGTGGTCCAACACGATCAATGCAGGGACAGCCCCGAATGCGAGGAATGCCCTCGTGAGCCCCACCACCAGGGTGAGGAGGAAGACGAGGAAGTTGATGGCTATCAAAGAGTAGGTCACCACAGGCCTCCGCTCGAACTCCGACATCGCCGGCAAAACCCTTACGCAAACGCGACAAGTTAACGGTATCGAGTTGGTGAGGGCATCCCGAACCGTTCGCCATCGGGCCGTATTGGAGCCCTGGGAAGGGGACATCGAAACTGCGGTCCTGCCGGATGACGTCTTCAGCGTGATTACGGCGAACGGTGATAGGCATCCCATGCGAAGCAACCGCGATGAGGCGGAAGGTCGTCATAATGGGAGCTGCGGGCAGGGACTTCCACAACTTCAACGTCCGCTACAGGAGCGACCCGAGGTATGAGGTGGTGGCGTTCACAGCAGCCCAGATCCCGGGCATAGCCGACAGGGTCTACCCTTACCCCCTTTCGGGCGACCTCTACCCTAACGGCATACCGATCGTGAGCGAGTCGGAGCTTCCATCGCTGATCGAGCGGCACAGCGTCGACGAGGTCGTGCTCGCCTACAGCGACCTCTCCTTCCAGGAGGTCATGGAGAAGGCGTCGCTGGTCATCTCTAAGGGCGCCGACTTCGTCCTCCTGGGCCCCAAGTCCACCTGCCTCAAATCGAAAGTGCCCGTTGTGGCAGTGACCGCGGTGAGGACAGGAGCAGGGAAGAGCACCGTGACGAGGCACGTCGTCAGACTTCTGAAGGGCGCCGGCAGGAAGGTCGTTGTCGTCAGGCACCCGATGCCCTACGTCGACCTCAGGACGCCGGTCCAGAGGTTCAGCAGCTACGAGGACCTGGAGAGGTACAACTGCACCTTCGAGGAGAGGGAGGAGTACGAGCCCCACATCAGGGAGGGGAACGTCGTCTACGCCGGCGTCGACTACGCCGAGGTCCTGAAGAGGGCCGAGGAGGAGGCGGAGGTCATCGTCTGGGACGGAGGGAACAACGACTACCCCTTCTTCTGGCCCGACGTCCACATAGTGGTGGCCGACGCCCTCAGGCCCGGTCACGAGCGGAGCTACCACCCAGGCATGGCCAACCTCTTGATGGCCGACGTCGTGGTGGTCAACAAGGCCAACGCCGCGGGCAAAGAGCAGGTCGAAGCGGTCCTGAGGTCTGTCAGGGAGCTGAACCCGAGGGCCCGCGTCGCGTTGGCGGGCGCGAGGGTAGCGGTGGAGGGCGATGAGGACCTCAGGGGCAAGAGGGTCGTCGTGATCGAGGACGCACCTACTGTGACCCACGGTGGTATGCCTCACGCCGCAGGCTATGCCGCTGCCACAGAGGCGAAGGCTGTGATCGTGGACCCGAGGCCCTACGCTGTCGGA
Source organism: Candidatus Calditenuis sp. (assembly GCA_032249575.1). GTDB lineage: Archaea > Thermoproteota > Nitrososphaeria_A > Caldarchaeales > Calditenuaceae > Calditenuis. Next base: position 9,376 of record JAVVHL010000009.1, on the reverse strand, counting down.
ACGATTGCAGAGATTTACAGAACGTACAGGCACATAGGCCCGGTCCTCCCTTCCCTCGGCTACACGGAGGAGCAGAAAAGGGACCTGGAGGAGACGCTGAGGAGGATCGATTGCGACCTGGTCGTCAACGCCTCGCCCACCGACCTCTCGAGGACCCTCCGGACAGGGAAGAGGTTCGTCCACGTGAGGTACGAGCTGCAACTGTATGGGCCCGACGTCATAGCGGAGGCTCTGAGGGAGAAGGGGATCGTCTGATTGGGTGCGTTCGTGCCGGTCCAGCCGCTAACGCTTTTTACTTCAGGTGGTTATCGCTGAACGGAGGCGGCGGGTAGGGCCAGGGGGCTAGCCCTCCCCTTCCGAGAACGGACCCGAAACGGGCTCACGCGGGGGCCAGTAACCGGCGGTGGAGGGTTGCGGCTCAGGGCGAGGGAAGGGGCGGGGCGGATGAGCGCGCGTCCCGGCGGAGGCGGGTAGGGCCCCACGCCCTCCGTAGGGAGGGCCTCTGGGGTCCGAGCGCGCCGAACCGCGTCAGGCCCGGGAGGGAGCAGCGCTAAGGCGCGGCTCGCCTGCTGCCGGGGTCACGTGCGGGACGTCCCATACCGGACCGACCCCTGGGCCGTGGCCCGAGACCGCCGGGGCCGCCGCCTCCTTACGCTCACCTCTTCAAAGGTCTGACCAACTTGCCTTTCCGAGCGTCCTCCCTGACCTCTCCTTTCTCCATCACGACCTCGCCCCTCACCACGGTGTAGACCGGCAAGCCCCTGACCCTGAAGCCCTCGAAGGGCGTGACCTTGGACTTGCTGTGAAGCCTCTCGGACCTGATCACCGATTCGGCGTTGGGGTCGACGATCGTCAGGTCTCCGTCCGATCCGATAGCGATCGCTCCTTTCCTCGGATAGAGGCCCCAGATCCTCGCAGGTCCCTCCGATAGGAGCCTCGAGAGATCTGTGAACGTCAGCCGGCCCCTGTGGACCTCGGTCAGCATGAGGGGAAGCATCGTCTCCACGCCCGGGAAACCGGAAGGCGCGGACCAGACGTCTTCCGACCCCTTCTCCTCGGGGAGGTGGGGAGCGTGGTCCGACCCTATCGCGTCGATCTCGCCCTTCCTCAGGGCGTCCCAGAGGGCCTCGGAGTCGCTCTTGCTCCTGATCGGTGGATTGACCTTCGCGACGTTGCCGAGCCTCTCAAGGGCCTCCCTTCCGTCGAGCAGAAGGTAGTGGGGACAGGTCTCGACCGTGACGTCGATCCCTAGAGGTCTGAGGGCCCTGATGACGCTGAGGGCCTCTCCGGAAGTCAGGTGGAAGACGTGGAGCCTGCAACCGGTCGTCTTCGCGGCCAGAAGCGCCTTTGCTATCGCTATCACCTCCGCGGCTACGGGCCTCGCCTCCATGTGTGCCAGGGGGTCATTCCTTCCTCCTGCCCTCATCAGCTCCCTCAGGGCCGCGATCAACCTCCCCTCCTCCGCGTGGACCCCTACCCTCAGACCCAAAGAGGCGGCGAGCTCCATCGCCCTGATGAGGTCCAGCCCGTCGACCGGTTCCTTGATCCCGGTCGTCTCGGACATGTAGACCTTCACGCCCACCGCACCGAGCTCAGCCAGCCTCCTTAGCGCCTCGACCTTCCCCGGGACGACCCCTGCGTAGAACCCGAAGTCGACGATAGACTTCCTCGAAGCGGCCTCAAGCTTGACCCTGAACCCGTGCTCGTCGACCGTCGGCGGTTCTGTGTTGGGCATGTCGAGGACCGTCGTCACACCACCAGCGGCCGCCGCCATCGAACCTGTCCTGAAGTCCTCCTTATGCTCGAAGCCCGGCTCCCTGAAGTGGACGTGTTCGTCTATTACGCCAGGAAACACTAGAAGGCCCTCTGCATCGATCTTCCTCTCGGCAGGAGGCATGGAAGCGCTGCTGCCTATCTCCACGATGACGCCGTCTTCTATTCCGATCGAGGCCTTGAAAGTCCCCCTGGGTGTAACGACGAGGCCGTCGCTGACGAGGAGGTCCAGCCTGCTCAAACTTCCCCTCTCGAGATCTTATCGATCAGTTGCCAGAACTCCTCCGTCACCGCGCAGAGCGGATCGAGCTTCACACCTTCTGACGCTAGCAGCTCCGACGCACCCTCGTTCCTGTCGAGGACGACGAAGTAGTGCTCTATGACGCCTCCCAGTTCCCTCAAGGCCCTGACGCAGGCGAGCGCCGTAGACCCCGTCGTGGTCAGGTCATCGACCCCCACGAACCTCTCTCCCGGCCTTACCACACCTTCTATCGACCTTCCGAGCCCGTGGTCTTTGGAGCCTGACCTGTAGTAGACGAGGCCTGCTCCCAGCCTGTCGGCCACGAGAGAGGCTATCGGTATCCCGGCGGTTGCGGTGGTGGCCACCTTGAAGCGCTCTCCTCCGAGGACCCTCCTGATCCTCGAGACCATCGCCCGCACCACCCTCGCCCTGTTCACCGGGTCCGAGTAGAGCGCCCTGAGGTCGAAGTAGTAATTGGAGAGGCGGCCGCTGGAGAGCCTGATGGGTTCGCTGGACCTGACGACGACGCCTTCCGCCGATGCGAGCGCCCTTGCGGCCGTGTAGAACTCCCTCATCGATCCCAGCCTCTCAGCGAGCTCCCTCGACGCCGAGGCCGGATCTTGTGCAGACGTGACCGTCCTGCCGAAGACAGGGAGTATCCGCTCGCCCCCGTATAGCGCTGCTGTCCTCGGATCTCCTCCCTGAGCACCTAGCCCGGGTATCAGGATCACCGCCTCCTCTCCTGCCCTCCGCCTGACCTCCCTCAGGACCGCGCCGTCGTCACCGGCTCCCAGGCCCACGACGTACCCCTCTATCCCGGCCGACAACGACTGCTCCAGCAGCATCTCGTAGAGCGCTGGGCCCTCTTGGGTCCTCGTCCTGTAGATCCGCGCGGAATGTCCGGAGGAGGGGTGGATGAGCGAGAAGACGTGAACCCCCACCGCCCTCGCCTCCCTCGCCAACTCCTCCGAGTTGCCGAAGATCGGGTTGAAGGTGAAAGCGTCGTACCCGAGCTCCTTCACGGTCCTCACGCCGGCGGCCGCCGTGTGCTCGACGTCGTTGAGCTTGCAGTCGTATATCGCCAGCATCTCCCTGGACCTGATCTCTTCGGTCAGGGACCTGTGAAGCCTTTCCGACATCCCCCTGACGAAGTTCTCGTTGACCTTGATCGCTGCCGCGTTCCGCCAAACCTCCTTCAACATCCTGACGCAGAAATCGTGACGCTCCTCGGCGCTCCTGAACCTCTCAGGGGGAGGGTCGAGCGCCACGCAGATCGGAGAGCCCTTCCTCGCCAACAGGTCGTCGTAGATCTCGTGCAGTCTCATCCCATCGGTCTGCCGCGTGAGGAGTCTAAAAATCTGCGGTGCGAGGGCTTTCCCGAGCGGAAAGGTCGTTCGTCGCGCTCAGACGCCGAGCACCTGCCTGATGATGGCCCTGTAGTCGACCCTCGAGACCTTAGAGCCCGGAGCTGGGAGCTGGTATATGATAGGCACCGTCACAGACCTCGAGACCTCCGCGAGCTTCTGCGAGAACTCCGGCCCGTACTCGTCGCTCACCAGCACAAGCCCCACGTCAGTTCTCCCTATCAGGGAGTTCACAGCCCTCAGCGCCTCCTCCGCGGTCTCCGCCAGGATCGCGCCCGCCCCTGCCAGCTTCATCGCCGAGACGAAGGCCCTCCCTCCTACGGCCACCACCCTCATCCCGATCCGCGTCACCGTCCAACGCGGAGCTTTTGAGCCTTCCTCCGCTCCGAGAGGACCTCGTAAAGCGGCGTCTTGACCGGCCTCTCCTCGATCAGCCCCCTCGGCCTGTAAAGGAGGAAGACGACGATCAGCGCCCCTGTCAACGCGTACCTGACGTACGAGATGTCGAAGGGCACGTGGACTCCGATGAGGGCGAGGGTGCTGGCCTGCGAGAACCTCTCGATCAGCGACATCAGGAGGGCTCCCACCACGACGCCCAGGTTGTTCGCCACACCCCCCACTATCACCATCGTCAGCACGAAGAAGGTCAGTGAAGGTATGAAGTCGTCTGGGAAGATCGCCTGGGAGTAGAACGTGTAGAGGGAGCCCGCTATGCCGGCCAGCGCTGAGCCGATGAAGAGGGCCCAACCCCTCACGGAGGCCGCGTTTTTCCCCAGCGCGTAGGCAGCCAGCTCGTCGTCCCTCACCGCCTTCATCACCCTCCCGAAGGGCGAGTTGGTGATCCGCTCGACTAAGACCAGAATCGCCACCGTTATCAGTGCCGTCGTGACTAGATACGCGGTGGAGACGGCCATCGGTTCCCTCAGGAAGACGAAGGGGTTCGCTATGCCTGAGATGCCGAAGACGCCTCCCACCAGAGGCTCGTACGTCCTGACGAAGACCCTCGCGGCCTCTCCGAAGATCAGCAGCGTTATCGAGAGGGATGAGCCCTTCAGCGCCAGCGCCGGGTAGCTCGCGAGGTATCCGAGGAGGCCGGCCGTCAGGCCACCAGCGACTAGCGACGCGACGAAGACGCCAATTGCGAGCAAAGGCTCCGATGCGGCGAGCTCGACTCTCTTCGCAGCTGAGACCGCAGACAGCGGATCCTCTATGCCGAGTATCGCGTCATAGGTCCTCGTCGCTATGACCGCAGTCACAATACCTCCTACGAAGTAGAACAGAACCTTGCCGAGATTAGGTACTCCGGTGTAACCGTATTCTATGTTCATGCTGAGCGCAAGAATTGTGTAGATCATCAGATAGAAGAGGAAGCTCGTAGCGAAGACGTAAGCTCCCTCCTGAATCATCCCTCGAACACCCCCCTGAACCTCATCCTGTAACGGTAAAGGAGGACCGCAACGATGGCGATGTAGGGGATGAGCGGTTTGTAAGCTGTTGGCACGCCAAGCGTCCTCGATACCGCCCACATCCCGAGGTTCTCGGAGAACCCCACCACGAAACCTCCGAGAAGGGTCAAGGGGAAGCTGGTGAAGTTGCCGACGATCGAGGCCGCGAAGACCCAGAGGAGTAGCCTCCACCCGGATTCGGGGTTGATGCTGGTGTAATAGGCCCAGAGGGCTCCTGAGAGGCCCGCGAGCGCTCCTACGAGGAGGCGCGTGAACCTCCTTATCCTCCAGACCGGTATGCCCGAGGAGATCGCCAGGTCCCTGTTGCTGGCGACAGCCCTCATTCCCTTCCCGAGCTTCGTCCTGAGGCTGACGTAGGTCAGCGCTGCGACGCTCACGACCAGCACGCTCACCGCTAGCAGGTGGAGGTTGGTGAGGGGCCTGTTGCCGATGTAAATGAGGGGCACAACCCTGAACCCTGAGGAGAGGAAGAGCAAGTCCTCGAGGTCCGCAACGATCGAGAGGACGTACCTGATGAGAAGGCTCACGCCTATTGTGGCGATGAAGACTTGGAGCGCCGTCGCACCCCTCCTCTCTAGCGGTTTCACGGCCAGCTCGTCGGCCAGGAAGGCCAGCGTCGCGCCAGAAAGCCCGGACGCTGTCATCGCCGTTATCGGGTCCAGGCCGCTCAGCGTCAGGAGCGCGGCCACGTAGCACCCGACCGTGATGTACTCGCCCAACGCGAAGTCGGCGTACCTCAGGACGAGGTAGTTGAGCGTCAACCCGACGGCTGCTGTAGCGTAGAGCGATGACGCGAGCAGAGATATCGGTATCTGCCCCAACGCCTCCTCTATCACGTCCTCACAGCACCACAGCGGAAAATAATGCTAACCGCGTGAGACTTGGAAGAAGACGGAGCGCAGGTCGACCTTAGAGATCTCCGAACTGGTGCCAGCCAGGGCGATCCTTCCCCCCACCATCACGACGGCCCGGTCCGAGGTCTTCAGGGCTTTGAGCGCGTGCTGCTCGATCAGTAGGACCGTCATTCCCATCCCCCTCATCGCCTCTATCTTCTGGTAGACCCTCTCGACGATCTTCGGTGCCAGGCCCGCAGAGGGCTCGTCCAGGATCACGAGCTTCGGGGACATCATGAGGAGCCTCGCCATAGCGACCATCTGGCGTTCGCCGCCGCTCATCGTCCCCGCCTTCTGGTTGAGCCTGTCCCTCAACTCCGGGAAGAGCTCCAGGACCTCAGCCACCTTCAGACGGAGCTCTGTCCGCTTGAGGTGGTATCCTCCCATCTCGAGGTTCTCTTGGACGGTCAGGTCCGGGAAGACGTTCCCCGTCTGGGGAAGGTACCCGATCCCGAGAAGGGCCCTCCTGTCAGGAGGAACGGATGTGAGGTCGACGCCGTCGAACCTTATGGTGCCCGAGAACAGGGTCGTGAGGCCTATCACGGTCTTGGCGAGGGTGCTCTTCCCCGAGCCGTTGGGGCCTATGACGGCCAGCGTCTCCCCCTTCTCGACGGTCAGGTCGATCTCCCTGACTATCGGTATCTTGCCGTAGCCTGCTGTCACGCCCGAGAGCTCGAGGAGGCTCATGTGACCTCTCCACCGAGGTACGCCTCCACCACCCTGCTGTCCTTTGAGACGCCCTGTGGGTCCCCGTCGTAGATCAGCCTTCCCTCGTGCATCACCATTACCCTCTGCACGTACTCGAAGAGGACGTCGAGCCTGTGCTCTATGATCACGAAGGTCGTCCCGAGCTCCCTGTTGATCCTGAGGAGCGTGCGGAAGATGTCGTGTGCGAGGGGAACCGCAACTCCCGCCGCAGGCTCGTCGAGCAGGACCAGCCTCCCACGCCCCATCATGGCCCTTCCTATCTCGGTGAGCTTCATCTGACCTCCGGAGACCTCGGACCCCCAGTTCCTCGCGACCTGGGAGAGCTTCAGGAACTCCAGCAGCTCCCTCGCCTCCTCAGCCAGCTCCAGCTCCTGCCGGACCCAGAGCCTCCTGAAGGGAGCGATGTAGGGCCTCTCACCCCTCTGGTTTTTGGCCGATAGCATGAAGTTCTCCCCGACCGTCACACGGTCGAAGGTCCTCGGTATCTGGAAGCTCCTGACGATGCCCCTCTTGTAGATCTCGTGGGGCGGCAGGCCGTCGATCCTCTCGCCCTCGAAGTAGATCTCCCCCGCATCAGGCCTCAGAACGCCCGAGATCAGGTTGAACAGCGTGGTCTTCCCGGAGCCGTTGGGGCCTATCAGCCCGACTAACTCGCCGCTGCGGACAGAAAAAGAGACTTCGTTTACCGCGATGAGCCCTCCGAACCTCTTCGTAAGCCCCCTTACCTCGAGCGACAAGGGCGCTATCCCGTCAGCTCTATGACCTCTGCCGGGTACCTCCAGACGCCTATGTCGGCGAACTTGTATTTGCCGTCCACGAACCTGTACTGCCAGATCACGTAGTCAGATCCTCTCGCGTCTCCGAACTGGTCGAAGGCCTTGTAGCCCGTGACGCCGACGAACCTCTCCGCAACCACCGGCAGAGCGGCCCTCACGGCCTCTCCGTCGTACTTCCCCGCGTAGAGAATTGCCATCGCCGCGAGCCAGACCGCGTCGTAGGTGAAGTAGGCGTAAGGCGACGGGTCGCGTCCGAACCTAGCCCTGTAGTCCTGCTCGAACTTCGTGACGAGCGGTCCTCCCCTAGGCGAAGCGAAGACGCCCGTCAGCTTCACCTGCCTCAGGAACTCAGCTATCTCCGGCGTCGCCTTGCCGTCAGGAGCCGGCAGATAGGCGGCAGGCCTCCTCAGCGTCTCAGACCCGAACCACCTCACGCTGGCCAGCGTCTTGTCGAGCCTCGCGTGCCCGAGGATGTTGAGGCCGTCGTCCTCGAAGGCGATGATGAAGACCGCAGTGTCAGGACCTGCACCGAGCTCAGAGACGATCGAGCTCAGCTGGGAGACCTCTGAAGCGTAGTCCGGCTGGCCGACGGTGTAGAGGAGCTTCCTGACGGTCCCGCCGTATTTGCCGACGAAGGCCTTCTCGAAGGCGTCCGAGAGGCCCTTGCCGTAGTCGTCGTTCCTCGCTATGATCGCCACCTTCTTGATCCCTTCCTTGGCCATCAGCTGAGCGAGGACGTTGCCCTGGAAGAGGTCAGTGGGAACCACCCTGAAGACGTAATCGTCAGCTGCGAGCGCAGGGCTCGTCGAGGACGGGCTTATGATCACGATCTTGTTGGTGTTGGCGAAGTCCATCACTCCCCTCACCTCTCCGGAGGCGAAGGGTCCCACTATCACCCTGATCCCAGCGGCGTACATCGACTGGACCACCTTCAAGGCATCTGCCGCTGTTCCCTTAGTGTCGTCGTGTACGTACTTGAACCGGACCGGCGATCCGATGGACTTGAGGTATTCGTTGATGTGCTCTATCGCGAGGATCCCTCCGTCCCTCCTCACCGGCCCGTCGACGGCGTAGGGGCCGCTAACGGCCATTGCGAATCCTATGGTGTATTCGACCGTCGTGGGAGCTGCGGTTACCGTGACCAGCTGCGTCACCACTTGCGTCACCGGCTGGGTCTGGACCGCAGTGACCGTCCTCGTCACAGTTGCCCCTTGAGATGTCGTCGCCACATACCCCAGCAGACCTGCGAGCACTATGATGACAGCGATCAGCCCCGCGACGAGCGGCGTCACCCTTCCTGCCCTGCTTGGTCCTTTCATTGCAGTTCAATATTCTCGGATGCCGGTAATAAGACTTCAGCTGGAATTTGGGCTGCCATCTCGGTCACAAAACTTAATCCACCAGATGATCACCGACATCGTGAGCGGTGAGATGGGATGGACGTCAGGGAGCTTGCGGCCAGGATTGACCACACAAACCTGAACCCCGACGCAACGATTAGGGACATAGAACGCCTCTGCGAGGAAGCCAAGCAGCACGGCTTCAGGGCAGTGGTGGTCAACCCGATCTGGGTTCCGCATGCGGTGAGGTTGCTCAGGGGAACCGAGGTCAGGGTCTGCGCCGCGATCAACTTTCCGATCGGCGGCTCCACCACCCTCGCCAAGGTCGTCGAGATCAGGAACCTCAAGGCGATGGGCTGCGACGATGTCGATTTCATGGTAAACGTCGGCTACCTGAAGTCGGGGATGCTCGAGGAGTTCAGGAGGGACGTGGAGGAGCAGGTGAGGGCCGCAGACGGCATGGTCACTAAGGCCATCCTCGAGACCGCTGTCCTGACGGAGGACGAGACGGTCCTTGCCGCCAGGATCTGCGAGGAGGCGGGAGTCGATTACGTGAAGAACTCGACTGGATGGGGGAAGGGAGGGCCGGCCACGGTCGAGGTGATCAGGTTGCTCAGGAGGTCGGTCAGCCCCAAGGTGAGGGTCAAGGCCTCCGGCGGCATAAGGGACGCGAAGACGGCGTTAGCTCTGATCGAGGCCGGAGCGGATTTGATAGGTACGAGCAGGGGCGTCGAGATCGTCAAGGGTATGGAGTCTCAGGAGAAGGGCGGGGGCTACTGAGCGGATGGGCGGCAAGGTCACCGTGATCGGAAGCT
>JAVVHL010000008.1:0-21215 GCA_032249575.1 Candidatus Calditenuis sp. | reverse complement strand
CCTCGACGGACCCTCCGTGCTGCTCCCACCCGTCCACTCGCTCGACCGAGACCGAGAACGAGAACGACCTTCCGCTCCTCTTCCTCAGCTCTATCCCCAGCGTCCTCGAGGCCCTCTCCAGCTCTGGGGCAGCAGGGCACCGATCGCCTACCGAGACAGAAGCCCTCTCCTGGAGCCCCAGCTCCCTTATCGACCAAAGGACGTCGACTGCCCTCTTCACCCTGTCGGGACCTGGGACCTCGCCTCCCCAACCTTCGAGGGCGTCCGCGATTCCGGCCACCAGCGCTCTCCTGTCCAGCCCCACGTCGTTACAAGCTACGGCCCAGTAGGTCCTCCCGTCGCCGATGAGGATCCCCCTGCTCGCAGCCCAGTGGACGAGCCTCGGAGGGATGCCCTTCGCAAGCACCTTCACCGAGCTCCTCAGGGACCTGGTCCTGAAGGTGAGCTCGCAATCGGTCGTGGAGCCGAGGAGGCCCTCGAGCCTAGCAGCATCTGATGCTCTCCTGACCCTCGCTACGAGGACGTAACCTCCACGATCCCTGACGATGTAGTCGCCTCCGATGAGGCGGCCGATGAGGTAGCCGAGGGCCCCATTACCGGCCGGGATCGAGTACCTCTTGGGAGGAGGAAGGGCGACTGGGGGAGCAGGGGTTGCGATCCTCCTCAGCGAGAGCCTGACGTCCCTGATCCCTGAGCTCCATAGCTCGAGCAGCTCAGAGGCCGTCACCTCCCGCTCGCCAGCTCCGTCCATTACGATGAAGCGGTGGTTCGGCGTCACCCTGAAAGAGGAACCGTTGGGCAGCGTGACGCTCACCGTCACATGAGCCTCCATCCTCTTCACAGCCACCGCCTCACCCACCCACGCAGTGCCTCTGCCGGGCTCAGTCACCGCCACTCTGATCCGCTCCGGCAACCTCACCAGCACCGACCCGTCTCCCTGCCTCTCGCCCAGCTGCGAGTGGACCCTGTATAGCTCCGAGATCCTGACAGGACCTCTGTAGGTGTGGATGAGGGCGTCGTCGACGCACTGCATCGCCTGGAAGGCGACCGCCGCCTCCGCTCCCCTGATCTCGCCCACGATGATGTAGTTGGGCCTCTGCCTTAGAGCCGCCTTGAGCAGGTCGAAGAGCTCTACACCTCCCACGCCCGTCTCCGACCTCTTCGTGACCTCGCTGACCCAGTTGTCGTGCGGTACGACTATCTCGGGGACGTCCTCTATCGAGACTATCTTGTAGGTGGGCCTGATGAAGACGGCCGCGGCCCTGAGGAGCGTCGTCTTCCCCGATGCCGTCTCGCCGCAGAACCACACGTTCATGTTCGATTCGAGCAGCATCCACAGGTAGGCAGCCATCTCAGCGCTCAGGACGTTCCACTTCACCAGCTGTGTTATGCTGATCGGCTTGTCGGAGAACTTCCTGATGGTGAAGTTCGACCCTTTCCTGCTGACGTCGGATCCGTAGACGATGTTGACCCTCGATCCGTCTGGGAGCTGCGCGTCGACGATGGGGTTCCTGAAGCTCACAGGCCTGCCGCACTTGATGGAGAGCCTGACCACGAACTCGTCGAGCTCCTTCTCGTCCCTGAACTCGATGTTGGTCATGCAGGACTCGAAGACCTTGTGGACGATGAATATCGGCCCTATACCTGTGCAGCTGATGTCCTCGATGTAGGGGTCCCTGATGAGGGGCTCGATCGCGCCGTGTGCCGTCTTCTCGACGAGGACGTAGTGCTTTATCCCCTCGGCCAGCCTCGGCTCCGCCAGTATCTCGACCACAGCTCCCTTCCTCCTTATCGGCTTGAACTCCCCCCTCTTGAGCGAGGGATCGGGCCTGACTATCTCAGAGAGGAGGCGCTCGAGGACCTTCGCCCTATCACCGTCATTCTCCCCTTCACCGCGCCTGAGCAGGTGGTAGGCGAGGGCCTCGTCGACGTACTCGAGGGCCTTCCACGCATCGCCCTCTATCATCGGCTGGATCACCACGTACCTGCGCCACTTCTCGCCCCGGACAGAGTAGACGTGGACGAAGTAGGGATCGCCTATTGGATAAAGCACGTTCACCTCCTCCATGTCCCTCATATCCCTTGAGAGCTGGACGGCGAAGGTCGGTGGCCTCATCCCCTTCCTCTGCAGCTCCGCTAGGTAGTCCCTGAGGTGGGGGTACTTGGCGAGGAACTCGCTACGGCTGAACTCCTGCTGCGAAGCCATCAGACCTTCACCTGCGTGTAAGGAAGCACCTTGATCCCGAAGCCTGGCTCGACCTCGAACGTGATCACGTCTCCTGTAGACTTGGAGGCTCCCCTGATCTTCAGGACCTGCAGCGTCTTGAGCAGCTGCCCCGATACCTCCCTTATGCTCAGCGATAGGTGCGTGTCGGCCATCGCCCTGATCCTGATCAGGAGATCCTGCGTGAAGGAGTAGGTGTGGACGGTGACGAAGAAGCTGAGGCCGTCCCTCTCCCTCATCTCCCTCAGCCTCGAGAAGAATCCGAGAAGGTCAGCGTCCTCGAGTCCTATCGTTAGGGCCGTGAGCGAGTCGACCGCGAAGACCTTGAACTTCTCCTTCTTTCGGTCGAAGTACGCGAGCAGTGAGTGGAGCATCCACCTCCTCTCCTCCTCCGTCCTGTCCCCGGGTTCGGCGAGCAGCTGCACCACAACGAGCTCACCCATCAGGAAGCCCCTCTTCAGGTCGAGGCCCAGGTTCTCCACCGACTCGACGATGACCTTCCCGCCCCCCTCGCTGGAGAGGAGGCACGTCCTTAGGCCGAGCTTCAGGCACCCGTGAATCAGGTGATAGAGAAGCACGCTCTTACCAGAGTCGTTGGGCCCCTCGATCAGCGTAACGGAGGGAAGCGGTATCCCTCCCAACCTCCTGTCCAGCTCCTCGTTGAAGGTCCTGAGGACGACCTTCGATGAGTCCTCCGCCCCCTTCATTTCGTGACCACCCCCTTCGAGCCCTGCGGCGTGACGACCAACACCATTACAGGGCCGTCGGGATCCATGTCATCCTGAACTGGGACAGCGATCATCACCGTCTCGCCTGGGTCTATCACGCCCTTCCCGGACTCTACGTCGACCGGGTTCAGGAGCTCCTCCTTGCCGTTCAGGGAGACCTCGATCAGCCTCCATCCGTCGCAGCACCGGAGGACCAGCGTCGCTTTGCCGCCGTCGACCTTCCTGTACCTCAGCACCACGTCTGACCTGAGGAACTCGCTGGCCCTGATGCTCCCGGTACCCACGTTCCTGAAGCTCGCGAGGATGTGCGTTCCGTTGTTGAGGAGCGACACCCCCTCAAGCCTCACGCCGTAATCGCCGTTCAACGTCTCTTGGACCAGCGAGCTGTAGGAGCTGACGAGCGATTGGACCACGCCGAACGACGCTATCATCAGGACCGTGAGGACGAGGGAAGCGGCGTATATCGCACCAAGTCCTCCCATCTTCCCACCCTACGTCGAGAAGACCTCCTCGAAGAACGAGCCGTTGGGGAGGACGAGTCGGAGGACGTGCTCCCCTCTTCCGAGCGATGTCGGGAGTTGTAGCCTGATCACGAATGTCTCGCCCCTCAGGACGGTCCTCACCTCGCCCTCGATGGACCAAGTCCCCGGAGATCCGTCGGTCGAGTATCTCAGCACACCTGCCCAGCTGTTCGATACGATCATCGCGGTCATCCCCTGAAGCTCTGCGAGCGTGAGCTCCCTGAGGCCGACGTTCTTGAGGTATACCCTGAAAACCTGGCCCGGTTGGGAGGGCGACTCGATCACAGCAACCACAGCCAGCTTCGTCGCGGCCCTGTCCCTCAGGTCCCGCACGATAGAGCTCTGGAGCTCCTGGAGTTGTTGGAGGTTGCTGATGACAGCCATCGCCATCGAGGTCGCCGCTATCACGGCCGCTATCAGGACGAGACCCTCCGAGATGACCGAGTACCCCATGCCCTCACCTCTTGACCAGGTACGGAGAGAGCAGCTTGTCGAGCGACTGGGCCAGTATCCCTATTGCAGGGTTCCTCGGGTTCTCGAAGAAGAGGCTCAAGAGGACGACTCCCGCTTGAACGGCGTCCCTGGGTGCGACTCCGAGCGGAGGATGGTCCTGGACGGGTTCAGCCGTCGTGATAGACTCGAGGGCCCTCTTCACAGACTCCCTGACGGTCTCGTCCTTGCCGAGGATCACGATCAACCTCTCGAGGTGCCACTTGCCGAGGAGCTTGACCAGGAACTCCGTTATCGCGAACGAGTTGAACGTCAGCACGTCGAACCCCGTTGCCGGAAAGAAGACCTCCCCTGCGTTGCGGCTCTCTTGATGCCTTGCCGCATTCTGTCCGCCCGTTTCGACCTTCATCACCGGTTGTTCTGTCTTCTGGGGCTGTTGGACGGCCGGCGGTGCCCTGAGGGGTGAGTCGACGGCGGCCAGGATCTCCCTGACGTCCATCAGCGTCCTCTCGATCGGCCCCTTCAGCTCGCCGATCTCCTTCAGAAGCTTCTCGATCCTGTCCCGGGACGTGAGGCTCTCAGCCATCACACCTATGCACCCCCTTCAGAACGCCATGAAACGCGTTAACGACCAGCCGATACCTATGTTCTCTAGACTGTCTATACCTCACGGGGAGTCATATGAAATATTTAATATTTTAACCTTTCTTCCGCCTGGCTACATTTTTGCGTCTCTTATTGTTAAATTTTACGGAGGGTTTAATGCGAATGGCCTTTCGCAATACTGTCTTTCACAGATCCCAATGGGTTCTATAGATTCTCTATTTCTGCATCGACCTTTGCGAGGGCCCTTACCACGTCCAGCACGTCCTCTTCGTCGCCCATCAGCACCACATGCGGTAGCCAGAACACGTCCCTCACAGCGGCCTCGGCGTTGGGAAGGCGGACCGGAAGCGCTCTCTCTCCCAACTTCGAGCGGACGTAGTTCGCGATGCCTGGATGTCTGTGCAACGGCACCGTGTATCCGGGGCTCGAAGGGATGCCTTCGGCCCTTAGCGCCTCCACGACCCTCCGCTTGTCGATGTCGGTCCTGGACCTGTCGATCCGTATCGGCACGATGTAGCCGTTGAAACGCGTCGTCCCCTCAGGAGGCTCCATGACCTCCAGCGAGCTCAGCGACGAGGTCTCCTCCAGCAGGACCCTGAAGTTCCTCTGCCTCCGCTCTATCTGTGAGTCGAGCCTCTTGAGCTGGGCCTTGAGGACCGCAGCTTGGAACTCGGTCATCCTGTAGTTGTAGCCGATGAGCTCGTGCTCGTACCAGTCGGCGGTCTTGGTGCGGCCGCAGTTGACGAGGGACCAGCAGAGGTCGGCGAGCTCCTCGACGTCGGTGGTGATGCATCCTCCCTCACCGCTGGTCATGACCTTGCTGGACTGGAAGCTGAAGCACCCTGCGGTGCCCAGTGATCCCGCCCTCTTCCCCCTCCACTCGGAGCCGTGGGCCTGTGCGGCGTCCTCCACGACAGGTATCCCCTTTTCCCTCGAGATCCCCCAGATCTCGTCCATAGGGTTCGGCATGCCGGCGATGTGAACGGGCAGCAGGGCCTTCAGCTCGAGGCGCTCGTCGACGGTCGTGACGTCCATGTGGAGCCCTCCCTCCGAGAGGTCGGCGAAGACAGGCACAGCACCAAGCTCGAGGAGGACCGAGGCCGTTGCGATGAAGGTGTAGGGCGACGTGACTACCGGATCACCCTCGCCCACACCTACTGCCCTCAGAGCCACCTTGAGGGCCACGGTCCCGTTCGCGCACGGAACTCCGTACCTGCAACCGGAGTAGCTGGCGAACTCGGCGGCGAACTCGAAGGCCTTCTTGCCTCCTATGCCCCAGACGCCCGACCTGAGGACCTCCAGCAGGTTCCTCTCCTCCTCATCGCCCCACTGGGGCCAGCTGGGGAAGGGTCTGGTCCTGACTGGTTTTCCTCCCCTTACCGCCAGCCTTTCGCTCACACCGTTCCACCCCTAACCTCGTCGAGCAAATACGTTTTGACGGCCGTGGAGGGCTCGCAGAGGACCTGTTGCCGCGCAGCTCAGCGGAAGACCAGCCTCAGCAACCTCGACTCGAGCCTGAGCGGCCTGAAGGGCGTCCCGGAACCCTCGTAGAACTTGCTGAAGAACTCGTAGAGGTGGAGCCTGAGGGCCTGGATGAACGCCAACGTCCCCTCCAGCGCCATTATTCCTATGTTACCTATGATCAGTATCGGCAGAGATGCGAGACCGAGGCCCTCCCAGGCAGCGTTGACCAGCATCATCAGCGCCACGTGTATCACCATCAGGATCGGGACGCGGAGGTAGCTGAGCGTGTTGGACATGAAGTGTATGATGTTCTCGAGGACCTCTAGGAGCCCTGTGCCTATGCCTGCGACTATGGAGGTCTTGTGGCCTATCCCCAGCATGCCTGATACCGGCCTGCCGACGATCAGGAGCACCAGCGACGCGAGTATCCCGTAGACCGAGATCGTCCCGAGCTGCGCTATCGGAAGGCCCAGCAGCGGTGCTGGGTCCTGCGAGGTGAACATCCTGTCGAAGCCTCCGGCACCGATGAAGGCTATCGCGAAGAGCAGGCCGAAGACGTACATCACCAGCGAGACGCCCTTGGAGAAGATCGCCTCTCCCAGCTCGCCGGCCCTCGCGTACTTCACCGCACCCAGCAGCATGCCAAGCGTGATGTGGACGAAGCCGAGGAGCGGTGCGAAGCTGAAGAGGGTCAGGACGGCCTGCTGGCTCAGGACCTTCGCCTCGCCGTGGTGCTCAACCAGCTCTATGACCGGCTTCAAACCGGTTAGGTTGTAGATCCCGAAGCCGAAGGCCTCCTGTATCGCGAACCCAACGGCGGCAGCCGAGAGACCGAGGAGCAGAAGGAGTTTCCCCCAGACCCTCAGGTAGCTCCTGGCCCTCCTCATCAGCAAATAGCCCACAACGGCTATGATCAGACCCTGTCCGAGGTCGGCGAACATGATGCCGTAGAAGACCATGAGGAAGACCGAGACGTAAGGCGTCGGGTCTATCTCGCCGTAGCCCGGGATGCCCTGCATCATGGTGATCGGCCTGAAAGCCTCGAAGAATTTGTTGTGGCGGAGCAGCGTGGGAGGCCCATGCCCTCCGTGTCCGTGCCCCTCAGCGCCGTGGCCTCCGTGGTATCCCGCCTCCTCCAGCTCTACGTAGGCCCTCCTTCCCACGGCCGAGAGGAACTCCTCCTCCCTCTCCCTCGGAAGGTAGCCCTCTATAACCACGGCCCTCTTGAGGCCTGCCTCCCTGAACCTGTCAAGGCTCTCCTTCATCTCCAGCGCCAGGTCCCTCAGGGCCGCGAGCCTCGGACCCTTCTCCTCCCTTATCTCCGAGAGCCTCCTCCTCAGCTCCTCCTCTCTCTCCCTCAGCTCCTCGAGCTCCCTTCGGACCGCCGAGAGCTCGGCCTCGACGTCCTGCGGTGCCTTGTCCAGCTGCACCTGCGTGAGGTTCAGGCCTCGGGCTATCCTGACGATCCTGTCCGAGTCGCGGGGCCTGCAGATCACAGCCAGCAGTGCCCTTCCCTCGCCGATGCGCTCGTGGACGACCACGAAGTCCTGGAAGGCCCTTTTCGCCTCTTCGAGTGCGGACGGCTGTAAGGTGAAGAGCGAGACGTGGAACCTCTTCAGCTGCCAAAGCTCCGATGCGGTCCTGCCCAGCCCCCTCAGGACCTCCAGCACCTCGGCCCTCGACGTAAGGGACTTGAGCCTCTCGGAGACTTCGGTGAGGCCCTTCATCAGGGCCCTCAGCTCCTCCAGGACCGGCCTCGCCTCGCGCTCGATCAGGTCGAGGGCCTCCCTCACGTCCGCGACGCTCATCTCCTCAGGGTCCGGTAGATCCCCCTCCATCAGCACCTGCAGAGGCCCCCTCTCCACGGTTATGTTCAGCTCCCTCGACGCGGTCTCCAGCTCTATGTAGATCGACCTCGCCCTCGAGTAGAGGTCCTCGACTTCCCTAAGGCGATCGCCGTCCTGCTCCGTCACGTGGAAGTCGCCGAACCTGTAGAGTTCGTTCAGCAGCTCGCCTGCCCTGCTCCTCGGCACCACCAACCTAGCCCTGAGAAGGCCGGCTACGCCCATGAGCCGTCTCCCCACCGCGCAAGCAGTATTTGACGCCACCCCCAGTTTAGTGGAGCGACTGCGACCGAGAGGCGGGTCCTAACAGACTTTTGACTCCGTCGATCGCTGTCCCATGTGATGGGCCGCAGGAGGAGGGTCAGGCCGTCGACCGCCGAGATCGTCGTGATTGGCAACGAGGTCCTCAACGGCGAGGTCCTGGACACCAACAGCAACTGGCTCGCAAAACAGCTGTACTTCCTAGGCCTCGACCTGAGGAGGGTCACGGCGGTGAGGGACGACCTGAAGGAGATAGCGAACGCGATAAGGGAGGCGTTGAGGAGGAAGGCCGAGTGGATCATAACAACCGGAGGCCTCGGCCCCACACACGACGACATGACGCTGGAGGCCGTCGCGCTGGCCACCAACAGGAAGACCGTCCTCAACCCCGAGGCCCTCGAGATGTTGAGGGAGAGGTACGCGAGGCTTTACGAGATGGGGGTAGTGAAGGAGAGCGAGCTCACGCCCTCGAGGCTGAAGATGGCCATGCTGCCCAGGGGTGCGAAGGCCCTCAGGAACAGGGCAGGCTCAGCTCCAGGATCGCTGCTCAGGTACAAGGGCTCAAGGATAATCTCGCTTCCGGGCGTTCCGAGGGAGCTCAAGGACATCTTCCTCAACGAGGTGGTACCGTTGATCGAGGCAGAGGCGAGGCGCGTGGTGAGGTACGTCGCAGGGCTTTTCGTGAAGGGCGTGCCCGAGTCCACGATGGCACCCCTCCTGAGGGAGCTGGCGGATGAGAGGCCGAAGCTTTACATCAAATCCCATCCGAAGGGATTGGAGGAGGGCGTCTCGCTGGTGGAGGTCGTCGTCCACTCCGAGGGCCAGGACCTCGAGGAGGTCAGGAAGGAGGTCGAGTCGGCCATCGATGTGCTTGAGGAAAGGCTCAGGGCTTTTCAGCCAGTGGAGCTCAGGAGGATGAGCATGGAGGAGGTGCTTGGCGGTGAGCGATGACCCCGACCTCTCGGGGATCAGGAAGGACCAGAGATACTCAGCTATGCTCTCCCAGATCGAGCGCCAACACCTGATGTACAAGTCAGGACTCGTCAGCGGCTCTAGGGCAGAGCTTCCAGAAGGGAGCTTCAGGTCGATGGTCGTTTACGGCCTCGGCGGCTCCGCGATGGCAGGGAGGATGCTCGAGTCCTTAGCCGAGATCCTCTCGGACTTCCCCGTTCACGTGAGCGACGGCTCCCGGCTCCCCAAGTGGGTCGGTCGCGATGACCTGCTCGTCATAGTGAGTTATTCCGGTGAGACGGCCGAGTGCATGCTGGCCCTCGAGGAGTCCACGTCGAGGTCCCTCAAGGCGGTGGTCGTCGCCAGCGGAGGCAAGCTCCTGTCCAGATCTGCGGAGCTCGGCGTACCATCCGTTACCGTCGAGAGGGGCCTAACGCCGCGCATGGCTGTGCCTGAGATGTTCGGCGTCCTCGCAGCCCTCTACCACAGGGTCTCCGGGAACGCTGCCGTATCGCCCCAGTCGATATCCGAGGCAGCCGATCGGCTCCCCACCTACTTCTCCACAATCTCGCCCGAGTCGAAAATTGAGGACAACACGGCGTTGAAGTGCGCGGGGCTCGCATCGAGAAGCTTCCTCGTCTCGATAGGTTGGGCCCATACAGCTGTGGCAGGACTGAGACTGAGGAACCAGCTGGCGGAGAACGCGAAGCGGGTCTCCCTCTCCCTCAGGGTTCCGGAGGACCTCCACAACGCCATCGAGGGCCTCCACACGATCCCAAGTCAATCTGCTGTTCTGCTGAGGAGCAGGTTGGAGACTAAGGACGTCTCGGCGCAGATGGAGGCGCTCAAGGGGATGGTCGGCCCAGGACTTGAGGTCTCCTTCTCGGGCGGTGCCGTCTTCGAGCTGCTATCCGCTGTGATGTGGGCGGATATGGTGAGCCTCTACGCATCATATCTCCTCAACGTCGACCCCGTCGAGCTCAAGGCAATTCCTAAGATCAGGGAGTCGGTCACGTCAACCATAAGGGGTGCCAGGTGAATGGATTACGAGAGGAGGTTCTTCAGGTCCCTTCTCACTTCTGTGTTCCTCTACCTCATCCTAGTAGCAGGTGCCTTCACGCCCCTCAGCAAACAGGAAGCGGAGGAGAGGATGCGAACGCTTCAGGAGATAACTGGCAGCATCAACTCTCCCCTCCAGATATTCGCCAACAACTTTCTCATCTCGCTGCTGATGCTGGTTCCCTTCGTCGGCCCTCCCTCAGCGGCCTACGTGATCTACAACACCGGCCTCTTCTTCTCGGCCCTCTCGATAACGACGAACGTCCCTCCCATCGTCACCGTGATAGCGCCCTTGATATCAATCTACGGTGCCCTCGAGTTCATCGCGTACGGGTTCTTCTTCCATCACGGCCTGAGATTCTCATACACCGTCCTGAAGAGGCGCTTGAAGGAGGAACTGAGACCGGCGCTTTTCATGGTGGTCATCGGTACCATAGTTCTCCTCTCGGCTGCCTTCCTCGAATATCTGCTGATCGAATCGCTGGCAAACTTCCTCCCGAGTTCTTTTAGATAACGGGATTACAGCCGACATCCAGTAGAATCGCAATCCAAAAATAAAAATATATAGCACCATATAGAGCTAATAATCGATGGCAGGAAAGAGGAAGAGAAATCCAAAGGGTTACTCTGAGCCAATTATAATGAGGGCGCTGCTTAGAAACCCGATGACCGTTTCGCAGCTAGAGAAGGTGACTAAGATCAAGAAACCCACCATCTACCTCTCCCTCAACAGGCTCCACAAGCTCGGATACGTCAAGAGCGACAAAGCAAGGCGTAACAGGAAGTTCTACTTGACCCCTGTTGGAAGGAAGGCGGCTATGAACAGGATCAAGGCTGAGAAGCTGCTGAGCAAGGTGATGAATGACCTGAAGCAGGCCGTGAAGCTCGGCATACCGATCAGGGAGATAGTGAAGGAGCTCCAGAGCCCAAAGTGAGGATCAGGTAGAGGAAGTCGCCGATGGCGATGTAGAGGACCAGGCCCATGGTGATGAACACGACGAGCGGGATCCCAGGTGTGGCCCACAACTCCCTCCTTCCGTTATTTCGTTTCTCTTCGGCGAAGTAGCTGGTGAACGACGGTGAGAGCGATATCCGAACAAGGCCGTCCTCCTCTACCCTTACCATAGGAGCCCAGAACCTCTTGGGGAAGGAGACGCGGGTGCCGAGGAAGAGCGCTGCGAGCCTGACGCGGAGCGGCGCACCTGCCAGGTCCGATAGGATGTCCTCCCTCCTCACCAAAACCCTGTACGCGTTGAACAGGAAAAGGGCTACAGGTATGGTCAGAGAAAGGATCAGGGCGTTGAGCAGGACGCCGATCGGAGCTATCGGGTGGACTGCCCTGCCGTGGAGGTTGACCGGGTACGCCAGCGAGAGCGCGACGATCGCCTTGGCGTCCGCACCTCCGTACAGCTCGAATCGATAGAACAGGTATGCCACCGAAGACGAGAAGGCAATCGAGATCAGCACGAGGAGGGGATAGCCGGTGTCGAAGTTAAGAAGCGTCCTGAAGAGAGTCAGAGGGCCAGTGACGGAGGCGAGAAGCAGCCAGACCCAGTCATCGACCTCCCTCCTGACAAGATCCATGAACGAGGCGACGGAGAGCAGGACGACAGATGCGGTGAGGTTGAAGGTCGTCAGGGCGTCCACGGCTTCCGCGCATCCGCCACCGCTTTATCCTTGTCGATTTGGGGACGCTGGGCCTAGCCGAGGAAATTCCCTTATTACTCCATTGACGTTGCAGGGTCTGGGAATGTACGCGCTGCCACCGGTATACGACTTCAGGCTCGTCGAGGAGGAGGTGAGGAAGTTCTGGGAGGAGCGCAACATCCCCAAGAAATTCCTGGAGCTCAACAGGGGAGGGCCGATCTTCTCATTCCTGGAGGGGCCGCCGACGGTCAACGGGTACATGCACGTCGGTCACGTGAGGGGCAGGGTCTGCAAGGACGTGGTGCTGAGGTTCGCGACGATGCAGGGCTTCTGGGTCTGGAGGAGGGCAGGATGGGACTGCCAGGGTCTTCCTACAGAGCTCGAGGTCGAAAGGATCCTCGGCGTCAGGACCAAGAAGGACATCGAGGCGATAGGGATGGAGAGGTTCGTGGAGGAGGCCAACAAGCTCGTCGACCACTACATCCAGCACTGGAGGAGGGACTCGGAGGTTCTGGGCCTCTGGCTCGACTACGACACGGCCTACGAGACCAGGAACGAGCGTTACATGGAGCACATCTGGTACCTCCTGAAGAAAGCCTACGAGAACGGCGACCTGATCGTGAGCAACAAGGTCGTGCCCTTCTGCCCTAGGTGCGAGACGCCCCTCTCCTCCCACGAGGTCTCCCTCGGGTACGAGGAGGTCGAGGACTACTCGATCTACGTGAAGTTCCCGATCGAGTCGATGCCAGGCAAGTACGCCGTCATCTGGACCACGACGCCTTGGACCCTTCCGGCCAACGAGGCGGTCGCTGTCAACACCGATGAGGATTACGTCGAGGTGGAGTCGGAGAGAGGGGTCCTGATCGTCGCGGAGAAGCTGCTCCAGAGGGTCGTGAGCGATGCGAAGCTGAGTCAGGTCAACGTCGTCAGAACCTTCAAGGGGTCGGAGCTAGTGGGGCTGAGGTACGTCCACCCGCTCGCTGAGGAGGTCAAGATCCACGCTGAGCACTCGCCGCCAGCCCACACAATCGTCGAGGCGGAGTTCGTCTCGATGGAGGAGGGAACCGGCCTCGTGCACATAGCGCCCGGTCACGGTCCTGAGGACTTCGAGCTGGGGAAGAGGCTCGGGCTGCCTGCCACCTGTCCCATCTCAACTAACGGCGTTTTCACCGAGGAGGCGGGAGCCTTCGCAGGGAAGCACCACAGGGAGGCGGCGGAGGACGTGATAGGTGCCCTAGAGAGGAAGGGCCTGCTGCTGCACAGGGGGACTGTTGTACACACCTATCCTCTCTGCTGGAGGTGCCAGACTCCTCTCGTCTATCTGCTCAGCAGGCAGTGGTTCCTGCGCGTCGACAGGATAAAGAGGCTGATGCTCGAGGAGAACAGCAGGGTCAGGTGGATACCGGCGTGGGCCGGGTCTGCGAGGTTCAGGGAGTGGCTCGAGAACGCGGAGGACTGGTGCATCTCGAGGACCAAGGTCTGGGGCACACCGCTTAACGTCTGGACCTGCGAGTCCTGCGGCTCGAGGAGGGTAGTGGGCTCGAAGGAGGAGATAATGCGTGAAGCGATCGAGAAGCCCGAACCCCTCAGGCTCCACAGGCCCTGGATAGACATGGTAGTCTTCAGGTGCGAGAGGTGCGGGGGGATGATGAGGAGGGAGCCCTTCGTCCTCGACACCTGGCTCGACTCGGGTGTAGCCCACTTCGCCAGCGTCGATTACCTCTCGAACCCGTCCCTCTTCGAGCGCCTCTTCCCCTACGATTTCATAACCGAGGCCATCGACCAAACGAGGGGCTGGTTCTACACGCTGATCTTCACGTCGGTCCTCCTCTTCGGCAAGGCGCCCTACAAGACGGTCCTGACGCAGAGCCACGTCCTCGACAGGGAGGGGAAGAAGATGTCGAAGAGCAGGGGGAACGTCATCTGGGCATCGGATGCCTTCAGGGATTTTGGGGTCGACAACGTCAGGCTCTACCTCCTCTCGAAGGCGCAGGTCTGGGAGACGATGAACTTCGACCCGGAGGAGATCAAAGTGGTCAGGTCTGACCTCAACGTCCTCTGGAACGTCGTCTCCTTCGCCAAGACCTACTTCGACCTGGACAGATACGATCCGGAGAGGGAGGGTTACGACGCCTACGAGAGGTTCGCGGAACCGGAGGACAGGTGGATAGTCTCGAGGGTGAACTCGCTGATCAGATCCGTCACCTCCTCCCTCGAGAGGTACGAGCTCACCGACGCCGCGAGGGCGCTCCTGAGGTTCGCTACCGAGGACCTCAGCAGGAAGTACATCAGGGCCGTCAGGAGGAGGTTCTGGGAGGAGAAGAGGTCGCCGAAGAAGATAGCGGCCTACGCGGCGACCCACTACGTTTTGACTAGATATCTAACGGTCCTCTCGGCCTTCGCGCCTTACATCGCAGAATACCTCTACCAGCGCATCAGGTCGCCCTCGATGCCCGAGAGCGTATGCCTCATGAAGTGGCCGAAGGTCGAGGAGCACAGGATAGATCCGGACCTGGAGGACGCGATGGAGGTCGCCGACGACGTGATCTCCTCCTCCCTAGCCGCTCGGCAGAGGGCTGGTTACAAGCTCAGGTGGCCCGTCGCCAGGGTGATAGTCTCACCGAAGAGCCAGAGGGCCAAGGACGCCGTGACGAGGCTCCTCGACTACATCGCGAGGATGACGAACGCCCTGCGGGTTGAGGTCACGGAGGTCGGGGAGGAGCCGAAGGAGGCGGTGAAGGACCTCGAGCCAGTGCTGAGGACGCTCGGGCCCTCGGCCGGCAAGAGGCTCAACGACGTGATAGCTGCGCTCAGGTCCGTCAGACCCATGGAGGTCATCGAGGCGTTGGAGGGAGAGGGCGAGTACGTCCTGAGACTCCCCGACGGCACGCTCTTCACCCTGAGGCCGGAGCACGTCCAGGTGGTCACGAGGCTTCCTGATTGGCTGAAGGAGCACGAGGGGAGGTTCGCGAGGGTCTACGTCGACCTGAAGGAGGACGAGAACATCAGGGCCCTCTCTGCGGTGAACGAGGTGATCAGGAGGGTGCAGGTCATGAGGAAGGAGCTGAACCTCGAGGTGACGGAGGTGGTGGACTGCAGGATCTACGTCGACGACCGGCGTTGGGTCGAGGCCCTTAAGACGCTCTCCGAGCACTTCGAGGAGGAGACCAGGACGAGGCTCGAGCTCCTCTCTGCCCCTCCGAGGCCGGAGGAGAACGACGCCGTCAGGGAGTGGGAGGTCGAGGGAAGGAGGCTCGCTATAGGGCTGAAGAGGTCCTCAGGCAGGAGCTCATGAGGATGGAGCGGATCGCGGCGGCCGTCAGGGAGCTCTCCGACAGGCACTTCAACCTCCTCAGGGCCATCGAGCGCTTCTCGGAGAAGGGCATGCTCGTGACGGCGAGGGAGCTCTCCTCCATCACGACCCTATCGGAAGAGTACGTCTCGAGGCTGCTGACCGATCTCCACAGGTACGGTCTCATATGGGCTCCGAGGGGGAGACCATTCGGCTACATACTCAATTACGGGGGACTCGACGCGCTCGCCCTCAGGACGATGGCCTCGAGGGGGATACTGAAGAGCGTCGGAGAGAGGGCCGGCGTGGGCAAGGAGGCCGACGTCTACTCGGCCGTCACCCCAGAGGGTTTGGAGGTGATGGTGAAGTTCTACAGGGTAGGCAGGCAGAGCATGACGAAGTACCGCAGGACGAGGTCCGTCGCCTCCGAGATCTCGTTCTACCTAGGAGCCTCGAAGGCCTTCGCCTCCAGCGAGATAGAGGCGCTGAGGAGACTCGCCGGCACGGAGGTGCCTGTCCCGCAACCCGTCTACAGGAACAGGCACGCGGTCGTGATGCAGCGGATAGAAGGAAGGGTCCTAGCGAAGGTCAAGTCCCTCCGCCGTCCGGAGGTAGTGATGGAGGAGCTCCTCAGGGCGGTCGGTGCCGCTTACAGGTCCGGCGTGGTCCACTGCGACCTCAGCGCCTACAACGTCATGGTCGACCAGGAAGAGCGCGTCTGGGTGATAGACTGGCCCCAGTGGGTGAAGCCTGACCACCCGAATGCGAGGGATTACCTCAGGAGGGACGTGAGGAACGTGCTCGACTTCTTCAGGAGGAGGTTCCACGTGGACGTGAACCCCGAGGACGACGCCGAGCGTGTCATCTCCTCGATCCTGCAGGTCTGACCTCTACATCGTCTGCGGCAAACGTTCATAAGTGGCGTGGGTGCTCCTTGGGCGTATAAGGGGAGATGACTTCATGGTCACCAAGATCACGCTCGGGCTCGTCCTCTCGGCAGTCGGTCTAGGGATAGCGCTGCTGCCGACGATGCTCTACATGGCGACGATGGGCACACCGGTCGGCGACATGCTGGGAGCCGAAGTGGTGCCCTCGATACCGGTCTATCTCGTCCTCTCGATGATCGGTGTGCCTCCCTCTATCATCGGAGCCATAACCTTCAGGAGGGGCGTTAGGGAGCTGGTGGAATCGCAGGTCCTCGCGAGCAGGATCGGCACAGCAGCAACTTCTGGGAGGGCAGGAGGTCAACACTCTCCTCAAACAGCAGAGCTCCAGTTATCCAGACCGCAGAGGCCGCAGACGGAGCAGAGGGTCCCTGTGCCTGCAACCCAGCCTCCACAACGGGAAACCGTTCCGAGGCCGAGCAGCGCCCTTTCCTTTAGGATCAGGACCAGAAGCGATTCCAAGGTCTGTCCCTCCTGCGGCGCGTCGGTGGAGATCGGTGCCGCGAGTTGCCCCAGCTGCGGCTTCAGGTTCCCCGTCGACGTCGAGTCCGGATGCCCCGTCTGCAGATCTCCCCTCAACAGGCTCACCCGTATCTCCCCTAACCTCTACGTATGCGGCGTCTGCTTCAGCGAGCTGGAGAAGGTCGCTCCCCAGGGCGTGGGACGCAGCTGAGTCCCGACACGTTCTTCCGTCCTACAGCATCAACGTTTATCACGGAGGGATGGGGAAGAAATGCGGATGGGATTTGTCCGCTGAGGTGATGCGGCCGGCTGAGATGCTGAGGAACGCGCTGAACAAGGAGGTGAAGGTCGTGCTGAAGAACGACGTAGAATACGTCGGAAAGCTTGTCGAGGTTGACGTCCACATGAACCTAGTCCTCTCGGAGGTCGACGAGTACCACAACGGCAACAAGCGCGCCTCGTATCCGTATCTGCTGATCAGGGGCAACAACGTCGTCTACATCGCCCTCAAGGAGCCGATCTGAGAGCAAAGGCCCTCACCAGTAAGGCGAGTGTCAGATCTGCGGTAAGGGCGAAATAGAGGGGGTGGGGGGTTCAGGCGAGCGAGATGGTCCACCGGCAGAGCAACGTGATCCTCGAGGAGTTCAAGCAGGTCCCCGTCGCGAAGAGGGACGTCGAGATCGTCGAGAGGAAGGGGCTCGGCCACCCGGACTACATCATAGATTCGATCTGCGAGCTGGCGAGCGTCAACCTCTCGAAGTACTACCTCCAGCGCTTCGGGAAGATCCTCCACCACAACCTCGACAAGGGCCTGCTGGTGGGAGGTAGGGCCGCTCCCAGGTTCGGAGGAGGCGAGCTGCTCGAGCCGATCCAGATCATCGTTGCAGGAAGGGCGACCACTCACGTGGAGCGCGGAGGCGTTAGGGAGGAGGTACCGGTCGGGGAGCTGATCCTCGAAGCGGGCAAGAGGTTCATCAGGGAGAGGTTCCGTTTCCTAGACCCTGATAAGCACGTCGTCTTCGATTACAAGGTAAAGCCGGGAAGTGCTGACCTGGTCAGCGTGGTGGAGGCCGAGGAGGAGGTGCCACTCGCCAACGATACCTCCTTCGGCGTCGGCTTCGCCCCCTTCTCCCCGCTCGAGAGGCTCGTCTACGAGGTGGAGACCACCATCAACTCCCCCCAGTTCAAGTCGAGGATCAAGGAGAGCGGCGAGGACTGCAAGGTGATGGGCCTGAGGACCAACAACAGCGTCAGGCTCACCGTCGCCAACGGCATCGTCTCCCACCTGACCTACGACCTCGACCACTACGTCTCGGTCAAGGAGGAGATAGCGGAGGCGGTCAGGGACATAGCGGCCAAGGTCGTTCCGGAGTACGACGTGACGGTCGACGTGAACACGGCCGACAGGATCTTTCCGGGGCAGCCCGACAGGAGCACAGTCTACCTCACGGTGACCGGGACGTCAGCGGAGCACGGAGACGACGGCAACACGGGTAGAGGCAACAGGGCATCGGGTCTGATCACGCCCTTCAGGTTCATGTCGATGGAGGCGACGGCAGGTAAGAACCCGGTCTCCCACGTGGGGAAGCTCTACAACGTCCTCGCCTTCAGGATGGCCGAGAGGATCTACAACGGCACCGACGCCTTCGAGGAGGTCTACGTCAAGATCCTCTCACAGATAGGCCGGAGGATAGACCAACCGCTCTCGGTGACCGTGAACTACGTCCCTGCCAGGCCTGTGAGGTCCGGTGACGTGGAGGAGGTCAGGGCCGTGGTCGAGGAGGAGCTGAGCAGGATAACAGAGCTGACGAGGCTGATACTGGAGGGGAAGGTCAGGCTCTTCTGATCACCGGAGTTCCTTGGCGACGTACGGAAGGGCCCTCGTGTAGCCGTGCCTGTAGTAGTAGCGCCTGACGCCGACGCCGCTGATGACCAGCACCCTCCTGTATCCCTCCGATGCGGCTATCTCCTCGGCCCTCCTCAGCAGCGTAGCGCCTATTCCCCTGTGCTGCCATCCGACTGGCGAATCCCTCCCCACAGGGACGAGGGGGCCGTAGACGTGGAGCTCCCTGACCAAAGCTGCTTCTTCTGTGAGACCCTCGACCGGTTCCCTCGGAAGCCTCAGCCGAAGCAGGCCTGCGAGGACTTCGTTCTGAGGGTCCTCGTAGGAGAGGAAGACCTCGGTCCCTCCTGAGGCCTCGTAACGGAGCTCCCTCACCTCGAACTCCAGCCTCGAGCCCTCGACCCTCCTGAGGACCTCCGGGTTCCCTATCTCCCTGCACCTCACGCACCTGCACCTGAGTCCCCTCCTCCTCAGCTCGGCCTCTACGATCTCCCTCAGGTTTCCAGGCCAGGTACCGGCAGCGACCGCGTCGTTCGGTATCTCCCGCCTGATCCTCATCACCCTCACGTAGGGAGGGACTTTGCTGAGCCAGTCCACCAGGAGCTCCACCAGCTCCTCCAGAGGGTACGGTTCGTAGAGGCCGCGCCTCCACATCTCGTAGAGCGGAGTCCCCGGCACCACCATCGTCGGGTAGATCTTCAGCATGTCGGGCCTGAAGGCAGGGTCTTCGAAGATCCTCCTGAACCACTCCCTGTCGAATTGGGGATCACTTCCTGGGAGGCCGGGCATCAAATGATAGCAGACCTTGAAGGCCCTCTGCCTCAGGTCGCGGGTGGCCTCCTCCACGTCCCTCACCGTGTGGCCCCTGTTCACAATACGGTAGATCCGGTCGTCGAGGGCCTGGACGCCCAGCTCCACCCTCGTGACGCCCATCCACAGCAACCGGTCAGCAATAGGTGCCTTGGCCCAGTCCGGCTTCGTCTCGACCGTTATCCCTGATACCGCTGGTAGGGTGTTCTCCGCCCTCGCAAGGGCCTCCTCGAGCGTCGCCGACGGGCCGTGGAGCGCTGAGAGGGCCCTCCTGACGTACTCCCTCTGGACCTCCTCGGGGACCGCGGTGAACGTCCCTCCGATGAAGATCAGCTCCACCTTGTCGACCTCGTGCCCCATGGACCTCAGCCTCGATACCTGAGTCCTGACCTGGGCCTCCACGTCGTATCCCATCTCCCTCGCCACCGAGACCCACGCCTCCCTTCCGGTGTAGCTTTGCGGAACGCCGCTGCTGCCACCTCCAGGACAGTAGACGCACCTGCCGTGTGGGCAGTTGAAGATCGGGAGGACCACGGTCAGCACCGTCACGCCTGCCCTAGTCTTGACCGGCTTCTTCCGGACCACCTTCAGCAGCTCCGGGTCTGCACCCGACTCGACCAGCGCGCTGGCCAGCTCCGCGTCCGATGGAACCCTGCTGATCTTGAGCCTCGCGGCCAGCTCGACCTTGATCCTGTTGAGCTCCTCCTTGCTCCTCGGCCTCCTCTCGAGGACCTCCCTCACCAGCTCCCTCAGCGCCACCTGCTCGGACATCGCGTCCTCAGACCTTGAGGGGGTTGCCGTAGCGGCCGACGTGGACCAGCTCGCTCAGCGGCTTCCTCGACTTCTTCCCCTTCAGGGGCCTGTCCGGGTAGCCGAATCCCACGATCGCGTCGACAGCCCTCTTCTCCGGTATGTCGTACCTCTGCCGAATCACCGACTGGTCGTAGCCAGTGGTGATGCAGGACGTTATCCCCCTGCTCCAAGCCTCGAGCTGCATGTTGGCGATGGCCCTGCCAGCGTCCAGCTGGTGGTAGGGTATGCTGGCGTCGGTCGTTACTATCACCGCGAAGGCCGCTCCCTTGAGCCAGAGCCCTGTGGTCGTGTGCTCGGCCAGCCACCTGAGCTCCTCCTTGTCCTCTATCAGGATGAAGCGCCAGTGCTGGGTGTTCTTGCCGCTGCCCGCCCACCTCGCCGCGTCGAGGATCGCTATTACGTCCTCCCTGCTGACCGGCCTATCCGAGAAGCTCCTCCAGTCGAGCTTCGTCTTGATCAGCTCCGTGACCTGGCCCGCCATCACCATCCTCCAGCTCAGCCCAGCATATCGATTTAGCGTTGCGACGCGCTCTCCACCCCGTCGAGGAGATGTCGGATCGCTCGGGTCGAG
This sequence comes from Candidatus Calditenuis sp., assembly GCA_032249575.1. GTDB lineage: Archaea > Thermoproteota > Nitrososphaeria_A > Caldarchaeales > Calditenuaceae > Calditenuis. Next base: position 725 of record JAVVHL010000008.1, on the reverse strand, counting down.
GTCGGGACGAGCTGGTCTTCAGGCCCATAGGCGTCGTCGAGCAGGGCCTTCCTCAGGAGAAGGGCGGCGCTGTGAGGACGAGGTTCGAGGTGAGGGGTGTCATCAGGGTCTTCGAGGAGTTCGTCGAGGGCCTTGAGGGGATCGAGGAGTACTCCCACATCCTCGTGATCTACGTGATGGACAGGGCAGGTCCACCCTCTCTTACCGTCAGGCACAAGCACACGGGCCGAAAGCTTGGCATCTTCGCCACGAGGTACCCTCCGAGGCCGAACCCGATTGCGGTGAGCGTGGTGGAGCTGGTCCGCTTTGACCCTCCGAGGCTCGAGGTCCTCTGGCTCGACGCGTGGCCCGGTTCGCCGGTCCTCGACATCAAGCCGTACGACTTCTACGACATCGTCAGGAGACCTCGGGTCTCGGCGGACTTCGCCTCGGAGTGGGAGGCGTGGAAGGCCGGAATATCCTCTATGGGTCTTGCAGACCTGCTTGAGAAGATAGGGCCCTGTTAGAGCATCAACGTCATTTCGTCTCGAATCGTGATCATTGTAAGTTACACGTTGAGACGCACACAATGCTACATTAAAATTCAATCGTGTCATGTTACTCAATGAAGATGGCAGCTGAGATCAACGGACTGCTTGCCGCATCGGTAGGATTCTTGGGAGCCATTATAGGAGCCATTATAGGAGGCGTTATGGTTTATTTCGCATCTGTTAAGTCGGTCACCG
>JAVVHL010000007.1:0-22130 GCA_032249575.1 Candidatus Calditenuis sp. | reverse complement strand
TGCCGCTGGCGGCCCCTCTTTCCGGCGTTGAATCCGATTAAGCCGCAACGTCCACCCCTTGTGGTGCTCCCCCGCCAATTCCTTTAAGTTTCAGCCTTGCGGCCGTACTCCCCAGGCGGCGGGCTTAATGGCTTCCCTTCGCCACCGGGGCGGCCCGTAGCCGCCCCGACAGCTAGCCCGCATCGTTTACAGCTGGGACTACCGGGGTATCTAATCCCGTTTGCTCCCCCAGCTTTCGCCCCTCACCGTCGGGCGTGTTCTGGCGCCCCGCCTTCGCCACTGATGGTCCTCCCGGGATCAGAGGATTTTACCCCTACCCCGGGAATACCGGGCGCCTCTCCCACCCCCAAGCCCGGTAGTATCCCCCGCAGCCCACGGGTTAAGCCCGTGGATTTAACGAGGGACACACCGGGCCGGCTACGGGCGCTTTAGGCCCAGTAATAGCCTCCACCACTCGGGGAGCGGGTATTACCGCGGCGGCTGACACCCGACTTGCCCTCCCCTTATTCGCCCGCCTTTTTAGAGCGGGCAAAAGCCACCACGAGGGTGGCACTCGGGGTAACCCCGTCGGGCTTTCGCCCATTGCGGAGTTTTCGCGCCTGCTGCGCCCCGTAGGGCCTGGACTCTTGTCTCAGAGTCCATCTGGGGGCTCCCCCTCTCAGGGCCCCTACCCGTCACAGGCTTGGTGGGCCGTTACCCCACCAACTACCTGATAGGACGCAGCCCCATCCTGCGGCTCCCGGCCGGAGCGTCCCCGACCGGGACTTTCGGCGACCGGTCCTTCCAGACCCGGTCACCTATGGGGGTTTATCCCCAGTTTCCCGGGGTTATCCCCCTCCGCAGGGCAGGTTGGCCACGCGTTACTCAGCCGTACGCCAGGCCCCCGGAGCCGGAGGCCTTCGACTTGCATGGCTTAGCCTTACCCCGATAGCAGTGGAGTCCGGCAGGATCAACCGGAGTCTGCCCGTTGGCGGGGGTCTCTCCACGACCCGGCCCGCATTAGACCCGAACCGTGACCTCGGGTCCTCATCCTGTCGCCAAGACCGGAGACCGCCCCGTCACAGCGAGCATCACCGCCTCCCTCAGGGGCGGCGCCGCCTTGGGTCTTGGCTCCAACCCTTTGTAGTGAAAAGATCCAGCTATAAACTTTACGTGGGACTGTGGTGGTTTCTCCCTGCAAAACTGAATTACGGACTCAGGCGCGACCGGCGGGCTTGAAGTCCTTCCTGAGGGGCGGTATGTCGGAGTACCACTCGGGCAGGAGCAGTCTCCTCAGGTCCGGATGGCCCACGAACTTGACTCCCAGCATCTCGAAGGTCTCCCGCTCGTGGTACTCGGCGCTCCGCCAGACCTGTGTCAGCGAAGGCATCTCGGGGTCGTCGCGCGGAAGCTTCACCGAAAGCGATAACACGGTTCCCTTGAGCTCCTCGTCAGTGTAAGAGCCTGCGTGGTAAATCACCTCGATCGCGTTCTCCGGCTTCGTCAAAGCGATCAGGTCCGCCCCCGTCACGCCCTTCACGTGGTCGAATCCCCTCTCCTTCAGGAACCTCGCCGCCTCGACGACGACTGACCTCTCGACCTCCACCTTGATTATCTTCCTGTCGACGACGACGTTCCTCACTTTGTCGCCGAACCTCTCCCTCATCTCGTCTATTATCGACTGGACCTTCGACAACGCTATCACCTCAGAGCCTCTCGTTCAGTATCTTGTCCCTCAGCAGAATAAAGCCGTGAATCAGGGTCTCTGGTCTCGGAGGGCATCCGGGGACGTAGACGTCCACCGGAACTATGTCGTCGATTCCCTGTATCACGTTGTAAGAGTCCTTAGCGTAGAGTCCACCGGAGATGGCACAGGCCCCCATCGCGATCACCCACTTCGGGTCCGGCATCTGGTCGTAGATCACCCTGACGCGCTGGGCCATCTTGGCTGTAACAGTTCCCTCGACGAGGAGCAGGTCCGACTGCCTGAGGGACCCAACGGCGTTCAGTATCCCGAACCTCTCCGGATCATACCTCGAACCCACGGTGGCCGCGTACTCGACGGAGCAGCAGGCCGTCGTGAGGTGGACTGGGAAGATGGACGACAACTTCCCCCAGTTCACGATGTACCTGATCAGGGACCTGTTCCTAATCCACTGGACGACGAAGTTCACCTCACCTCGCCTCTCGACCTTCACCGCCTTCCCCAGCCCGAACCTCTTGATGGCCTCCCTCTCCTCGGCCTTGGGCACGGTCACCGACGTTATGGAGTCCAGAACGACCTTCGAGCTGCCTAGTGTGACGTTGAAGAGTCCCGTCTTCGGCCTCCCCCAGGAGCTGCCCGCGTGCCAGGAGCAGTACATCCGTCACCCACAGTAAAACCCCAGTAAAAAACGTGGAGGAACCTCGCGGAAAGAGGGTGAACTGAAAGGCGGCTTCAGAGGGTGAACTGCTCCTTCTCGGTGGAGCCCTCGAGGGCCTTCGCTGACGCCCTGCCGCCGCTCACGATGTCATAAACCAGGTCGTAGTAGTGGACGCCTACGAAGCTCTGATGTCTCGCGGCCCTGTAACCGACCCTCTCCAGCTCGAACTCCTTCTCCTGCAGCCTTACGTAGGCAGGCATCCCCTCCTCGACCAACCCCTTAGCCAGCTCGAACATTGAGGCGTTCAAAGCGTGGAAGCCCGCCAGCGTGATGAACTGGAACTTGTAGCCGAGCCTGGCCAGCTCCTGCTGGAACTCAGCTATCTGATCCGCTTCGAGGTGCTTCTTCCAGTTGAAGGAGGGCGATAGGTTGTAGGCCAGCATCTTCTCCGGGTACCTCGAGCGCACCTTCTGCGCGAACTCCTTCGCGTCCTCGAGGCTCGGCCTCTTGGTCTCGAACCAGATCAGCTCTGCGTACGGGGCCACCTCGAGGGCCCTCGCGACTGCGGCGTCCATCCCTCCTGAGAACCTGTAGTAACCTTCAGGCGTCCTCCCTCCTGTGACGAACTGGCTGTCTATGGGGTCGTGGTCGCTGGTGATGAAGTTGGCGTCGAGGGAGTCGGTCCGCGCTATGATCACGAGGGGCACGTCCATCACGTCGGCTGCCAACCGCGCAGCGACCAGGGTTCTCTTGAAGGCGTCGAGCGGAACGAGCACCTTGCCGCCCAGGTGACCGCACCTCCTCTCGCTGTGGTGCTGGTCCTCGAGGTGGACCGATGCCGCACCGGCCTCTATCATCTCCCTCACGACCTCGAAGGCGTGGAGCGGCCCGCCGAACCCAGCCTCGCAGTCTGCTATCAGGGGGACGAAGTAATCGGGTCCCTTCCTGCCCTCGAGGTTCCTGATCTGGTCAGCCCGCCACAAGGCCCTAAGGATCCTCCTCACCAGCGCCGGACCGCTGTTGGAGGGATAGAGCCCGAGGTCCGGGTACATCATCCCCGCCTCGTTGGCGTCCGCCGCCACCTGCCATCCGCTGACGTAGATCGCCTCGAACCCCGCATCCACCATCTGAATCGCCTGCGTCCCCGTCATCGCACCGATAGCGAAAACGTAATGCCTGCTCTTCAGCATCCTCCAGAACTTCTCGGAGAGGAGCCTCGAGTAGACCGCTGGGCTCGGCCAGCTCCCCCTCAACCTCAGAACGTCCTCGTACGAGTACTCCCGAATGATCCCCTTCCACCTCTCGTCCTTCCAGCCGCTCATCCTTGGTCCAACATCAGCTCAACTTCGGAATTTAATGTTATTGTGTGGCGCGAATTTGCAAAACTTTTAGTCGCGCACCCAACACCATCATATAATTTGGAAGTTCGCAAGACGTCTGAAATTGGTTCGGAAAACGGAAAGCATCAACGAATTCCTGACCGGAAAGCTCACCGCTTGGGACGGTTCTCGGCGATGTACTTCCTGAAGACGTAGACTGAAACGAGAAGCAGGGCGACGGTGACCGCGACGTTAACGGGATAGGGGAACCACAGCGAAGGCGTAGTGATCAGCGAGATCGCGGCCAGGGTGGTCGGCAGAAGGAAGAAGAGCAGCGCCATGAAGACCAGGTCAACGCCGTACTTGCTGACCAGCTGCGTGATCGAGTCGAGCCAGCTGTCCTTGACCGGAGCGTCAACCGGTTGGGTCCTCAAAGCGTCGATCAGGTCCTCGAAGAGCTTCCGGTCCGACGAGAAGACGCCCTCCTGCGTGACGAAGGCTACGTTCCTCTCCCCAGACCTCACGACTATCCCGGTGCTCGTCTGGACAGCTTCGAAGCCGTGCATCTTCGCAACCCTCGAGACCGCCCTCACCAGTCCGTCGGTGATCTTGAGGGCCGCCTTTGGGTCCGCGTAGCCCACCGTCACAGGGTCCAAGAGGACCACCCTGTTCACTGTGAACCGCTCGTCCTTGAACTCGGGCATCTCCTTCTGGATAACCGGAAGCGGCTTCCCATTCGCTGCCTGTTGTCTGACCCACTCGACAGCCCTCTCGAAGGCCGACGACATTCGTATACACGCGTCCTCGGCAAAAATTTGAGGATATTTCGAACGGATTAGCCGCCCTCTCAGATCCCTCTGATCACGTACATCGCGGCCTCGGCTATCGCGTTGGCGTGGTCGGCCATCCTCTCGAGGTAGCGCATGATGAGGAGCCCAGCGATCTCGCACCTCCGCTCACCGCCTCCCTCGATCACCTTCGTGAGGTAGCGTCGGTACTCGCCGTCGACGACGTCGTCCATCCTTATCACCTCAAGCGCCTGTCGCTCGTCGAGGTTGCTGAAGGCCTCAATCGCAAGAGCCAGCATCTCCTTCACCACGCCGCTCGTCCTGATGACGTCTTCCCAGCTGCAACCCCTCAGATCGCCGAAGACGGTGACTGTTCCCACGATGTCGTACGCGTACCTGCCAGTCCTATACAGACCGTATGAGACCTCGCCGCAAGCCCTGATGAACCTCAGGTCCGTCGCGACGGGCTGATACCTGGCTATGGCTTCCGTTGAGAGGTCCATCACCTTGTGGTGAAGCATCCTCAGCTGCTCAGCAAGATTGAACGCCTCGCTCTCGAGCGGCCTGTTGTTGACGAAAGAGTCCACCGCCAAGCTGAGCGCCTTCTGAGATAGGACCGCCATCTCGCCCAGCAGCCCGCTGATGTCCTTCAGCTTGGACTCGATCAGCTTGGTCAACTCAGCCTATCCTCCCCGCGATGTAGGCCTCAGTCCTCCTGTCACGCGGCCTCGTAAATACCTCCTTCGTCGGCCCGAACTCGATGAGCCTCCCGACCATGTTCTCGTCGGGCATCATGACGGCCGTGTAGTCCGAGACCCTGGCGGCCTGCTGCATGTTGTGGGTGACGATGATGATGGTGTAGTCCTTCTTGATCGAAATCAGCAGCTCCTCTATCTTGGCGGTCGATATTGGGTCGAGAGATACGGTCGGCTCGTCCAGGAGCAGAACCTCCGGCTCCACTGCCAGGGCCCTCGCTATGCAGAGCCTCTGCTGCTGTCCTCCGGAAAGCGAGTAAGCGTGGGCGTCGAGCCTGTCCTTGACCTCTTCCCAGAGCGCCGCCTTCTCCAGCGCCTCCCTCACCCTCCTCTGCAGCTCGTCCTTCGTAAGCTTGATGCCGTTCACCCTGAGACCGAAGGCCACGTTGTCGAAGATGCTCATCGGGAACGGGTTCGGCCTTTGGAAGACCATGCCGATCCTCGACCTGAGCGCTACGGGGTCCACATCCTTGGAGTATATGTCGATGCCGTGGTACAGGACCTTTCCCTCGACATCGGCTCCCGGTATCAGGTCGTTCATCCTGTTAAGTGATCTGAGAAGGGTCGACTTCCCGCAGCCGGAAGGCCCTATGATGGCGGTTATGTGGTTCCTCCTGAAGTCGATGTTGATGTCCCTGATCGCATAGCGGGATCGGTACCTGACAGCGAGGTCCCTGACCTGGATGATGGCGTCGTCGGGAGCTGACATCTGATTCACCTCTACCTCTGACCTCCCTGAAACGACCTCTTCGAGGGTATTGATAGCGATGGCCTCGCTCATCCCTCCTCGAGCCTCCTGTAGAAGCGCTGCCTCAGGTAAATCGCAAGCGAGTTCAACGCTAGCAGTATCGCCAGCAAGACGATTATGCCCGCAGCGGCCAGCTGCTGGAAAGCCAACTGGGGTCTGCTGATCCAGTTGTAAAGCTGGAGCGGCATGACCGTGAACTCGCTGAGGAGCGACGTCGGGTCCTCCCTTATGAAGAGCAGGCCGCTGATGACCAGTATCGGTGCCGCCTCGCCCAGGGCCCTCGATATTCCCAGTATCCCTCCGGTCAGCATCATCGGCAGAGCCCTCGGCAGAACGATGTGTCTCACCACCTCGTAAGTCGTGGCTCCGAGAGCGTAGGCCCCGAACCTCTGGTCTTCAGGCACCGTCTTGATGGCCTCGACGCAGACCACCGTGACGTAAGGCAGCGTCAGTATGGCCAGCGTGAACGCGCCTGCTATCACAGACCTTCCGAGGCCGAGTCCGTAGACGAGGAACCCGAGCCCTACCACGCCGAAGACGACCGAGGGTACGCCTGCGAGGTTAGCGATGTTGTAGCGGAGAACTTGCGACCACCACTTGCTGCCCGCGTACTCGGTGAGGTAGATGGCGGTAACGATGCTGAGCGGTATGCAGATCAGCCCCGCAAGGCCCACCGTGAACACCGATCCGAGTATCGCGCTCCTCATCCCCGCTTCCCTCGGGTTGGCCGAAGGGTACTCGAAGAGCAGCGATGGGCTCAACCTGCCTGCGCCCATGCTGACGACGTAGAGCAGCAGAGAGACCAGAAAGGCGATCGCGACGAAGACGCCTATGCTGGCTGCCAGAGGCACGAGGACGTCGTTGACCTTCCTCCGCTTAGCTGCACGCTGCCGCAAAACCTCACCGCCTTTCAATACCTGATCTCCCATCTCCTCACCACCCTTACGCCGATGAAGTTCAGGGCAGCCGTGATCAGCAGGAGGAAGAGCCCGACCGCGAAGAGGGATTGGTATTCGATCGTTCCGTGCGGCGCGTCACCGGTTGCGACCTGGGCGATGTACGAGGGCATGGTCTGCATGGCCTCCTTGACGTCGAACGAGAGTATGGGCCTGAAGCCGCCGGCTATGGCTGCGATCATCGTCTCGCCCATCGCCCTCGCGAAGGCCAAAATCACCGAGGCCATTATGCCTGAGAGGGCAGCAGGAACGACCACCCGCAGTACCACCTGGTATTTCCTTGCGCCGAGCGAGTAGGCCGCCATCCTGAGGTCCTCCGGTACCGCCTTCATGGCGTCGTCGCTGAGGGAGGCTACGATTGGCATGACGAGCACGCCGATCATGAGCCCGACGGCGAGCGCGTTGTGTATTCCGAGATCGGGTATCAGGCCTCTCAGGAGTTGAGGCGTGACGAAGTAGAGGGCGAAGTACCCGTAAACCACCGTCGGTATTCCTGAGAGGGTCTCGAGGACGGGTTTGAGGAGACCCCTCGCCCTATTCCCCGCGTACTCGCTCAGATAGATGGCAGCCGCGAGCCCTGCCGGTGCAGCGACTGCAACAGCGATAGCCGACGTGATGAGCGTCGCGTTGAGCAGCGGCAGTATTCCGAAGTGCTTCTCAGCGAAGAGCACCGTCCACTTGGTCCCCGTAAGGAACTCGATGACGCTGACGTGGGTGAAGAACGATATCGATTCTGTGATCAGCGTAAAGAAGATCACGATGAGTGCGACCGTGGAGACCAGCGACGCCAACAAAAAGGTGGACTGGGCGACCCTGTTTATCAGGTTCCGGCGATGGATGGATTTAGAACCCAAAAAAATAACGGACCTCTGTTGCTCGGCCATGATTCCTACCTCGTTTTCCGCCACCGTTCAGTGAGGACCTGCGTTCTTCAGGACCACGGTCGTCAAACCGTATAGCCCGTCAATCATCCCCGCCCTAAGCAGAGCTGCAGCGACCTTGTAGTAGTCGGCCGGCAGCGGTGTGTAGCCCACCTTCTTGGCAAACCTCGCGCCGTTCTCGACATAGAAGATCACGAACTCCCTGAGGGCGGGCTTCTCGTTCCACATCTTCTTGTTGACGTAGATGAAGAGCGGCCTGGAGAGCGGATAAACGAACCGGCTCACCGTATCGTCGTTGGGCTCAACGCACTCGGCACCGGGTATGGCGTCGTCCTTGACCTTTAACGCTTTGAGCCTCCCGGGGTTCTCGTAGTAGTAGGCGTAACCGAAGTATCCGAGTGCATACTTTTCAGCCGCAACTCCCTCTGCCAGAACGTTATCGTCCTCGGATGCCACGTAATCGGTCCTGGAGGCCTTAGTCTTGCCCACCACACGCTCCGTGAAGTAGTCGAAGGTGCCGGAGTCGGGTCCTGCTCCGTACAGCTTGATAGGCGCATCCGGCCATTCCGGTCTTATCTGGTTCCACTTGGTTATTTTGCTGTCTGGCTTCCAGATCTCCCTCAGCTCCGATATCGTTATGCAATCGACCCAGTCGTTCTGCGGGTTCACGACCACCACGAGGCCGTCTATGGCCACCGGGACTTCGATCCACTCTACGCCGCTCTTGGCCGCTATCTCAGCCTCGGACTTCAGTATCGGCCTGGAAGCGTCGTTGATGTCGGTCTCGCCGATGACGAACCTCTTGAAACCTCCGCCCGTTCCGGAGATGCCTACGGTGATCTGGACGTCTCGGTGGAGCTTCATGAACTCCTCAGCCGCGGCTTCAGTCAGGGGGTAGACGGTGCTGGAGCCGTCTATGACGATCTTGCCGCTGAGCTTAACCGGCGTCGTAGCTCCTCCAGCAGTAACGGTCACGGTACGCTGAACAGTCACGACCCTCTCGCCTCCGCCAACAGTTACGGTCACGACCCTCTCGCCTCCGCCGCCCACCATTCCGACGCCGAACCCGATCGCCAACCCCACCAGCAGCCCGGCCACGAGCATCGCCACCGCCATCACGTTCAGTGCCATGCCGATCCTCGAATTCCGGATTCCGATCATGTCCTTCGCGATCTCCCCTCAGGCCCGACTGAATTTATAGATGACGGACTTGCTATATAGAGCTACAAATAGACTATTGAGCCGCAACAGGACGGGCTAAAAATATCAGACTATATAGCACCCTTCATCTCTATATTGAAGGACGAAATGAGGACCTTCAACCGGAGGCTACAGGTGACCGGTGGCTCGACGCTGATCGTCTCTCTGCCGAAGGAGTGGGCCGAGCAGTTCGGCCTCGGCAAGGGCGACGAGGTGACGATGGTTGTGCTGCCAACAGGTCCGGTCACGATGATCCCTGCGGACGCCGCGCTGAACGAGGGCGTGCTCGAGCTGCGGGAGAACGCGACGCTGGACGTGGCCGTGAGGTCGCTGATCTCGCTCTATCTGGCCGGCTATTCCTCGATCAGGATCAAGCTCGACGGCGCCGCTCCAGGCATCCTGAGGGGCATAAAGGAGACGGCTAGGAGGTGGCTGGCAGGCGTCGAGGTCGTCGACGAGAGGCTCGACGGGATCGTGCTGAACGTGGTCCAGCTTCACAGGGATCTGCCTCCGAGGCAGGTGATCTCGAGGATGGGGACGATAGCTGCAGGCATGGTCCAGGACTCGCTCTCGCTGCTGGCCAACCCTTCAAGAGATGAGGTGCAGGACCTGATAGACAGGGACGACGAGGTGGACCGGTTCTACCATTACATGGTCAGGTTGACCAACCTGACGATCATCGATCCTAGGATACTCCAACCGCTTGAGATCGATGAGCCCCAGCTCCTCCTCGGGTACACGATGGTGGCTCGGAGCATCGAGAGGGTTGCGGACCATGCGACCAACGTAGCGTTGCTGACTTTGGAGCGGAACCTCGACGTCAATTCCTTCGGTGAGTTCTACAACGACTGCTTCGCATGCACAACGTACTTCCGGAGGTCGGTGGATGCGGTCCTTGAACCGGACGCGGAGAATTCGCAGAAGCTGATCGATGACGCCTCCGAGTACCTGCGGGAGCTGGAAAGGCTCTTCGTGAAGACGCTCGAGCGGAGGCTGCCCATTGGATCTCAGGTTGCCCTCAGGGTGCTGTACGACAACGTCAAGAGGGTCGTCGAGTACTCGACCGACATCGCCGAGGTGGCCCTGAACCTCTCGTATCCGAGGCCGAGGTTCGTCCGGGGTTCTCCCTGACTCATCTCGCCAGCTCTGCGAGCCCGTCCGAGACCCTGTCGGTCAGCTTACCGATCCCGACCAAAAAGAGCTCAGAAGAGTTCTTCCTGAGGGTGGGGGGCGTGATGACGCGCTTGAGGAACCTGAAACCGTTCCTCAGCCTCCTCTCTATCCTCGGGAGCTCCTCGCACTCGAAGAACTTGATCACCACGTTCCCTCCCCTCCTGAGGACCACGTCCGAGATCTCGAGGGCCCTTATCCCCAGCATCAGCTGGTTGAAGACGTCGACGTCCCTCACGCCCGTGAACTTAGGCGAGACGTCGGAGACGAGCACGTCGCACCTCCTGTTCCCGAGCGCTGAGAGGATCGCGAAGGGAGCGTCGGCGTCGTTCACGTCCATCCGCAGGAAGACCACGTTCTCGGCCCTGAAGGCAGGTTCCTTCAGGTCCACCGCGACCACTAGGCCCTCCGGTCCTACCGTCTGCGACTCCACCGCGAGCATCCCGCCCGGCCAGGAGCCCAAGTCCACCACGAGGTCGCCCCTCTTGATGACGCGATACTTCTGCTGGATGAAGATCAGCTTGTAGGCCGCCCTCGACGGATAGCCCTCCTCCTTGGCCTTCCTGTGCCAAGGGTCACTTCTCCTTTCAGCGAGCCATCTCTCCTTGGTCACTCCCAAAAACGTAGAAGTAGGGGCTGGGTTAAAAGCCCGAGATCGGCTCAGGGACGGTAGTCAGGGCACCAGCGTTATCGGTATCCTGAGTTCCTCGAGGATGCTGAGGACCTGCTTGAACGCCTTCCTCGCCTTCTTGGGGGCGAGCTTCGTCGGTATCTGGAGCACCGCTCTATACGGCCTGCAATAACCGTTGCCCTTTACGGTGTAACTGAAGGAGTCGTAGGTCTCTATCACGTAATCGTACCGGACGCCGCTCTCCCTCAGAACTCCCTCCAAAGACCTGACGATCTCCTCGCCCTTGAGGCGTGCGTAAAGCCACCTCGGCTCCTCTCCCCTCCACTCCGTCTTCGCGTACTCGCTGAAGCCCTCAGGCAGGGACTTCGGCACCTCGACGACGACCATAAGCATCAATTCCTTCCCCGATGTCCTCGCCTGCTCCGCGGCCGCCATCACAGCCCTCTCCGAGTTGACGCCCTCGAAAACCGGCACTAACACCACCTCCAGCTGCTTCGTCTCGAGCCTTCCGGACCTCTGGAACGTGGTTGCCTCCAACCCTATCACCGTCCTGATGTCGGAGTCCTGCGGATTTAGCGCCTTCGTATAGCCTGAACGTATTCCACGTTAGGGCATTTATCGGCATATGCCAGCATATACTCCATGTTTACGCGTTCCGTCCCGATGGGCACACAAAACAAACAGGGTTGGAAGCCGAGCTGAGGGTTTAACGCGAGAGATCCGGACAGGGAAAAAGCTCGGTCAGCCGACGCTGCCGCTCATCTCCAGCTCTATAAGCCGGTTGAACTCGATGGCGTACTCCATCGGGAGCGTCTTCGTGAAGCCCTCGAAGAACCCTAGCACGATCATGTTGAGCGCCTCCTGCTCCGGTATGCCCCTGCTCATCAGGTAGAAGAGCTGGTCCTCTCCGATCCTGCCCACAGTTGCCTCGTGCGTGACCGTCGCGTCGTCCTCCTGTATCTCGTTGTACGGATAAGTGTCTGTCCTCGACCTGTCGTCGAGTATCAGCGAGTCGCACCTCACGCTGGACTTGACCCTCTTCGCTCCCTTCGCTACGTGGAGGAGACCCCTATAGGTGACGCGGCCGCCGTCCTTGCAGACCGACTTCGAGGTGATCCTGCTGGTGGTGTCCGGTGCCAGATGGACCGCCTTCGCTCCCGTGTCCTGGTGCTGGCCCCTGCCAGCGAAGGCCACCGAGAGGATCTCGGCCCTCGCACCTCTCCCGAGCAGGTAAACGCTCGGGTACTTCATCGTGACCTTGCTCCCGATGTTCGCGTCGACCCACTCCACCGTCGCCCCCTCGTAAGCGAAGGACCTCTTCGTCACGAGGTTGTAGACGTCGGTGCTCCAGTTCTGGAGCGTCGTGTACCTCACATGCGCCCCCTTCATCGCTATCACTTCTACCACCGCAGCGTGGAGGCTCTCGGTGCTGTAAATCGGCGCAGTGCAGTTGTGAACCACAAATCCTCTGGCTAAGTACGAATCGTGGGGACCGAGCACCTCCAAATTGTATACCTTACCTGCGAACTTGACCCTCCTCACCTTCCTTATCGGGACGTAGAAGAACCCGTCGACCAGCCTGACCTCGCTCCACCTCTTGTTGGGCGAGAACGCGATTACGTATTGGTCCCTCCTCACGATTCTCCTCCCTCCTATCCGGTCCTCCCCTCCCTTCCTGACCATTATGCTGGCGAAGATGCCCAGCCTGGCCAGCATCTCTTGGAGCTGGAAGGCGAGCGTCTTGGAGGCGGTAGAAGCCCTCACCAGCTTCCTGCCCTTCACGTAGACGCTCCCGTCACCCTTCAGGTAGGCCTCCAGCAGCACCTTCTGCTTCTCCGGTGGGAGCCTCATGATCCGCCGGCTGAGTGCGCGATCGTGCGAGTGACCGGGACACTCGTTGACGCAGAGGTCATAGACGGTCTTGGAATAGGTCACGACTGTTACCGACTTCCTCTCCCGGTAGCTTATAACAGAGGGCCTCTTCCCCGAAATCTTTTCTATCAATGCAGCTATCTCCTCGACGATGTCCTGCTCATCTGCCCCCAAGGAAAACTCGACAACAGGCACCCCCAATGACTTGTGTATGAAGGCCGATCCCTCAGCGAGGTAGTAACCGAGCAGCTTCAAGACGTCCTCGGTGAACCTCGGATCGTCCTCCACCTCCCTGTTCACCGGATACACCAGGAAGTCGCCCTCGCGGAGTTCGCCCGCCGGGACGTATTCCGGCCTTACTCCCTCGAACTTCTTAGAGTCCGTCTCGACGAGCCTGTACCTGCGCCTCCTCCTGACGGCCACTTGCTCCCGTCTCACCACCAGCACCGGATGGTCCGGTGTTAGACGGAACGCGTTGCCGGGTGACAGGGGAACTATCTCGACCAGCTCGCCCTCATAGTCCCTGATCCTGACGGCCCTGACCACCGTCTCTTCGCCAGCTCCGTTGAGAACGATCTCACCGGGCATCAGCTCGCTGATGGGTTTCACGGTGTCGCCTTTCAGCACAAGCTCGTCGCCCGGAAGGCACCCCTCAATGTAATGTACTTTGCTGTAAGGTTCAGCGATGATCAGGGTCCTTTCGAACTGTCCCATGTTGGCAGCGTTGATTCTGAAGTAGGCCTGAAGAGGGAACTCGACCTCAACGCCCTCCGGCACGTAGACGAAGGATCCTCCGCTCCAGACCGCGGTGTTCAGCGCGGCGAACTTGTTGTCGTCGGCAGGGACGACGGTGCCGAAGTACCTCCTGACGATCTCAGGGTACTCGCGGACCGCAGTGTCCATGTCGCAGAAGATCACGCCGAGCTTCTCCAGCTCCCTCCGGACGTTGTGGTAGACGACCTCCGAGTCGTACTGCGCGCCTACACCCGCCAGGAACTTCCGCTCTGCCTCAGGTATCCCGAGCCTCTCGAAGGTCCGCTTGATGTACTCCGGGACCTCCTCCCAGCTCCTGTACTTCCCCTCGGTCGGCCTCACGTAATACCTCATCTTCTGGAAGTCGAGAGAGCTCAGGTCAGCTCCCCACGTCGGCATCGGCTTCTGCAGGAATATCCTGTAGGCCTCGAGCCTCCTTCTCCTCATCCACTCCGGCTCGTCCTTAAGCCTCGAGATCTCGTCGACCACCTCCTCCGAGAGACCTGGCTTGGTGCTGTAAACCGGCTGGACCTCGTCCCTGAAGTTGTACTTGCTGTAGTCGAAGCTTATCGCCTGAGCGCCCATGTCGCCATAACACCGTTATGCTCGTATTTCAATCCGATTGCTTCCCACGTAATCGAGTCTTTCGGAGCAGACAGGGTTGAAAGCGTCGAGGACGGTTGAAATGCGGGATGAGGGTAAGGGTGAGGGTGGTCGCCGAGCTGAAATCGACCGAGGACCCGGAGAAGGTGATGAGGGCCCTCGCCAAGCTCTTCCCGACCATCCGGTTCGAGCTCAAGAGCGTCGGCCAGCGACAGCTGATCGAGGGCGAATCCGAGGAGTTGGGTTCCCTCAGCTACCTGAAGGAGAACCTGAGGAGGAGGAAGGTGAGGGCCGCGGCGGAGAGGATCATGCGCGGCTTCTCCGGCGAGAAGCTGGTCCACTTCATGCTCAGCAAGCAGGCGGCCTACGTGGGCACAGCTTCACTCCTCGAGCTGGACGAGCTGCCGGAGATAGGCTGGATAGACGTCTTCGTCGAGACTGAGGAGCCAGAGGAGGTGATCAGGTGGCTGACCGAGAGGTGAGGTCGCTGCCTTCCGGAAGCCTAGTGAAGTGCTCGTGGACGATCTTCCAGCCGTCCTGCTGCCTGACGAGGACCGTGGTGCAGAAGGCCGTCACCGAGATCAGTTGCCCCTCGAACCGATACTGGTAGACGAGCATCCCCTTGTAGCTGACCGTGTAGGTTACCACCGCCACGTCGCCGAAGACGTTCGCCTCGATCCCGTCCAGCCCGACCTCTATGCCTGAGACCTGTGTGATGAGGCCCCTCTTGATCAGCAACGCCCTCTCCCCGCGCTCCAGCCCGTGGGGCGGATGTTCGCTGAAGAGCGTGAAACGCTCGGGGTCGTAGTGCGAGGCCAACCTGCCGAAGTCTCCCTCCTTCACCGCATCCCAGCAGTCCAGAACGACCTCGACCACAGCGAGCTCCTCGGTCATAGCGGTTGCCTCTTGATCCTCACGGGGCCGCTCACGACGAAGTCGCCCTCGACGATCCTCCTCTGGAGTTCAGCGACCAGCGCGTCGACGCCTTCCCTGCCGAGCGCGCTCAGCAACCGCGCCTCGTCCTCCTGCTCGAGGTTGATGCCGACCGTCGGCCCGCCTATCGTGTAGACCGCTATCCCGGAGAACCTGACGACCTCTCCGTCGACCACCGCCTTTCCCCTGAAGAGGCTCACCTTCTCCTCCGTCTCGACCGATTCGATCGTGACCTCTGAGACGTCCATCCGCCGCGCTTACTACGTGCGGGATATTAGCCCGATCCCACGGTCGCCGACGGTGCGGTAGGTTTATCAGCCGGCCTTTTCGTAGTATTGTAGGTGTATTGGAGGATGATCGTGCGCCTCAGGTTCCAGCTCAAGGAGGGTCAGTCGTATGAGGTGGAGATGACTCCGGAAGAGCTCAGGTCCCTCGACCCTGAACAGCTGAGGTCCGTCCACGAGCAGGTCGTCGAACTGACCAAGGCGCTCGCCAAAACCGCCGCACCCGTTGCCGAGGCCGAGCTGAACCTCGAAGGTTGGATCGACCTGACCGGTGAGGTACCGCACATGGGCACGCCCGTCAGGAGGCTCCCGCTGAAGGACCAAATACTCCTGACATACTTCGCGATGGGGTTGAAGGGCAGGAGGGAGATGAAGCCGGTGGAGGTGTACGAGTTCCTCAGGAACGACGGCTTCCCCGTGAACTACGGCAGCGTCGTCGCCCGGATCAACGAGCTGGCCAAGGACGGCCTCCTGATCAGGGAGGAGACCGGGACCTATAGAATCAGCAGGTTCGGCGAGGACCGAGTCAGGTCGATCCTCACCTCTTCGACGCCCGGCTGAAGAACACCCTGAGCAGGTTCAAGAGCAGGATCCACGGTTTTTCTCCGAGGTGCGGAACATGGGCGGTCCGGGTCGTTACATGGCCGCACTGTTGGTGATCGGATGGGTCCTAAACGTGGCGGTGACCGTGTACGCCCTGGACCGCTACAACGCCCTCCCTGAGAATGTGGCCGTGAGCTTCGGACCTGACGGGCAGCCCATCATCGGGCCGAAAACGAGGCTGCTCATGCCCATAACTGTCATGACCGGTACGTGGCTTGCGGTCGCGTTGCTCGTCACGACCTTCGTCATCTTCAGGCACAAGATCCTTAACAACTACCCGTATCTGATCAACCTCCCAGGCCTCACGCTGCTCCTCGGCAAGGTCGCGGACAAAGAGAAGAGGAGGGAGTACATCGACAGGGTTTTCGTGGCCCTTCCGCTGACTCTCTTCCTGCTTTTCGCGATCAACGCCGCAGTAGTGACGACGATCCTGGAGTCCGCAGTGACGTTCTCCTTCAATCCCGCAATCCTGATCGGTTCGTTGACAATAATGACGGGGACCTTCGTCGCAGGCGTTCTCCTATACTACCGCTCGATCTACAAAGAGGTCAAGGCGATCGTCACCTGATGTAGCCCGGAGGCGCCTCCAGCTCCAGCCCCTTCGGTCCCCTTGAAAGGGAAGCTGCGGTCCTCCTCATGAGGTCCCTCAGCTGCAGCCTGATCGACTCGGCCTGCTCGATCAACGGTTGGACGTTATACGCTGTCCCGTAGACCTTGTTGACGAAGGCTATCACCTCAGCAGATGCTCCAGGGTCCGGGTAGTTGAGGTGGGCTTGGGCCAGAACGAGGAGGACCCTGATCCCCCTCTCCCTCCCCAGCTTCAGGAGCGCCGCGTTCGGACCGGTGACGTATCCCGTCTCGAAGACCTCGGCCTCAGCCCTCTGTGCAACGCTCGCAGTGTACTCGGGATCGCTCGAGACGACGAAGACCCTGGGCTTATCGATGTTGATCCTGTTGGGCTCGGGCAGACCTCCCAGCACCAAAAGCTCCTTCGACCCCACGCTGCCAGCGAAGTCCATTATCGCCTCTGATATCTGCCAAGCCAACATAGGAGGCACAGGTATGTCTGAGTAGACCGCGTTGAAGCTCGGCCCCTGCTCGTTCCTCACCTCGTAGATCCTGATCGGGTCCAGAACCCTTCCCTCTTGGATCACGGCTATCGGCGGCTGGTCCTCGAGCTCTATGCTACCTACCACCTCGCTCCTCGAGCTGGAGATCATGAAGGAGGCCGCTATGACGCCCACCAGCCCCACGTCCGGCAGCGCCACGATCGTCGGGTTCCCCGCGGCCACCTCCCTCGTCAACCTGAACGACAACTCGTAGATGACCCACGATGCTCCTGGTTAAAGCTTCTCCGCCGAACCGGTGCGATGCGGGACACCGGACCCACCGTCAGCAGGCATCGAGTGCCCCCGACCCACGGAGACACCTAAGGGCAGCTCTTCAGGGCCGAATCCACCGCTTAACATATATCATGCTGGGAGGTTCCGGTCCGATGTGCAGGAGCAGATCGACATCTCGGAGTTCAGGAAGGTCGACATCAGGATAGGGAAGGTGGTGGAGGCCGAGAGGGTTCAGGGGACCGACAGGCTGATCCGTCTGACCGTCGACTTCGGAGGCGTCAGGAAGCAGGCCCTCACTGGTCTGGGCCACCTATACCAGCCCGAGCACTTCCTCGGACGGAAGTTCGCGTTCGTGACGAACCTCAAGCCGAAGAAGGTCAGGGGACTAGTCTCCGAGTGCATGATCCTGGCCGCGATGAAGGACGAGAACGAGGTCGTACCGCTCGTTCCTGAGAGGGACATCGCCGAGGGATCTCAGGTCCTCTGAGATGCCAGGAACTTCTCGGCCGCCTCGAGAACCTCTTTCGAGGTCCTGAACTTGATCTTGGATAGCGCGGCCTCGTAGGGCAACCACTCGTAGCCCTTGTGCTCGTAAGAGAGTTTGATCTCGGTTGTTTTGGATCTGCAAAGATAGTAGACAACGGTCTTGAGAACCCTCTCCCCAGCCTCAGTGAAGAAGTAGCTGATCTCCTTCCTGAAGCCGAAGACGACCTCGACGTCCGTGAGGCCAGTCTC
Organism: Candidatus Calditenuis sp.; assembly: GCA_032249575.1. Taxonomy (GTDB): domain Archaea; phylum Thermoproteota; class Nitrososphaeria_A; order Caldarchaeales; family Calditenuaceae; genus Calditenuis. Next base: position 4,214 of record JAVVHL010000007.1, on the reverse strand, counting down.
CTCCCTCAATTCCCTGAGCGCGGCCCTGATCTCGCTCTCGCCCTCCTCAACGTGCCCCTTAGGGAAGTCCCAATGTCCGCTCGGGTAATGTAACAAGAGGTAAAGCCTCTTGCCGTCCTCCCGCTCCGTGAAGACTACGAATCCAGCCGACCTCTCTTTCCGCACCATCCGCTCAGCGGATCTGCCTCTTCAGCTCCTCGTACGCCGCCTTTACCTCCTCGACCGTAGCCTCGTCCTCGAGAGTCGTGACGTCGCCCAACGGTGCTCCCATCAGGACCGCCCTCAAGAGCCTCCTCATGATCTTCCCGCTCCTGGTCTTCGGGAGGGCCCTGACGAAGACGACCTCCTTCGGCACCAGTATCGGCCCGTACCTCTCCCTTATCCACCGGACGAGGTCGGCCTTCAGCTCCTCGGAAGGCTGGTGCCCTGACTTGAGGACGACGAAGGCCACCGGTGCCTCTCCCTTGACCTCGTCGGGAACGCCGACCACGGCCGACTCGGCGACGGCCCCGTGTGCCACCAGCGCCGACTCCAGCTCGTAGGTTCCTATCCTGTGGCCGGCGACCTTCAGCACCTCATCTGCCCTCCCCGCAACCCAGATGTAGCCGTCTTTGTCCCTAACAGCGTAATCGCCTGTGTAGTAAATCCCCGGGTACCTGGACCAGTAGATCCTGTTGTACCCTTCGGGGTCGCCCCACAACCCGGTTGGAGGGGCTAGCATTCCGGGCCAGGGCTTCTTGATCGCGAGGAACCCCTTTGACCCAGGCGGAAGGGGCCTTCCCTGCTCGTCGACTACGTCCACCTCTATCCCCGGCAGTGGCGGACCGTTAGTGCCCGGCTTCAGGGGAACGAGCATGAATCCGGGTGTGTGGCTGATCAGGATGCCTCCAGTCTCCGTCTGCCACCAAGTGCTTCCAACAGGGCACCTCTTCCCTCCCACTACCTCGTACAGCCACCTCCAGGCCGAGGGGTTGATCGGCTCGCCGACGCTGTGGATCAGCCTGAGCGTGGAGAGGTCGTGGCGCTTCACGTGCTCGTCGCCGAAGCGTATCAGCATCCTCACAGCTGTGGGCGTCGTGTAAAGTATCGTGACACCGTAACGCTCGACTATGGCCCACCACCTGTCCGGCGCCGGGTAATCGGGTGTCCCCTCGTACATCACGACCGTAGCTCCTTCCATCAAAGGCCCGAAGACGATGTAGCTATGTCCAGTAACCCATCCTATGTCAGCGGTGCAATAGTAGACGTCGTCGTCCCTTATGTCGAAGACCCACTTCATGGTGGCGTGCAGGAGTACCGAGTAGCCGTGATGGTCGTGGACGACGCCCTTCGGCTTTCCCGTCGTTCCTGAGGTGTAGAGGACGTAAAGGGGCTCATCGCAGGTCATCCTCTCCGGTTCCACGTAGGCGTTCGCTGGGACGCCCGCAAGGAGCTCGTCGAGGAATAGATCGCGCCCCTCCTTCATCGGCACATCCGCCATCAGCCTCCTGACCACGACGACCTTCTCTATGCCGTCGTAGAGGTTGACCGCCTCGTCGGCCACCTTCTTCAGCTCTATCACGCGTCCCCTCCTGTAGAAGCCGTCGGCCGTTATCAGGAACCGCGCTCCTAGGTCCCTCATCCTCACGGCCAGGTTCTCGCTGGTGAAGCCGCTGAAGACGACCGTGAAGACGGCACCGAGCCTCGCGCAGGCCAGCATGACAGCAGGCAGCTCCGGTATCATCGGCATGTAGATCGCCACCCGGGACCCTCTCCGGACGCCGAGACGTCTGAGGGCGAAGGCGATCCTGTTGACGAGCCTCCAGAGGTCGAAGTAAGTGAGGACCCTCCGCTCCTTCGGGTTCCCCTTTTCGTCCACCGGCTCGCCCTCCCAGATTATTGCGACCTTGTTCCGGCGCCACGTCCTGACGTGACGGTCGAGGCAGAGGTAGGAGATGTTGGTCTCGGCACCGACGAACCACCTGTAGACGTTCGGGTACTCTCCCGGCACCATCACCTTCTCCCACTTCTTGAACCACTCCAGCTCCTCAGCGACCCTTCCCCAGAAGGCCTCGACGTCCGCTACCGACGTCCTGTGGAACGCGAAATAGGCCTCGGGGTCCACGACCCTCTGGCTGTAGCCCGGCGGCACTATCTTCTCGTCGAAGGGCAGAGGCTCTCCCATGATGCCCTCAGAGGACATGGCCTTTACAACTCCGTTACCCGTCCAAACGATAAGCGTTGTTCTTGATGGCGCTCTCTTATCGGTGCCTCCAGCGGCTCAGCGGTCAGGATGCGCGTTCTCCAGATACCGGTCCTCTGAAGCGCCCCTTCCAAAACGGAGGGTATGTGCCCCTCTCCATCAAGACGACGTCGGTCCTGACGAAGACTCCTCCCTCGTCGAAGTCCAGCGCCGACTTCTCGGCCCTCCCCAGGGCCACCAGCTCGCCCTTCAGCGTGAACATAGCGACAAGGTCGCCCTTCTCGATGGACCTGTCATAGCTCACGACGCCTGGAGTTGCAAGTGGTGCTCCGTGGCAAATGGCGTCTACGGCCGTGTCGAGGACCTCGACCCTCGGCAAGTGCGCCACCAGCTCCTCAGGGTTCCTCAGGATCGACCTGAGCCATCCCTCGTCGCCCTCCGAGTAGGCCCTAACGGCGGCGTAGATCTCGAGGAGGTTGTGGGACTGGGACTCGTGGAGGTTTCCGACACGGGTCCTCCTCAGCTCCCTCATGTGCGCGCCCGTTCCCAGGAGGAGACCGATGTCGTGGCAGAGCTTCCTGACGTAGGTCCCTCCGCTGACGACGGCCCTGAACAGGACGTCCCTCCCCTCCCTCTCGATGACCTCCAGCTCATAGACGGTCCTGAGCCTCGGCCTCCTGGCGACCCTGGACCTGACTGGTGGGGTCTGGTAGATCTCGCCGACGAACTTCGAGAGCGCCTCGGCCAGCTCCTCGTCCCTCACGTCGCCGTGCAGCCTCATCACGCCCACGTACTCCTTCGGTAGGCCAGTGACGGCCTGCGTCAGCCTCGTCGCCCTTCCGAGCAGCACCGGCAGCACTCCGGTTACAGCGGGATCTCCCCCGCCCTCACGGCGTCGAGGGTCCCGCCGTGACCGGCCTCCTCCGCACCCAAGACCCTCCTGACCGAAGAGACGACGTCCTGGCTTGTAGGCCCCGAGTGCTTGTCGACCGCTATGTACCCGAATCGGAGAAGGTCCTCCACCGATCTCTCCTCAGGCCTCTTCCCGTACCTCTCGTCGGTCGTAGCTTCGCGGACCCTCACCGTCTCCCTCTCCCTTTCCCTGAAGGGGTCGGAGTGGACGAACCTCAGCACCGTCACCGCGCCTCCGCCCTCACCTTAGATCTGACGTAGTCGAGGAGCCCGGCCTCCTCCAGCGCCTTCTTCACCTCTTCGTCCGTCGCGCCGCGCCTGATCCTAACTTTGTGGGGAGTGAAGGCCAGGTGCAGAACGTTGACCCTCCTCCTCCTGACGCCCGAGACGTCCTTCGGGCCCGTCACGACGACGAACCCGTCCTCCTTGTCGAGGTCCACGATGACGCACTTCAGCCCCGCCTCCCTTCCCCGCGTCTTGACCGCGATCCTGCCGACCTCCTCCTCCAGCCCCATGCCGCCGCCAAACCCCATGCCCTACATATCAACATACCAATACGCTGGGCTCACCTCGAGGGAATATCGATATTCGCCCTCGGAAAACTGCAGCCAATGGCGACCAGTGAGGAAATGGTCTACGAGAGGTTGCTGAGGGTCCACGCCGAGGAGCTCGGGTCCCAGACGCTGGCCAAGATGCCCGAGGACCTGCTGGAGCAGCTGGCGTCTTACGCCAGAGAGCTCAGGAGGGCCATCAGGATGACGGCCGAGAAGGGCTCGCTCCACCACCGCATCCGCGAGAAGGAGCTGGAGGTCCTGAAGAGTTTGCTCTCGGAAATCCTCGAGAAGAGGCTCGAGAAGATAGTGGGCGCGGCGCTCCGCGGCGGGACGCTCGAGAACGCCCTGCCCTTCGAGGCCCAGCTTCTCCAGGACCTCAGGGTCTCGCTCGAGGCCTACAGGGACCTGATCTCCCAAGCGGTGGAGGATCTGGACCTGAGGGGCAAGGTCTACAGGAGAGGGAACGTCCTGCTGGTCTTCACGGAGGACTACCCGTCCGTGACCGATGAGGAGGGCCGGAGCAGGGGGCCCTTCAAGCGGGGCTCTATCGCCTCCCTTCCGCCTGT
>JAVVHL010000006.1:0-22582 GCA_032249575.1 Candidatus Calditenuis sp. | reverse complement strand
TTCACTTCAAAACGCACAGCATAAATATTTTTCCTGGGAGGGCGCTTCAGCTGGTCAGCCCCACCACCTCCTCAAATCGGCGACCGTGCTAAAGCCCCTCGACCTCAGCTCGAGGACGAGCTCCTCGAGGATCCTCCGGACCGCGTAGGGACCCCGGTATACCAAAGCCGTGTAGATCTGGACGGTGTCGGCACCTGAAGCGAGGGCCTCGAAGGCGTCGCGGCCGGTGAAGATGCCTCCTACAGCGTTCAGCGCGAAATCCCAGCCGAACGTCTCCCTGAGTTCTCGGACGGCCTTGAGCATCAGAGGGAAGAGCGGCCTGCCGCTGAGACCTCCCCTTCCCGTGGAGAGGCGTCTGTCCTCGACGGGGACAGTGTTGATCGCTGTGACGCCCGTGAACCCGGCGTCGAGCCAGACCTTGACCGCTTTGAGGACCGAGTCCCAGAGCCCCTCGATCGGAGGATGGACCTTCAGGTACGTAGGCTTCTTCATGAGCGGCCTGAGCGCATCGACGAGGTCCCTGAATTTCGTTCCGGAGAGGTAGCTCCTGAGTTCGGGTGTGTTGGGCGAAGAGACGTTGACCTCCACACCGTCACCGACCTCCTGCGCCATCCTGTAACACTCGAGCATCTCGTCTATCTCGACGGCTCCGATGCTGACCACCAGCGGAACCTCCCTCGCCTTCAGGCCAGAGAGCCTCCTGACAGCCTCTCGTATTCCAGGGTTCGGAAAGCCCATCGCGTTGACCAGCGCCCCATCCTCCGGTGACCTCGCGAGCCTCGGCCTCGGGTTACCTCGCCTCGGCTGTGCGGTGAAGGTCCCCACCGTGACGTAACCGAAGCCCAGCTTGACCAGATGGCGGGCATGTCCTCCGGTCTTGTCGAACCCGGCCGCGAGGCCGAGGGGGTTCCTGAGCCTGCCCAGAGGCGTCTCGACCTCAAGGGACTGATCCTCGAAGGAAAGGTCCGGCAAGAACCTGAGCGCCCTCAGGCCGAGCGAGTGGGCCGTCTCCGGCGGCATCAGCCCGAGGACCTTGAAGGCCGCGTCGGCCAGCAACCCCGAATTCCTTCGGTTCCGCGAATATCAGCCTCTCCGGTCCGGCCTTGCCGATGCAGCAAATCAGGTTTTTCAGATGAGCCTTCAGGTTCCGGGCGGAAGATGTGGCTGCTTCCGTTGCCCGACCAGCTGGAGGTGCTGATCTTCGGCGCCCTGGCAACCCTCGTCATAGGTTCGGTCTCCGGCAGGGTCTGGAGCAGATACACGTCATCGGTGACCTCCACGGTCGCGTTCATCGCTTCCTTCTACATCACGCTCGTCCAGTTCCTGAACGGATACAGCGCGTCCTTCGGTCCGAAAGCGGGCATTCCCGGCTCGGTCGTAGTGATCGACCAGCTGTCCAACTTCATCTCGCTCGTGGTCCTGGCGATCTTCGTCTTCTCCTCGATCTACTCCGCAGGTTACATCGGCGAGCGCCACACCGAGTACTTCTCGCTGCTGCTCGTCCTCGCGATAGGCATGCTGGGCGTCTTCTATGCCGGCGACGCGATCTCCTTCTTCGTTTACTGGGAGGTGATGAGCCTCGGCTCCTACCTTCTCGTCGCCTTCAACTACAGGGAGTGGGAGGCCGTCGAGGCGTCGCTGAAGTACCTGATCATGAGCTCGACCGGTTCTGCGGCTCTCCTCTTCGGCATCTCGCTCCTCTACGGCCTCTCGGGCGACCTCACCTTCGCAGGGATGAGGAGCGTCCTCGCCTCAGGGGCCGCATCGAGGGAGACGTGGTCTGTCGCGGCCTTCGCGTTCGTCATAGGTGGGCTTGCGGTGAACGCAGCTGTGGCACCCTTCCACTTCTGGCTCCCCGACGCCCACCCTGCTGCTCCCTCGCCCGTCAGCGCCCTCCTTTCAGGCGTCGTCATCAAGACAGGAGTCTACGGGATGCTCAGGCTCCTCCTGAACGTCTTCCCCCTCGAGCAGTACGGATGGCAGATGGGGCTCCTGATGCTGGGGATCGTGACGATGACGGTCGGGAACCTCATGGCTGCCCTTCAGGACGACATCAAGAGGTTGCTGGCCTTCAGCAGCATAGCCAACATCGGTTACATCGTCTTCGGCATCTCCCTCGGCAACCAGCTCGGACTCGTCGGGAGCGTCCTGCACGTGCTTAACCACGCGGTGGCCAAGGCCCTCCTCTTCCTCTCTGCCGGATCCTTCATCCACACGTTCCACACGAGGAGCCTCGAAGAGCTCTCCGGTGCCGGCAAGCATCTTCCTGTCACAGGCATAACCTATACAGTTGGCGCGCTGAGCCTCGCAGGCGTCCCGGGGCTGAACGCCTTCGTCAGCGAGTACATCATCATAGCGGGTGCCCTCGCCTCACCGTTTTGGCCCTTCGCCGTGGTGATGGTGCTGAACGTGCTGATAGGTGCGATGTACCACCTCCGCGTTATCCAGACCATCTTCCTGAAGCCGCCGCAGAGGGCCAACCCGAAAGCCGCGAAGGAGCCGGGCTTCTCGATGCTCCTCCCGATGGTGCTTCTGGCCGTGGCCGCGATCGTGATAGGGATCTACCCGTCGCCTTTCCTCGCTGCGGCCGAGGCGGCCCTTAGGTCCATACCGCTCGTCAGGTGAGCGATCTGTCCCCTGCATGGCCCCAGCAATCCCACGATAGTGGCGCTTCCTGTGGACGGGCCCCCATTAACCGAGTGCGAAGGGCGATGGCGTCGCGATGTCGCTGAAGAGGGAGATGGGTTATATGCGGAGCGCTGAGAACGGAGTGATGGGGGTGCTGGGATCGGCGTTGAGGCTGAAGCCGCCGGTCGCGATGAGGGTGAGGGACCTCCTGAACCTGGCGAGGCTGACGCTGGTCGGAACGGAGCAGCAGACCTTCTACTGGCACTTCGTTCACAGGCGGACGAAGATCCTGGGAGCGATGTACTCGATACCTTACTGGAAGAGGAGCCTCCCTATTTTCTTCTACACGACTTTGCCGGAGGGCGAATCGGTCGAGGCCTATGTCGCTTACCGCTACATCGACCGGGAGGAGGTCTTCTTCACGAGGCAGAACGACGACCCCAAGTTCCTTTACGCGCCGGTGGTCGAGCTCGATCAGCCTCCGAGGTTCCTCGTCGAAGCGATCTCCGGCAAGGCGAGACCCCACGTCGAGATGCCTGTGCTGACGAAGACCTCGAACCTGCCATCCCTGCTGAGGCTCCTCGTGGTCGCCTCCTACGACGGCCAGCAACCTCCCATCCTGAGGTTCGACCTGAACGGGAGGTCCGTCCTGGGAGTGCTCATGCCCTTTTACGACTACTACGAGGCCAGCGCCCTTCCGGTCTTCATCTACGTCGAGCTCGACGGCGCACCCCATGCTGGCTTCATCCGTTACATCGCATCGGAGGGAAAAGAGGACGCCGAGTTCACCGACAGGGTGACCGACATGAAGTTCTTCTACGCGAGGACCGTCTCGGTCGAGGACAGGCCCTTCTGGTTCTCTGAAGCGGAGGAGCCGAGGAGAAGGAGGAGGAAGTCGGTCGAGCAGGGTTCTGGTGCTGGGCATGCGTGAGCGAACGGTCCTCTGATCCGTCCCTTCGGGACGAAAACTCTAATTCTCGGAGGGTGTAGGCGTCTCGGATGTCGAGAAGGAGAAGGGAGGCTCCTATGCCGGCGACCGGTGCAGGACTCCTGAGGTTCTTCGAGGAAGAGGGTAAGGGCCTAAAGCTGAGGCCGGAGGTCGTCCTGATAGCGGGGATCGCCCTCATCGTTGGCGTGGTGGTCCTGAGCAAGTTCTTCCCGATCTAGGTGGCGGGTTTGCTCTCGATCGACACGAAGCTGAGGGCGAGGGGCTTCAGGTCGGAGGTCGTCAGGTCGCCTATGATAGCCGAGGCCGTCAGGGTCAGCAGGTCGATCAGGGAGAGCGTCAGGGAGGAGGCTTCGAGGGCCCTTCAAGAGCTCGGCTCGACGACCAGGAGAATCAGGGAGACGGAAAACCACAGGCTTGCGGATCTGATGCGCGCTCCTTCCGAGCAGATCAAGGAGGTCAGGATGAAGTTCAGGAGGAAGTCGTTCTGATATTTCCGAACACAAAATGCCTCAGGTAGAAGCCTTGGGCTCCGTTCAGCTCTTCGTCAAGGCAACGGAGCTGGCAATCGCCCTCGCCCTACCGGTTCTGATCTTCGTCATCCTCCACCAGCAGTCGCAGGGCATCGGGAGGGGATGGATAATCGTGTGGTTGGTGTTGACGCTGCTTTGGAACGCGCTCCTGATTGCTCTGGCGTTGAGGGGGAAGTTCCCGCGCTGAGAAAGAAATGAGGGGCGAGCGCTTTCAGAAGGGCCTCGGCCGGAGGACGACCTGCTTCCCCTCCCTCCGGAGGGTGATGGACTTGTGCTTGCCGATGTTCTCCCGCAGCTGAGAGGGCACGTAAACCCGTCCGTACCTGTCTATCGGGACGACCCACCTCTCCCCTCCCAGCTCTATCACCGCCTCTACGGCGCCCTCCGCCATCTTCTTCGGCACCTTCACGCGCCAGTACTTGCGCACGGTCCTGTCGATCTGTATTACCTCCGAAGTCCCCTGAGACTCCATGCGTATAACCGCTTATGTCTCAGTTAATAACTTAGAAGCTACCTCGCTTCACGTGGAGGTCGTCACCGGACCCTCGAGGTCACGAAGTAAATGCCCGTTATAACGAGCGACGCACCTGCGACCAACTCGGGACGGGGCACCTCTTGGAGGAAGACCGCTGCGAGCGTAGAGGCCACCACAGGTTCGAGGAGGGCCAACGTTGAGGCCTGGTGGGGCGTCAATCCCTTCAGCGAGGAGAATTGGAGGGTGTGTCCGAGCGTCGTCGGGAGGAGGGCCTGTCCCAGCAACGGTGGCAGCTCAGTCGAAGTGGGGAGCCTCACGACCTCACCGGTTGTGGGCGAGGAGGCTGCGATCGTCAAGGCGGCCGTTCCGTAGACGTAGGGAAGCAGGACCAGCGGGTTTCCCGATTGCCTGACGGGTTTGGCGACGACGAGGTAGAGGGCCCACGAGGCCGCTGAGAGCATGGCAAATGCATCACCTATCATGTTGCCGGGCGAGAAGGCGAGCTGTGAGCCTGAGATGACGGTGACGCCGGCGATGGCAAGGGCTGTCCCGAGCAGCGCGGTCCTGTCAGGCACGTGCCTCCAGAGGGCGTAGGAGATGGCTATGGCCCAGACGGGTGTGGTGTTGACGAGGACCGCAGCGTTGAGGACAGCGGTCAGCTTGACGGCTGCCGTGAAGAGCAGGACGTGGAGCCCCAGCAGCACCCCCATCGCGATGAGCCTTTTCGCTCCCACGTTAGACGGCCGTGGTGCGTTACCCTTCAGCAAGGTGTGCCCGACGGCCAGGAAGATGGCGGAGAGGCCGAGCCTGAAGAAGGCGATCGACGTGGCCGAGAGCTCGGGCATCAGCCTGATGAAGACGGCAGAGGTCCCGAAGAAGATCCCGGCGAGCGCTCCCTCGATCAGGTGGACGTTCAGCCTCAAGCCCTCCCTTCCTCAGGAGACCACACCTATCCCGTAGGTGGTGCTGATGCTTCTCCCCTTCTCGAAGCGGTCTATTGAGAAGTGATCGGGCTCGAAGAACTCGGGCTTCTTCCCGAGGGCCAGGTCCCTGACCGACATCCCTATCGCTGGTGCGAGCTTGAAGCCGTGGCCGCTGAGCCCGAAAGCCCATATCAGGTTGGAGACCTCGGGGTCCCTGCAGATCACCGGATGCCAGTCCGGCGTCACGTCGTAAAGCCCTGTCCAACCCTTAGGTTGATACGGAGACCTCTCGAAGGCCGGGAACCTCCTCGATATCCTCTCGTGGTAGGCCAGGTACGTCTCCCTCGAGATGGGCCTCCCTCCCTCGTCAGGAGAGGCGAGCGCTGTCGGTGGCGGCTCAATCGATCCGACGTAGGTCTCGGCGTCGCCGTGGGGCCTCATGTAGAAGTCGGAGCCGAGGTCCGCGAAGACCGGATGCTCTCCCCTGAAGTCATCGGGGCGCGTGAATACACCTATCTCCTCCCTCAGCACCTTCATCGGTACGGTCCTCCCGAAGGTAGAGGCTAGCTGCTGGGTCCAGACTCCGGTGGCCAGGATGAGAGTTCCAGGCACGTACTCGCCCTTCTCCGTCAGCACCCTTCTCACCTCACCTCCCTCGACGACGACCTTCGTCACCTTCTCGCCCTCTACGACACGGACTCCGTTCTCAGCAGCTGCCTTCGCGAAGGACAGCGCCGTCTCGGTGGGCTCTGCGAAACCGGAACCGGGCTCGTAGGCGGCTGCTGCGATGCCTTTCACGTCGACCCAAGGCATCAGGTCCTTCAGCTCCTCAGGCACGACGACCCAGGTCTCAACGCCCAACGAACGGAGCATCGAGACGTTCCTCTCCAGCCCATCCTTCAGCTTCTCGGGGACCGCGAGGAAAAACCCGACCCTCCTGAAGCCGCAGCTCCCTCCCACCAAGTCCTCGAACCGGTCGAAGACCCTGTAGCTCTCGAGAGCCATCCTCGCGACCTCCGGCGTGCTGTAGTGGAGCCTGATGATCGCGGTCGAGTAACCCGTCTGCCCTGAACCTATCCTGTTGGCCTCGAGCAGCACAACGCCCTTACCTGCGACGAGCGAGAGGTAGTAGGCGATCGCTGTTCCAGTCGAGCCTCCGCCCACTACTAGGAACTCAGCGCGCTCGGCCATCGGGTTCCCACAGGCACATGCAGGTATTTGGGCTTGGGCTCCACCTCAGGACCTCGCCTTCGCCCTGACGGCCTCCACGATCCTCCTGACCTTCGCTTTGCCCAGCGGGTAGACCGGCTTCTCCGGCAGTATTCCCTGGGGCCTCGCCAGCAAGATGAGGATCAGCACGATGCCCATCAGGAGCCTGTCGAGCCAGATCACGCTGAACGGCAGAACGGGCTCGAGGAGGCCCTTGTACTGGTCGATAAGCATCCGTGCTGAGACGTAGACGGCGGTTCCGATCAGGACGCCCAGCTCGTTCCCCGCTCCTCCGAGTATCACCATGACCCATGGAAGGAAGGTCCACGTGGCCCTGTCGTACGCTGTCGCTATGACTCCTCCTGCGTAGAGAGCCCAGAGGGAGCCTCCGATCGCCGCGATGGCCGAGCTCACCATCAGCACGTTCCTCCTCAGCGCCACCGTGTCCTTCCCCAGCACCTCCGCCGCGACCTCCTGATCCCTCATCGCCCTGAGGGCCCTGCCGAGCGGAGATCTTGAGACGAGACGGACGTAGAGGACCACGAAAAACGCAACGACGGCGATGATGATGGTAGCGGTGAGGTACCTGAGCTCGCCTCCGACCCATCCGAAAGGATCGATCACGCTGACGCCCAGCGTTCCTCCCACGATGTCCCTCGTGTAGTAACCGATAGCCGTGAGGAACTCGCCGAAGGCCAACAACGTCATCGCGAGGTAGTCCTCCTTCAGCCTGAGGGCTGGGTAAGACGCGACGAGCCCGAGGGCCGCTCCGACCGCTGCAGCCACCAACAACGTGAGGGCCAACATCCCGAACGAGAGCGCCGGGTTGGCGGCTAGGACCCTATTGACGCAGGTGACGATCACGACGTTGTCCTCGATGTACTCCATCCTCTCGAGGATGGCGGGCTTCTGGGGCGAGAGGCCCCTGATGCACTCCGCAACGACCGGGTCGGTTATCCCTGCGACACCGCCGTAGACGTTGAACATCTGCGCAAGGAGCCTGCCGGGGATGGAGCCGGCGACGAAGGCCCCTGCAGCGACGCTCAGCACCTTCCCGAAGTTCGGAATCCCGGCCTTGCCGTACTCTAGCTCGAGCGAGAGGTTGACGATGAGGTAGATCGCCAGGAAGGCTAGCAGGTTGACGAGGAAGATGTAGGCCGACCTAAGTGCCTCGAACTCTATCACGGCGTCGCACCACCCCCTCTCCTCAGCCTCGAGACGATCCCGGACAGCTGCAGGCCTGATAGGCCCCTGGGGAAGACGAGCAAGGTTACGGCCATGATCAGCAGGGGGAAGATGATCCTGTAGGGCAGTATCCATCCTCCCACGACCCTCGAGAGCTGGAAGATGCCCAAGACCTCGACAAGCCCTATCATGTAGCCTCCGAGGACGGCGCCGTAGATGCTCGAGAGGCCCCCGAGTATGCTCGAGGCGAAGATGCTGACCAGCATCCTCGAGCCGAAGGCCGGGTCTTGTTGGTAGTGGAGGCCCAGTAGGACCCCCGAGACCCCTGCGAGGCCACCAGCGAGGAACCAGGAGAAGAGGTAGACCAACTTGACGTTCACGCCGAGCGTTCCGGCCAGCATCGGGTTCTCTATCGCTGCCCTCATCGCTACGCCGAACCTGGTCCTGTGGAGGAGCAGCACGAGAACTACCAGCGTTACGGCCACGAAGACCACCGAGGCCAGGAAGACGCCAGGTCCCAAGCCCTCGATCTGGACGTCGAACCTCCGAAGGAGCACGTCCCTCGACTGGACCCTGAAGGTCCTGGTTATCAGGTCGGCGTAGATGTTGAGCGAGGCGATCAGGACCAGCTCGAAGGCGATCGTCGCTATCATCTGGTGGAGGAGCCCTGCGCCCCTGTTGATGAGCGGCCTGAGTGCGAGCAGGTAGAACGCTGCCGAGGCACCTCCCGAGATCAGGAAGGCGAACGGTATCGAGAGGTATGCGTTCAGTTTCAGGACAGAGGTGAAGGTCAGGAGCGTGTAGGAACCTATCGTGGCTAGGCTTCCGTGGGCGAAGTTCGGGACCTTAGTGGTCAGATAGGTGAGCGTGAGGCCCAGGCTCAGCATCGATAGGGTGCTCGCGTAGATCACCGCGTCCCTCACCAGCGGGTCGACGACCACGTAGCTCCAGCTTGATCGACCCGTTATAAAATTGATTCCGGTCAGATTCTATACCGAACCGTGAAGATTGGGAGCACTTCTTAAATACCGGTCAATAGTGGATCCTATTGCAATGAGATCGGCAAGAAATGCGTTCGGAATCTCCACTGCTGCGGCCGCTGGGCTTGCGGTGGTGCTGCTGGTGGTAGGGCTGGCGGTAGGCGCCTTCGCTTTAGGGCCGGCTGTGGCTCCTGCAAGGACGGAGACCGTCAGGGTGACGGAGCGGGTGACGGTTGGTGGAGCCACAGTGACCGTAACCGCGCCAGGACCGACTGTAACCGTAACGAGGACCGTCGCAGCCGGTCTCACGGGCGAGGTAACAATAGGAGCGCTCCTTCCGCTGACGGGCGACCTCGCCTCCTACGGTGAGAACAGCAGGGCTGCCCTGGAGCTGGCCCTTCAAGAGATTAACGACTACCTGAAGACAATAGGAGCCGGGTTCACCATCAAGCTGGTAATCGAGGACACCGAGACCAAGCCGGAGACGGCTGACGCAAAGCTGAAGAGCCTCCACGCGAGGGGGATAACGCTGATAGTAGGTCCTCAGACCAGCGCCGAGATCAGGAGGATAAAGAGCTACGCGGACGCCAACAAGATATTGCTGGTGAGCCAGTCCTCGACGGCGCCGGACCTTGCTATACCTGACGACTTCGTCCTGAGGTTCTGCCCAGACGACACCATCCAGGGCCCGATCGGACCGAGGCTCGCGAAGGCTCTGGGTGCGACCCACATCATCTACGTCTGGAGAGGGGATGCCTGGGGCGACGGCCTTTACAGGACCTCCAGCGATGAGGCTAAGAAGCTTGGACTCACCATAGCTGGCGAGATCAGGTATGCGCCCGAGAAGAAGGAGTTCTCCGCAGAGGTAGCCTCCCTCGCTGACACGGTGAAGAAGCTGATCAACCAGGGCGTCGATCCGAAGAAGATCTTCATCGAGTACGTCGCCTTCGGCGAAGCTGTCGCCTTCATGAGCGCCGCTGCCGATTATCCTGACCTGGCGAAGGTGAGGTGGTTCGGGAGCGACGGCACCGCGCAGCTGGCGGAGATCCTCCAGGACCCGAAGGCGGCGAAGTTCGTTGCAGACACTAAGTGGGTGAACCCGATCTTCGCGCCGTCAGAGAACGAGAAGTCGAAGAGGGTGAGGGATTACGTCAAGCAGAAGCTGGGCAGGGAGCCGGACTCTTATGCTTACGCTGCATACGACATCCTCTGGGTCTACGCCCTGACGCTGCTGCAGGTCCAGAAGGTCGATGCCGACCTGATCAGGAAGGTGATGCCCGAGGTCGCGAGGAGCTATTACGGCTCGATAGGGCCCGTAATCCTCAACAAGGCCGGTGACCTCGCCGGTGCCGACTACGACCTCTGGGTCGTCCAAAGGGTCGGCGACAAGTACGAGTGGGTGAAGGCAGGAGTCTACAGCTTCGCAACTGGAGTCTTCACCTGGTCTCCAGGGTTCTCGCTGTAGCGCCGCAAACGGTTGGTGAACTTTTTATCCTCTTCTCCCCACATTTTTCCAGCAACCACAGCAGGGATTCGGCTATGGCTGGGATCGGCATAACGGTCAGGGGAGTCGTCAAGACCTTCGGAGGACTTAGGGCGCTCGACGGAGTGGACATGGAGGTGAGACCTTCTTCGATGTCGCTGCTGATAGGCCCCAACGGTTCAGGGAAGACGACGCTGATCAACGTTATCTCCGGCGTCCTCAAGCCCGACTCAGGGAAGATCCTCCTCGACGGAAAGGACATCACCGGGAAGCCTCCCCACGAGATCTACCGGTTGGGTGTCCTCAGGACCTGGCAGATACCCCAGCCCTTCCTCAGGCTGAGCGTCCTGGAGAACGTGATGGTGGCGGACGGCTCCAACCCTGGCGAGGGCTTCCTCAGCTCGATCCTCAAAAGGCTTGCGTGGCTGAGGTACGAGGAGGAGCTGGTGGAGAGGGCCTTCAGGATACTGGAGCTCGTCAAGCTGGACCACCTCTGGGACGCGGAGGCCTACAAGCTCAGCGGGGGCCAGATGAAGCTCCTGGAGATAGCGAGGGCGCTGATGAGCGGAGCCAAGGTCCTCCTGCTCGACGAGCCGGCCGCAGGCGTCAACCCCGCACTCGCCGAGGAGCTCTTCTCGAACCTCGTGAGGATCAGGGACAGGTTGGGCGTGACCTTCCTGATCGTGGAGCACAGGCTGGAGCTGGCGATGAAGTACACGGAGCACTGCTACGCCATGTTCAACGGCAGGGTCATCGCTGAGGGGAGGCCGTCGGAGGTTCTGGAGAACGCGAAGGTGATAGAGGCGTACCTGGGTGGTTGACGTGATATCGATCCAGGACCTGGAGGCCGGTTACGGGCCGCTCCACGTCCTCTTCGGCATAACGACCACTTACCACCGCGACCTGATAACGGCCATCGTAGGACCCAACGGCTCCGGGAAGTCGACGCTGCTGAAGACGATCTTCGGTCTGACGAAGGTCTTCAAGGGCCGGATCGTTTTCGATGGAAGGGACATCACCGGGAAACCTCCCCACTTCGTCTCCAGACTCGGGATAGCGTACCTCCCACAGACCGACAACGTCTTCGCCAACCTCACTGTCAGGGAGAACGTCATGATGGCGACCTACGGCATGCCGAGGGACCTCGCCGCTGAGAGGGTCGAGGAGGTCAAGTCCTTCATCCCCGTTGTCGAGAAGTACTGGAGCCGTAAGGCCGGATCCCTGAGCGGAGGCGAGCGCCAGCTGGTCGCGATGGCCATGGCCCTGATCAGGAGGCCTAAGGTGATGCTCTTCGACGAGCCAACGGCGAACCTCTCGCCGAAGTTCGCGAAGCTAGTCCTCGAGCAGATCGTGAGGCTGAGGGACGACCTTAAGATCACCGTGTTGCTGGTGGAGCAGAACGCGCTGAGGGCCCTCGAGCACGGCGACAGGGCGCAGCTCCTCGTCAGCGGTCAGCTCATCTACGACGGCCCAGCCCGTGACCTCCTCGAGAACAGGGAGCTGGGAAGGATCTATCTGGGCCTCAGGTCGTGAAAGTGCGTGCTGGGGTTGAGTTGATATCCTCAGCCCTCGATGGGCGGGCGTGACCGTCAAGGTGGGTGACAGGGCTCCGGACTTCGAGCTCTTCGACCAGGACAGGAAGCTGAGGAGGCTGAGCGAGTTCAAGGGCAAGAAGGTCGTCCTCGCCTTCTTCCCTGGCGCCTTCACGTCGGTCTGCACGAAGGAGATGTGCACCTTCAGGGACGGGATGAGCGAGTTCAACAAGCTCGACGCCACCGTTATAGGCATCTCGGTCAACGACCCGTTCACGCTGAAGGCCTTCGCCGAGCAGAACAAACTGAACTTCACACTGCTCTCCGACTACAACAGGGAGGTGTCGAGGAAGTACGGAGGCGTCCACGAGGACTTCATCGGCATGAAGGGCTACTCGGTGGCGAAGAGGGCGGTCTTCATACTCGACAGGGACCTAGTAGTGAGGTACGCGTGGATCTCGGAGGACCCGACGAAGGAGCCTGACTACGAGGAGATCAAGAGGGAACTAGCGAAGATCCCGTAGGAGAACCCATAAGCCGCTTGGCCTTTTCTCGTTCGTAGGCCCATAGGTCACGGAGGTTCAGGCGTCGACTCCCTGAGCCTCCTCGCCGCCACCTCGGCGGCCTCCTTCAGTATCTTCCTCACCTCCTCCTCGTCGGGCTCTATCGGCGGCAGGTACAGGTTCGGGACGGTCCCGATCTCGAAGGAGAGGTCCTCCAGCTGCTCTTGGACCGTCTGGAGCTGGTGGCCTATCTCGGGTGCCACACCTCTTATCGAGGGAGCGACTGAGGAGACGAGGGACCTGATGGGCCCTATGAACTTCCTGAACTCGTCGATGTCCCTGATCGTCTCGAGCTTGTTCACGACGGCCTCTATCATCAGCTGGTTCCTTATCGCCACGTTCAGCATCGACCGTAGCTGGTGGAGCTCGCTCGCCAGGATTGCTGCCCTCTCCTCGTCTCCCTCCATCTTGGCCGCTACCACCTGCTCGAAGAGCTGCCTCGACCTGTTGGTCATCTCCCTTACCCTCCGCTCCATCCTGTCCCTCACGATCGCCAGACCAACCATTACCCTCTCTATCTTCTCCTCCCTGCTCCGCCTCAGCTTGATGCCCATCCGGAGAGGCGGCCCTTTCTGGGACATTATACCAATTTATGCGCGGCGACCGATAACAATACGACGGTAGGACCGGGCGAGGGTCGTCGTCATCGGCGAAGGGTCGGGCGAAGACTTCAGGACGTTGGGGGTTCTGCGCTACTTTTTTCAATTGCGAGGAGGATGTGTTGGCGGTTTGGACACGGCTGAGGACTACTCGGAGCTCGCAGTCAAGCTGTCCCGTTTCTACGGCGGCAAGATCGAGACCGTTCCGAAGGTCCCTGTGAGGTCGCTGAGGGACTTCGCGATTTGGTACACGCCGGGAGTGGCGGCCGTCTCGAGGGCGATAGCCCAGAACAGGGACGAGTCCTTCAACCTGACGAGCCGATGGAACACGATAGCTGTGATCACCAACGGCAGCAGGGTCCTGGGGCTCGGGAACATAGGGCCAGAAGCGTCGCTTCCCGTGATGGAGGGGAAGGCGCTGATCTTCAAGTACTTGGGCGGCGTTGACGCGATACCGTTGCCAATCAGGGCCGAGACGCCGGAGAAGTTCGTCGAGGTCGCTGAGGCCCTTGAGCCGGCCTTCGGAGGCTTCAACCTCGAGGACATCAGCTCACCCGAGTGCTTCCAGATACTGGAGGAGCTTTCGAGGAGGCTCGAGGTACCCGTGTGGCACGACGACCAGCTGGGTACCGCTGCCTCCACGCTCGCCGCCCTGATAAATGCGCTGAAGGTCACGGGCAGGTCTGTCAGGGGGACGAGGATAGTGCTCCTCGGTGCTGGGGCCGCCAACATCGCCACGGCGATCATGTTGGAGAAGTACGGTTTCGATCCTGGAGAGATGATACTGGTGGACACGAAGGGGATACTCCACGCCGAGCGGGAGGACATGGACTCGCTGATGCTGAGGAACAGGTGGAAGTACGAGCTCGCCATAAGGACCAACCGGTCGAGGGTCAAAGGGGGGCTGGAGGAGGCCCTGGTGGACGCGGACGTCCTGATAGCCGCTTCCAGGCCAGGACCAGGCGTAGTCAGGCCAGAGCACATCAAGTTGATGGCGAAGGACCCGATCGTCTTCGCGCTCGCCAACCCTGTTCCCGAGATATGGCCTTGGGAGGCGAAGGAGGCCGGTGCGGCGGTGGTGGCGACGGGGAGGAGCGACTTCCCCAACCAGGTCAACAACAGCCTCGTCTTCCCCTCGGTCTTCAGGGGCGCACTGGACGTGAGGGCGAAGGGCATCACCTACGAGTCGGCGATAGCGGCCGCGGTGGAGCTGGCGAGGTTCGCCGAGGAGAAGGGCATCGGTCCCGATTACATCATACCGACGATGGAGGAGTGGGAGGTCTACCCGAGGGTCGCAGCTGCTGTGGCCGAATGGCTCTCGAGGAACGGCATGGCAAGGATTCCGACGACGTATGAGGAGGAGGTCGAGAGGGCAAGGGCCATAATTGCGAGGGCGAGGAGGGTCCTCGAGGAGATGGTGAGGAACGAGCTGGTGAAGCCGATCCCTACGTTAAGCTGACCCTCCGCTTGGAGTCGCCCTCGAGCTCGAGACCTGCCGGCGATATCCCGTAATGCCTGCACGAGAAGACGGTGTAGGCCAGACCTCCGAAGTGCTCCGTCACGCCCTCCTCCGCCGGCTCATGGGCCCTGACGAGACACTTGAGCCCTGAGTTGCTGAGGAACCTCTGCGTGGCCGAGCGGCCGTACCTGTATATCCCCGGGCCCCTCCAGCTCGGACCGAACCATTCGATCGATTCGTCAGGGTCGTTCCAGAGCATCTGGATCACGTTGTCGTCTTCCAGGTCCTCGCCCTGCTTCCTGAGCGGCATCAACTCCTCCAGCGAGGTGGGGCCCATCGGTATCCCTCCGTGGACGAGGAGGTGGGAGTTGTTGAGGACCGCGGCGATGGGGAGCTCCGAGTAGAGGGAAGCGACGAGGCCGAAGGCTCCGTGACCGAAGCGCCTCGTCACCACGTCGTAGAAGCCGTAGTGGTGGTTCATCTGCGTGGTCTCGTGGTTACCCCTCAAAGTCACGACCTTCTCCGGGTGCTCGGCCTTAGCCCTGAGGAGGTCCACGAAGACCTCGAGCTGCTCAGGCCCTCTGTCCACGTAGTCGCCGAGGAAGACGACCGCATCGTACTCGCTGAGCAGTTTGAGGGCCGCCTCAAGGGACCTGTGGTCGCCGTGGAGGTCACCGACGACCAAGACCCTCTTGCGCTCTAACCTGATGAGCGCCTCCTCCCTCCTGAGCACCTCAACCGCCGACTCGACCGCCTCCCTGAACTCTTTGAAGGAGATCATCGACCGGACCGCTCCGCGCGCTCACTGGGACTCGGCGGGGACGAAGGCGTACGTCAGGTAATTCTCCGGCATCCTCCGTTCGACGACGAGCCTCACGTCCATCCCGACCTTGATCTGCTTCGGGTCTTTGACCTTCAGCCACGCGAGGACGTTGAACCCCTCCTTCATCCTCGCAATCGCGACGACGTAGTCCTCGTAGTGCATGAAGCTGGTGGGCTTGACGCTGATGACCGTGTAGGTCAGAAGCTTACCAGGTCCCTCGATCGGCCTCCACTCCATGTCAGTGCCACCGCACCTCGAGCAGTCGGCCTGCGGCGGGAAGTACTTGGATCCGCACGACTTGCAAACGGTGTAGAGCACTTGGCCGCGCTGGAGGCCCTCGAAGAAGGGCTGGATCCTCTTGACTGGAATGAGGTACCTGAGCCTGAGCTCGCGCTGGTCGAAGAAGAGCGGGTCACCGGTCTTCTCGTCCCGTATGATGGGGAGGCCGGTCCTCTCCTTCTCCTGCTCCACCGCCTCGAGCCACATCCTGATGAAGGCCTCGATCTGGTCCCTGCTGATGCTGGTCCCCATGCCGTTTTGAGTGCTCATAGCCTGTATTTCCTCTTATCTCTTCGGTTCACAAACCGACAGGTGGTGCGCTGACCCTCGTCCGTCCACCAGCGTATGCGACGAGGGCGATCACGGGGAGAGCCACCAACGCCAGCGTCCCGAAGGGGCCGGTCAGAATCCCCGAGGCCGCTATGACGGCCGTCAGGGGAGCTCCGACCGCGACCCCCAAAAGCCCGAAGGCGTTCAGGATCCCAGAGGCCTTTCCCCTAACCTCCTTGGGCAGCTGGAGGACCGCGTGGCTCGATCCGTGGAAGACGAAGCCGAGCGCAACAGAGAAGACCAGAGCAGCCGCCAGCCTCAGCACGGACGTCTCGACGCCCAGCTGGAGGAGGGCCGAGCTGATCGAGACCGCGATGAGGCCGATAAGGAGGGAGCTGAACGGCGAGTACCTGTCCGCTATCCGGGCGGAGGCGAAGAACGAAGGTATCGAGAGGCCGGTTGAGAGGGCCATGAAGATCCCGATCTGGGCCGCTGCAAACCTCTCCTCCATTCCAGCAACTCTCACTAGAATAGATGGAAGGGTCCCCACGACGCCACCTATCACGAGGTAGAGGGCCATCATCGAGAGCGATGCGGATGCGACCGTGACGGCGAAACCGTATATGGTGTTGGTTTTTCCGCTGCCTTCGCTGACGACTCCTCCTTGCAGGGTCAAGGGCTTCGCTATGAGGGAGTAGACGGCGACGACTCCGATGAGGACCGCAACCGTAGCGAAGACGCCCGAGAACCCGAACCTCGAGACGATGGCTGTCGCCGAGCCCGATCCTATAACGATGGCGAGGGCCACGAAGGTCCAGAAGAACGCAAGAGTCTTGCCGAGGGCCTGCTGGAAGGTGTCACCGATCGCCGCGAGCGCAGAGGGCACGACGAAGGAGTCCGCAACAGCGTGGGCCGCCCTGGACAGCAGGAGCTGGAAGGGCGACGAAGAGGAGAGGTAGCCGATCATCACGACCGCATCGGCCACCAGCCCTGCGATGAGCGGACTCCTCCTGCCTATCTTGTCCACCACCAACCCGGCCACAGCGCTCATCGGTATCGCGATCATCGAGTAAAGGGCAGCGATCACCGAGGCCGTCAGCTCGTCGGCTCCGAGCGAGAGGGCGTATGATGCTATCACCGGAGAGATCATCGATGTGTCGATAAGGGCCACGAAGCCGATGGCGCCGATCCCAGCGTACGCCCTTGCCGATGCCACGGCGACCCGTTAAAAGGTGCCCGCTTTAACCCTTTAGCTATCCGCAACATCTGAGCGATTTTTTTGCGGAAAACACGAACTGAGGTAAATGATGGGCAGGAAAGTCTCTAAGACCTCTGTAGAACTCGGAGGTTCCGGAGGGTTCTTGCTACCTGGAGGCGAGGGCTATCCTCTCCTGCTCGTTCTTCTTCTTGATCGCATAGCTCCTGACGTCGTTGGACGCAGCGGCGATGATCTCGTCGGCCAAAGCCTCGTCTATCGTCTTGACGTTCCTGAAGGAGCTGAGCCTGGCTCCCTCGGCGATCCAACGGAGGGCCAGGTCGAGCCTCCTCTGGGGCGAGATGTCCACGGCCTTGAAGTAGGTGATGCCTCCGTAGGTGACCCTCGTCGTGTCCTCCCTCGGTGCCGCGTTCTCGATGGCCCGCACCAAAACCTGAACCGGGTTCTCGCCTGTCCTGAGGTGGATGATGTGGAGGGCGTTCTTGACGGCCAGCAGCGCCTTCTGCTTCTTCCCGCCGTTCTTCCCCGGCCTCATGAGCATGTTAGCCAGCCTCTCGACGACGTTGACCCTTGCCTTCCCGAAGCGACGGTGCTCGTGCCTCCCTCCGCTGTGGGGCAAGACCACTGGTGAGAGCGCGATGTATGCCCTGAGACCCGGGTCCCTGACCTCGACCTGCGAGAGGTCCCACTGGTGGAAGACCTTCAGCGGCGGCAGCCTGACTTCTTCCTCCTGCGCCAACCCGCTCAGCTTCCCAGTTCCCGTTATGTAAACATGTTCGGACACCTCTTAGGAGGGTCAAGAGCTGACAGGTGAAGGTTGATGAGAGGGTCCTCGATTGGGATGATGCGGGGCCCGTGGCCTAGCCTGGATAAGGCGGCGGCCTCCTAAGCCGCAGATCCCCGGTTCAAATCCGGGCGGGCCCGCCTGTTGCTCTTCAACGCTCGCAACCGCAATATCGTACCCATCGGCCCGCATTACGTTGAGGGTCCTGAACCTCGCAAACGAAGTCGAGGAGCTGGAGGCCTGGAAGGAGGGCAGCTTGGTTACAGTAAGGTTCAGGTTCGGGCAGGTGCTTGAAACCAGATCGATCAGCACCGGCCTCTTCCGCTACTCGTTCGGAGGATACTTCGATCCTTTCGGGAGAGTGGTCTGGCACTCGGAGCTCGAGTCGTTGGAGGGCGAAGGAGCGCCGCAAAAACCGCCATCAGGTAGAGAGGCGGAGGTCCAGATCTGGGCTGACAGGATAACGAGGGGGATGGTCTCCGAGTACAACGTGATGGTGACGCTGGTCTCGGCAGGCGCCAAGGTCGACGTACGAGGCAGGCCCGACTTGGTGCTGATGGCTCTTCTCCCACCTCCAGAGGGAGCGACCCTGGGCGCGGCGAAGGGGACCCTGAGCGTCTCTTCGGGCGAGGGTTTTGCGTCTGCCAGACTCACCGGAGTGCCTGGAGGGATGAGGGTCGAGGTCTCCTCGAGCGGGAGCGGTTTCAGCGCCGTCAAGCTGAGCGTCAGGAGGGAGGTGGCGTGGTGGCCGACGACCACCGATGGCCCCTCCGAGATCTTTTACAGCGAGACGCTTGCATCGTTCGAGCCGGGAAGGAACGTCGTCTACGAGTGGCGTCCGGAATATCCGAGGTACGAACCCTTAGTCGTGGCGATCCCGACCCATCCGAGCTTCGGGCAGGTGCTGGAGCTCCTTAGGGCGATGAACGTTGAGGCGCGACGTACCCAAATGGGGACCTACATCCAACTCGGCAAACCCTTCTACGTCTTCGCCGACCTGAACCCCGTAAGGACCGAGCTGGTGCTGACCCTGAGCAGGAGGCTGAGGAGGGACGTCAAGGACGCGACCGAAGTCCAGCTGGAGGGCCTGACGTAGGAGCTGTACTGCGGCCTTTCCATAGTGCCTGCGGGTTCTCCTCACAACGATCTGCGAGGCCTGACACGTAGGTGATTCCTGCGAAATTCTCTAATCCGATCGCCTGCAGATCCAGTTATAGGGGAGGCATGGCTACCTGTGCGGTCTGCGGGGTTACGTCGCCGCTCATCTCGAGGGCGATAGGCGTCTGCAGAAAGTGCTTGAAGGAAAGGGAGGAGAGGGCGCTCGAGGTGGCGCTCTCCAACCACAGGCGTTACAGGGCCGAGTTCGGCCTTCCTCCCGATCCTCCCAGGACCCCCGGAGGTATACCATGCAACCTTTGCGCTGCTAGGTGTGTGATGGGCGAGGGAGAGTTGGGGTACTGCGGCATCAGAGGAGTAAAGGGCGGAAAGCTCTGGAGCCTCTCGACCCCCGAGAAGGGCCTCTTGCACTACTACCTCGACCCGCACGTGACCAACTGCTGTAACGCTTGGTGGTGCCCCGCTGCCACAGGATGCGGATATCCGAAGTACGCCGTCGCGCAGGGTCCTGAGATGGGTTACTACAACCTGGCGCTCTTCTTCTACGGTTGCTCCTTCAACTGCCTCTTCTGCCAGAACTGGACGCATAAGGTCCTGAGCTGCGGCAAGCTCGTTACCGCGAGGGAGCTGGTCGACCTGACGCTCGCCAACAAGAGGATCACGTGCTGGTGCTGGTTCGGCGGTTCCGCTGAGCCCCAGATGCCCTTCGCGATCAACGCCTCGAGGCTCCTCGTCGAGTCGAAGGGCGAGAGGGTCTGCAGGGTCTGCTGGGAGTGGAACGGAGACGGAAACCCAGCACTGGTCAGGAGGGCTGCGGAGCTCTCCTCTATTACCGGAGGGAACATAAAGTTCGACCTGAAGGCCTTCGACGAAAGGGTCCACATGGCGCTGACGGGGATGAGCAACGAGCAGACCCTCAGGAACTTCGAGCTCGTCTTCAGGGAGTTCTTCGACGCCAGGCCCGAACCTCCGGTACTCGGAGCCACGACGCTGCTGGTACCGCACTACGTGGACGCGGAAGAAGTTGAGCGGATAGCCGAGTTCATCGCCAGCCTCGACGACCGCATACCCTACAGCCTCCTGGTCTTCCACCCCGACTTCAAGATGGACGACGTTCCGGTGACGCCGGAGAGGCAGGTCTGGGAGTGCTACAGGGCCGCCAAAAGGCACCTGAAAAGAGTCCACATAGGGAACCTCCACCTGCTTTACTGGCCTGCCGGTGTCAGGCCCCTCGCGTGATTTCCAGCGATATCCTGATATAATCAGAGTTTACGCGACATATCGGAATGAGGTGGTTCTTCGGGCCGGGTCCCTGGCACGGACTCCGTTGGCTGACGAGGGGAGACATGAGGATCCTGGTGCTCGAGGCGCTGGCGGACGGACCCAAGAGGGGCTACGAGGTGATCAAGGCGATAAGGGACCGCTTCCACGGCCTCTACTCGCCGAGCCCTGGCGCGATCTACCCGACGCTCCAGCTGCTGGAGGACGAGGGTCTGGTGGAGGTGGAGGTCGTCGATGGCAAGAAGCTCTACAAGATAACTGAAGAGGGG
This sequence comes from Candidatus Calditenuis sp., assembly GCA_032249575.1. Taxonomy (GTDB): domain Archaea; phylum Thermoproteota; class Nitrososphaeria_A; order Caldarchaeales; family Calditenuaceae; genus Calditenuis. The sequence goes on along the minus strand of JAVVHL010000006.1, from coordinate 2,029 downwards.
CGCCGGTTCCTCAACGAAAGGAGGGATCAGTTGGAGGCGCTGCTCGAGAAAGGTAGGAAGGTGATGGGTGCAGAGGCGGCGGAGCTGATGGACGCTGCCAGGTCACTCGCCTTGACGGTCTTCCACGCCTATGCAACCCTCCCGCCTGAGAGGCTCCTGGAGGTGGCCGAGGTCCTGAGGGAGGCCAGGGTCAAGGTGCTCAGGGTGATGGGGAAGGGGTGAGGGGGGTTGGCGGCGATCGAGGCTGAGGGGCTAAGGAAGGTCTTTGGGAACGTGGTGGCGCTCGACGGCGTCTCGTTCTCGGTGGAGGAAGGGGAGATCTTCGGGCTGTTGGGGCCCAACGGCGCCGGCAAGACCACGACCATCAACATCCTCACGACGCTGATCAGGCCGACCTCCGGTTCAGCCAAAGTCTGGGGTTACGACGTTAGGACCGAGACCTCGAAGGTCAGGAGCGTCATAGGGCTGGTGCCGCAGGACCTGACGGTCGATGACGAGCTGACCGGCATCGAGAACCTGAAGCTGATGGCCTCCCTCTACCACGTGCCCAAGGACGTAGCCGAGAGGAGGATAGAGGAGGTCCTCGAGTTGGTGGACCTGAAGGAGGCCGCGAGGAGGAGGGTCGAGACGTACTCAGGAGGGATGAGGAAGAGGCTCGAGCTCGCCGCAGCGCTCATACACAGGCCCAAGGTCCTCTTCCTGGACGAGCCGACGCTCGGGCTCGACGTCCAGACGAGGGCCCACATCTGGGATTACATCAGGAGGCTCGTGAGGGAGGAGCACCTGACGGTCCTCATGACGACGCACTACATGGACGAGGCCGACGCGAACTGCGACAGGATAGCCGTGATAGACAGGGGAAGGATCATGGCGATCGGGAGCCCGAGGGAGCTCAAGGCCGCCCACGGGTCGGACGTGATAGAGCTGGAGGTTCAGGGGAACGGCGTCGACGTCCAGTCCCTCGTGAAGGAGGTGAGAGGAGTTCTGGACTTCCGGATCGAAGGCAACAGGGCCACGCTTAGGGTGGAGAGGGGAGAGGAGGTCCTGCCTGAGCTGATGGGCAGGATGATCGGAAGGGGCGTCACCGTCAAGCGCATAGAGATGCGGAGGCCTACGCTCGACGAGGTCTTCATCGCCCTCACAGGACGGAGCATCAGGGAGGAGCAGGGAAGCTGGGAGGAGGTCTTCCGTCAGAGCCTGAACATCAGGAGGGTGAGAGCGTGATAGGCGAGATATCGGCGATTATGGGGAGGGAGCTGAGGAAGTGGGTGAGGTCTCCGCCTCTGCTGCTGATGGCCCTGATCCAGCCGCTCTTCTGGATGGGCCTGTACGGCAAGGCCTTCAACCTGACAGGCCTCTTCAACGTGCCAGAGGAGGTGCTGAGGAGCCTGCCTCCTGAATCGACGAAGGTGGTCGCTTCGCTCTTCAACCAGATGGCTTCGAGGTTCTTCGGCTCCCCCGGCACCGATTACTTCTCCTTCGTGGCGACGGGGATGGTCTCGGTGATCGTCCTCTTCGTCTCTGTCTTCAGCGGCATGTCGATCGCGTGGGACAGGAGGCTCGGGTTCCTGAACAAGCTATTGGTCGCACCGATCAGGAGGTCATCGATAGTGCTGGGAAAGGTGCTGGCGGCCTCCGTCAGGGCCCTGGTCCAGGCAACAATGGTGCTCTTGATGGGGCTGGCGTTGGGGATGAGGCTCTCGCCCGCTTCGCCGCTGCTGGTCGCTGGAGCCGTCGCATCGATTTTCCTGCTCGCCGTCTCGCTCTCCTCGCTGGTCATCGCCATTACCCTCCGGCTCAAGAGTTGGGAGTACCACATGGCCGTGGCGAACCTCCTGAACCTTCCGCTGATGTTCACCAGCACAGCCCTCTACCCGCAGACGCTGATGCCCGACTGGATGAAGCCTCTGGCCACGCTGAACCCCCTGACGCACACGATCGAACTCCTCAGGATCGCTTTGCTGTACGGGAACTCGGTGGACCTCGCCGCCTATCAGTTCCACCTCGCATACCTCTCCGCCTTCGCCCT
>JAVVHL010000005.1:0-22932 GCA_032249575.1 Candidatus Calditenuis sp. | reverse complement strand
AACCCTCTGGAGACGGTGAGGAGGTTCAAGGTCTTCGCCACCACGTTCTGGGGCCTCGAGGACGTCGCGGCATCGGAGGTCTCGGCGCTGTTGGGTACTGAAGCGGAGGCCGATGTGGCCAAGGTCTTCGTCGAGTGCGACGAGGAGAAGCTCGCGGAGCTCGTCTTCTCGGCGAGGGGCCTCAACAGGGTCTTCCTGCAACTGGTGAGGACGAGGTTCGAGGGACTCGAGGAGATCGAGAGGGCTGTGAAGGAGGTGGACTTCGCGGAGCTGATGGGACGTGACCAGAGCTTCGGCGTGGAGGCTGAGAGGTACGGCGACCACCCGTTCACCAGCGTCGACGTCGCCTCCGCTGTAGGCAGGGCCGTCATCGAGTCGTGTCTAGCCTCCGAAGGGTGGAGGCCGAGGGTCGACCTGAAATCGCCGGACGTGCAGCTTTACGCCCTGGTCAGGGACGACGAGTTCCTCCTCGGGATCAACCTCACCGGCCCTTCCCTCCACAAGAGGTTCTACAGGGTCGCCGACGTCAGGTCAACCCTACCTCCCACGCTGGCCTTCCTGATGGTGCTCCGCTCGGGCTGGGAGCCCTCCGGATGCCTCCTCGACCCCTTCTGCGGCAGCGGGACCATACCGATAGAGGCGGCCCTCTACGCCATGTCCGTGCCTCCGAACGCCTACAGGCCGAGGGAGCAAATGCCGGTCTTCAGGTTGCGCTTCCTCGACCAGCATGTCATCGAGAGGGTCCTCGAAAGGCTCAGGTCCTCGGAGAGGCGATGGTTGAGGCCCTGCGTCTACGGCACCGACGTCTCACCGAGGGCCCTCGAGGCGGCGAGGCGGAACGTTGCATCGGCTGGTCTCGAGGACGTCGTCAGGATCGAGAAGGCCGACGCCCTGAACCTCGAGAAGTGGAAGGGGATAGGTGAGCTGCCTGAGACGGTGCACGTCGTGACCGATCCGCCCTTCGGCATCAGGATGGGCCTCTCCGACCCCTACGGCTTCTACAGCAAGGCCTTCTCCTCGATCAGGAGGGCTATACGGAACCCCAAGCTCGTCGCGATCTTCAGCAAGCAGGTCGTCGCGAGGAGGGCCCTCGAGGATTCGGGCTGGACGATAACTGGATTGAGGAAGGTGAAGTACGGACACCTCGAGACGGTGCTGATCAGCGCAGAGGCCTGAGCGAAAGGCCCGTAAACCTTTTCAGTCCATCCTCGGCGCGACGAGGTACTCGAGCCTACCGTAGGTTATGGGGAAGGAGAGCTTGATCGGCCTGTTGGTGCTGAGCCTGATCTCGACGTCATCGGAAAGCGCCTTCCCTGGCTTCACTATCTTCTCCAGGTAGACGATGCTGAAGGAGGCTGAGGCCTCGGACTTCGCGTCTATCTCACGGACCGCTGGCCCTCCGGCGACGAACCTGTGCTGGGCAGACTTGGTCTCGCCCTTCGCAGTCACCACGACCATCTCGGGCCTTATCGTGATCTTGACGGAGTCGGCTATGGCCTTCGAGTCCTCTATGGCCTCGTAGAACGAGTCGGCCTCGAGGCGGGCTGTTGCGTCGAAGGAGAGAGAAGGCGGGTTCATCGTCCCTCCCATCGGCTCGAGCGTGTTCAGCGTGAAGACCCTCTCCTTCCCTCCCCTCAGGTCCGAGAGGGTGACGTTGAGGCGGCGGAGCTCGTCGTCGTAGCTGAGGATAAGCGCGTCGGTCTTCTTCGCCCTCCTCAGCAGCTTCACCAGCTCCTCCACGTTGATCGTTATCTCCGTGTCCTTGACGACCTTGAACTCCTCAGCCGCATCGGCCCTCAGCTCGAAGTCGACCAGCGATATGTGAGCGGGGTCCATCGCCACCAGCCTCATGCCGTCTTGGGTCGCCCTGAAGGTCCCCTCCTCTATCACCGCGGTCACAGCCTTGAGGAGGTCGGCGACGTAGTCGGCGTTCGGCAACCTGATCTTGACGACCTCCATATCGCTTCCCTCCGGTCCAATCCCAATACGGGTAATAAAGGGTATCCGGCGGACGGTGGGCGAAAACTCGTCGGAATTACAGCGGTATCGGTTGGATAGGGATCAGGAGGAACGATGACCATAAACGATCTGAGACGCCGGGATGAACCATAGGTGGCTGACTTTGTATACGCCTGTGTGCATTTACTCGCAATTCTGCGCAGAACTACGCATCCTTACATCACGTATGTATCGCATTTTCACAACATACATCGAGGTTTTATGATGTTACAATGTTAGTATGAGACGAGGGGGTGATGGGAAGAATGTCCCAGGTCCAGTCCGCACGTGAGGTAGAGGCGGGGAAGACAGGAGGGAAGATCTCGATCATCCTCTCGAAGGGAACCATCGACATGGTTTACCCGGCCTTCTTCATCGCCACGACGGCCGCAGCGATGGGGATGGAGGTCCACATGTTCTTCACCTTCTGGGGGCTCGACGCGGTGAGGCGCGATAAGGTCGAGAAGCTGAAGCTCTCTCCAGTCGGCAATCCTTCGCTCGGCATGCCGAACATTTTGGGGGTTCTGCCTGGGATGACGGCGCTCGCAACGATGATGATGAGGAAGAGGATGGCGGAGAAGCAGGTCCCGAAGCTCTACGACCTGATCAGGCAGGCGAAGGAGCTGGGAGTGAAGCTGCATGCGTGCTCCACGACGATGGCCGTTATGGGGCTGAAGGAGAGCGACCTGATACCCGAAGTGGACGACGTGGTGGGGGCGACGACGTTCCTCCAGCTCTCCGAGGGCGGCCAGGTCCTCTTCATCTGAGGTGATGCGCGTGAGGCACGTGGTCGACGCTCGGGGGAGCTTCTGCCCAGGACCGATAACGGAGCTGATCAAGGTCTATCGGAAGGCCCAGCCGGGCGACGAGATCGAGCTGCTGGCGACCGATCCTGCCGCAAAGAGCGACGTCAAGGCGTGGGCCCAGAAGAGCGGGAACGAGGTCGTCTCGATCGAGGATAGAGGCGACCACTTCGCCATCCTCGTGAGGGTGGTGAGGAGATGAGGCCGGTCAGGATCGCGGTGGTGGGAGGTGGAACCGGAGGGACTCTGGTGGCCAACAAGCTGGCCTCCGAGCTGAGGGAAAGCGTGAAACGCGGGGAGGTGGAGGTCCACCTATTCGCCGAGAGGCCCGAGCACTACTTCCAGCCCGCGAACCTCGACATAGCCTTCAAGGGAGCTGACCCGAGGAGGTTCGTCAGGGACGAGAGGGAGCTGGTAGTGAGGGGCGTGAAACTCCACCTCAGCCCCGTGAACCTGATAGACCTGAACGACCGCAGGCTCTCCTTCAACGGCTCCTCACTCGGGTTCGACTACCTCGTGATAGCGACCGGTTCTAGGGCCGTGCCCGAGGTCGTCGAGGGCCTCGCCGAGTCGTCTTACAACTTCCACACCGGACAGGAGGACGCCAGGAGGACCTGGGAGGCTGTCAGCAAGTTCGAGAGGGGGAGGGCGGTGGTGCTGGTGAACGTTCCCCACAAGTGCCCGCCGTCTCCGGTCGAGGCCGCCTTCCTGCTCGACGAGCACCTGAGGAAGCGTGGTGTGAGGCAGAACGTCGAGATCGTCTACGCAACGCCCTACACGAGGGCCTATCCGACCCACACGATCGCTGAGGTCGTCGAGCCGCTCTTCGAGGAGAAAGGGATACAGCTCGTCACGCTATTCAACACCGACTACGTCGACGTCAGGGAGAGGAAGGTCAGGTCGCTGGAGGGCGAGGAGATCAAGTTCGACTTATTGATCACAGTGCCGCCCCACAGGGGAGCAGAGGTCATAACCGCATCGGGCATAGGCGATGAGGAGGGTTGGGTGCCGACGGACAAGGAGACGCTCCGCATCAAAGGTTACGACTACGCCTTCGCCATAGGTGACGCAACGGACATACCCATCTCCAAGTCCGGCGTCGTGGCCCACCTAGAGGCGATCGTTGCGGCGAAGAACGTCTTGGCGGACATAGAGGGTACCGGGGTCGAGTACTGCTACACCGGCCGGATCAACTGCCCGCTGGAGGTGGGTGAGGGGAGGGCCCTCTTCGTCGCAGGGACCTACACGAAGCCTCCGGAGAGGCAGGAGCCCTCGAGGCTGAAGTACCTGATGAAGAGGTTCTTCCCGAACGTCTACTGGCCGATGGTCCAGGGCCGGTTCGAGACGCTCTTCGACCTTTACCTGGGCAAGCCCTACACGACCAGAGGTGGAGGAAAATGAGCAGCTCATCATGCGAGTACGTAGCCGAGGTCTTCAGGGCCCTCTCCCACCCGAAGAGGCTGGCGATCGTGGAGCTCCTGCTGAAGGGCCCGAGGGCAGTCACCGAGATAGCCGAGTCCATCGGCGTTCCTCAGCCCGTTGCCTCTCAGCACCTGAGGGTCCTCAGGGACGCCGGCATCGTCGAGTCGGAGAGGGGAGGGAGGCAGCGGGTCTACAGGCTCTCGACCGAGAGGGTCGTGGAGCTTTGCAGGCTTGCCCGTGAGATCGTCTCAGTGAAGGCAGAGAAGATAGGTTCTGCTGTCGCTGGGGCTTCCTGATCCCTGTCCGCGTTCCGGAACGGATCGTCAGCCAAATATCCCAGGCGATCAAGCGGGGGAGAGTGGGTAGTTTGGGGAAGCGCGTCGTCGTGATAGGCGGTGGAGCCGCAGGTTCGTCTGCAGCGGCGAGGGCGAGGAGGCTAGACCCCGATGCGGAGATAACACTCATCGAGAGGACAGGCATGATAACCCACGCGCCTTGCGGCGTGCCTTACGCGATATCGGGCGTAGTGCCTTCCTACAGGATGCTCAGGACCTACTCGCCTGAGAGGTTCGCTTCGGAGAGGAGGATCAGGGTGATGACCAACGCGACGGTCACCTCGATCGACGTCGACAGGAAAGAGGTCGAGGTCTCCCTGGGCAACGGGAAGGTCGAGAGGCTCGGATGGGACGCGCTGGTCGTGGCGACGGGCGCCAAGCCGCTGATACCGCGAAGCCTCGAGGGCGTCGAGGAGGTGAGACCTGTGTTACTGAGGCACCCGGAGGACGTGGTGGAGGCCCAGCGGAGGATTTCGGGTGCGTCGAGGGTCGCTGTGCTCGGTGGGGGATACATAGGCGTGGAGGCGGCTGAGGCCCTCGTCGACCTCGGGAAGAAGGTCACGCTCTACGAGATGATGGACAGGCTTCTTCCGGCCGCGATAGACGCCGAGATATCGAGGGTCCTCGAGGAGTCGATGGTTAGAGCGGGTGTGGACCTCAGGCTCGGGCAACCGGTGAGGGCCCTCCGCAAGAGGTCTGACGGCGTTGCGGTCGTAACCGATGCTGGTGAGGAGGTCTTCGACGAGATAGTGATGGGCCTAGGCGTGAGGCCCAACGCGGACCTCGCTGTATCGGCCGGCGTGAAGCTCGGCCAGACGGGCGCCGTGGAGACGGACGAGTTCATGCGGACGAACGTCGAGGGTGTCTTCGCTGCCGGGGACTTGGTGGAGAAGCAGCACCTGATTTTGAGGAGGAAGGTGTGGATACCTCTGGCACCGGCCGCCAACAAGGAGGGACAGGTGGCTGGAGCGAACGCGGTCCTCCCCGGATCCCTCAGGATGAGGGGCATAGTGGGGACTGCGGTGACGAAGTTCAGGCAGACCTACGTCGCCAGGACGGGCCTCTCGGAGGCGGAGGCAAGGGCCAACGGGTTCAGCGTCGAGTCGACCGTGATCAAGGCGAGGACCAAGGCCGGCTACTACCCTGGAGGCGTCGAGGTGACGGTGAAGATGGTCGCCCAGTCGGGTTCAGGGAGGGTCCTCGGAGTCCAGGTGATAGGCGACGACCCGGTGGTTGCTGGATACGTCGACGTCGCAGCGGCAGCGATCACGGCCGGCTTCACGGTAGAGGACCTCTTCTTCACCGACATCGGGTACATGCCTGCCACAGCACCGGTATGGCATCCGCTGATAGTCGCGGCCAGGACGCTCTCGGGAGGGAGGTTCTGAGCGGAGGTAGCGAACAGAACGCAACCCGATACGGGCGCGCTCTTCTAATCGCTGTGCCCCACGTTCAACGTGAAATTCAGGAAGGCGCATTCCGTGAACGGAAGATGAGGGTCTACATCGGGATCGACGACACCGACTCGCCGAAAGGGATGTGCACGACGTACGTCGCTGCAAGGGCCCTCAGGGCAGTCGAGGGTCTCGGAGCCAAGGCCTTCGACTACCCGTGGCTCGTGAGGCTGAACCCCAACTGCCCCTACAAGACGCGGGGGAACGCGGCCCTCTGTCTGCCCGTCGAGGTCGACCGCTCGGATTTCCCGAAGGTATGGGAGGCCGTGATCGACGTGGTGATGGAGCTCGCCGACTTAGGGAACGGTGCAGATCCCGGTGTGGCCGCGTTCGCCGAGGAGACCCGCCAACACCTCGAGCCCTTCTACTACAAGGCGGTCAGGGAGATCGTCGAGGTGGAGGAGGCGCTGGAGCTGGCGGAGAGGTACGCGCTGGCCCACTGGAGGCATGGCGAGGGAAGGGGGATCGTGGGAGCCGTGGCCGCGGCCGGAGCCGACATCAACACGCTGAGCACCTACGAGCTCCTCGCCTACCGCAGGAGGGAGATGTGGGGGAAGGAGAGGTGGGTCGATCCGGAGTCGGTGATCAGGATGGACTCGCTCTTCGGAGACTGCACCTTCGACAACTTCGACTACGAGAAGGGAGAGGTGAGGTTGACGCCCCACACGCCCTGCCCAGTGCTCTTGGGGATCAGGGGGACTTCGCCGGAGGTCCTTCCTGAGGCCCTCTCGGTCCTCGTGCTCGGCGAGCCCTACGACTTCTACCAGGTCTTCAGGACCAACCAGGCTACAGACATGCACTATCGGCCCTCGAGCGTCTCCGAGCTCAGGCCCTTCACCTCGGCCGTCGTCAGGGGGAAGGTGGTCGGGAGGCCGGCCATCGGTCCAGGGGGGCACGTCTTCTTCGAGCTGGAGGACGGGACCGGTCGGGTGAAGGTGGCCGTCTACGAGCCGACGGGCTCGGTCAGGAAGGTGGTCCTGAAGCTGGTGGAGGGAGACCTGGTCGAGGTCTACGGCGCCGTGAAGCCGAAACCTCAGGGGCTGACGCTCAACCTCGAGAAGCTCCGGGTTATCGAATTGAGGCCCCTGTTCGTCTCCAGGGCTCCCAGGTGCCCGGCCTGCGGGAGGACCATGGAGTCAGCCGGGAGAGGTCAGGGGTACAGGTGCGAGAGGTGCGGTTACAGGGATCCGAAGGCCCAGAAGGTACCCGTCCCCGTCGAGAGGGAAATCTCGCCCGGTACCTACGAGGTGGCCGTCTCGGCCAGGAGGCACCTCGTCAGGCCGCTCAGGCTCGAGCTCTCACACAGGATCACGCCTTCACCCCTCTCTGGGCTTAGGCCTCGCGAGGAGGGCAGAGATCAGCAACAGCACGAGGAGCAGCAGGATCAAAGGCACTAGGAACCTGAACGCGACCCTGATCCCAGCGATGAGGCCGTAGAAGAAGACGCCGAGAACGGAGACGAAAGTGACCGCGACGGCCGTCAACAAAAGCAGCGCCCTCGGTCCCAACGCTTCCTCACCCTTTCGGTGCCCGATGACCTTCCTCTGTGCGCTGGTTAAAGAGCTCCGGTCTTCCTTTTACCGACGGATGGAGCTGGCCGGCATAGTGGGGAAGGCCAACGTGGGGAAGAGCACGCTCTTCACAGCGCTGACGATGGTCGAGGTCCCGGCGGCAAACTTCCCCTTCACCACCACGAAGCCCAACAGGGGGATCACGTACCTCAGGGTCGGTTGCGTCTGCAGGGAGTTGGGGGTCAGGGACAACCCGCAGAACTCGATCTGCGTCGACGGGAACAGGTTCGTCCCGATCGCCGTGATAGACTGCCCTGGGATCGTGAGGGGTGCCCACGCCGGTAGAGGTATGGGCCTCCAGTTCCTCGACGAGATCAGGCAGGCGGACGCTTTGATAGTTGTGGCCGACGCCTCAGGAGGCACCGACGACGACGGCAACCCAGTGGAGCCGGGGACGCACGACCCCGTCGAGGACGTAAGGCTCGTAGAAAGAGAGGTCGACCTCTGGATCGCGGGGCTGATCAGGAAGGACTGGAACAGGCTCGTTAGGCTCGTGGAGACGAAGCAGTCTACGTTGGCGGAGGAGGTGGCCAACAGGCTCTCCGGCCTAAGTGTCACGGCGGCCGATGCGGAGGCAGCCCTGGAGGCAGCTGGGCTCGACGGGTCAACGCCGTCCAGGTGGGGAGATGAGGACGTCGTGAGGTACGCTGGAGCCCTCAGGAGGATGACGAAGCCGATGGTGGTGGCGGCAAACAAGGCCGACGTCCCCACAGCCGAGGAGGGCATCAGGAGGCTCAGGGAAGCGGGATACGAGGTCGTCCCTTGCAGCGCCGAGGCTGAGAAGCTGCTGAGGCTCGCCGCCAAGAAGGGGATCGTCAAGTACATGCCCGGCGACAGGTCCTTCGAGGTGGTCGACGGCAGCAAGCTGACGCCGCAGCAGAAAAGGGCGCTCGACCTGGTGGCCGAGTTCATGGAGCGGAACGGGGGGACCGGCGTCCAGAGGCTGATCGACAAGGTCTACCTGGAGGTGCTGAGGTACGTCCCTGTCTTCCCGGTCGAGGACCCTAACACGCTGACTGACTCGAAGGGCAACGTCCTCCCCGACGTCTACCTAGTTAAGGAGGGGTCCACACCGAGGGACCTCGCCTTCAAGATCCACACCGAGCTGGGAAGGGGCTTCCTCTACGCCGTCGACGCGAGGACCAAGCTCCGCCTCCCCTCGGATTACAGGTTGAAGGCGGGCGACGTGGTCTCGATCGTCAGCTCGGCGAGGAGGTGACGGCTGTGGGCGAGCCGGTCGTCGTCGACGGTTCGTTCGGCGAAGGAGGGGGCCAGATCCTGAGGATGGCGGTCTCGGCCGCTGCGCTCCTAGGCAGGCCCCTGAGGGTCGTCAACATCAGGGCGAAGAGGAACCCTCCCGGTTTAAGGCCCCAGCACCTCGTCGCAGTCAAAGGGGTCGCGGACCTCACGGGAGGAAGGGTGGAGGGCCTCCGGATCGGGTCGACCACCATCGAGTTCTATCCCGGGCCGGTAAGGTCGGGGAGGTTCGTGATCGACGCTGGCACCGCTGGGAGCACCACCTTGATGCTCCAGTCGCTCCTCCCTGTCGCGTCGTTCGCTAACGGCGACGTCGAGCTCGAGCTCAGGGGAGGGACCAACAACCCGATGGCGCCTCCGGTCGAGTACGTCACCGAGGTCCTGCTCCCGGTCCTGAGGAGGATGGGCGTGAGGGCCGAGGTGGAGCTGGTGAGGAGGGGCTTCTACCCGAGGGGAGGAGGTGTAGTGAGGGCGAGGGTGAGGCCTGTCGAGAGGCTGAGCCCGATTGAGGTCGTCGAGGGGAGGCCTGTGAGGGTCAGGGTCTTCGCCTACAGCTGCAACCTCCCTTCCCACATCGTTGAGAGGATGGTTAGGACTGCGTCCTCGATGCTGAGGAGCAGGGGCTTCAAGGACGTCGTGGAGGAGACCGAGGTCCTCCAGCGGGACGACCCCAAGTGCTCCCCCGATCCCGGGACAGGGATCCTCGTCCTGGTCGAGCTCGACAACGGCCTCAGGATGGGCTTCGACGCGCTCGGCGAGAGGGGCGTCCCGGCGGAGAAGGTGGCCGAGAGGGCCGTTGGGGAGGCTTTGAGGCAGCTCTCGACCGGTGCCCCAGTCGACTCCCACCTCTCCGACCAGCTGGTGATATGGGCCGCGCTGGCAGACGGCAGGTCGCGCTACAGGGCTACCGAGCTCACAAGCCACGCCGAGACCGCAGCCTACATCGCGGAGAAGGTCATCGGAGCCTCCTTCGAGATCGAGGACCTCGGCAACAGGGGCGTGCTCTTCACGTGCGACGGCATCGGTTTCTCGAGGCGTTGAGGAACGGATATCAAGTAGGCGAGCGGTATTGTGATGAGCGACGATGTCCACACCCCTCGAGTCGCTCAAGGAGCTTGTCGGCAGGATCTCCTCGGACCAGAAGGTGCTCGCTGAGCTGACCAAGAAGGAGAGGAAGTTCCAGTTCAAGCCCACCGACGGAGCGCCCTTCTACATACACGTCAGGCCGGGAAGCATCACCGTCCACGAGGGCGAGACGCCCGATCCCACGGCCACCGTGATCGCTTCCTCCTCGGACCTGGTCGACGTCTTCAGGGGCCAGGCGGACCCCTTCAAGCTCTTCTTCGCCGGAAAGCTCAGGGTCCAGGGCAACCTCCTCGAGGCCCAAGAGCTGGCCAGGATCCTCGGGAGCGCCAGGACCTGATTCCGTTCCGTCGTTCGGCAGTGAGTTGCTCCATTTTTTCCGCAGAACCTCGATTCAGCTTCTCAGAATCGAATGAATTGGTGCGATCACTTCAAGACCTCGCGTATCGCCTTCACCAGTTTTTCTACTTCGCCCAACGCCACTGTAACGTCCTTTGCGGTTGCCAACCCCTCGAAGAAGTTCTTGTGCATAGAGTCGGCCATGAGGAACGCGCCCCTGATCCACTCTCCGAGCTCGTTCGCCACTTCGTCCTTGTAGAGCCAAAGATCGGCGTGCGATTTCGGAACGAGTCTCTTCCTTGCAGCTGCGTGAGCCTCAATCGCCAACGCACAGGCTCCCCAGACCTTCTCCGAGGCCTGCCTCAGGTCGCCCTTCTGCAGCTCTTCCTTCGCCTGCTCGAGAAGGGCCGATGCTGACTCGATGTACTCCCTCGCCCTTTCATCCGGGTCGAGGTCCCTGGTGATGGCTTCGAGGATGTACTCTTCCGGCGCAAGGCCTTGCTTCTCGGCCTCCCTCCTGATCCTCTCAGCCATCCTTTCAGGGATCGTCAGCGGCATCGTTCACCGCAATTACACAGTCTCTGACGATATAAGACTTCTCGGCTCTTGTGAGGTTGAGCATATGATAGTCGTTCCACGAGCGTTAATGTTGAACTGAGAACGTAGATCGATGGGGGACCCACGGCATGCGGGCAAGCACGCTGCGGAGGTGGATCGAGAAGGCCGAGGAGAACCTGAGGGTCGCCGAGGTGGACCGCAACAACGGCTACCACGCGGCCGCGTGCTTTCACGCCCAGCAGGCGGCGGAGCTGGCGTTAAAGGCCCTGGTCATCTTCAGGAAGGGCTACCAGCCTTTCACCCACTCGCTCGTCGAGCTAGCCAAGGAGCTCCACGATGACGTGCTGCGGTCCCTCCCTGGCATCGAGGACCTCAGGTGGCTACAGGAGCACTACCTTCAGGCGAGGTACCCCAACGCGAGGATGTCGGAGTACACTGAAGACGAGGCGGAGAGGGCCATAGCAATAGGGAGGAGGGTGGTCGAGGTTGTCAGGCAGGTGCTCGAAGGAGGAGGCGTTTGAGAGGTACATCTCGAGGCTGAGGGGGATGAGGGTCTCCGTGATCCTCTTCGGTTCTAGGGCAAGGGGCGATGCGACCGCGGCGAGCGATTACGACCTGCTAATCGTCAAGGAGGACAGGGCCCTGAGCGTCGCACCTCACCTGCTGGAGCCGATGCTGGACGCCACGGTGGTCGAGGTATGTCTCGACGAGCTCGAGGAGAGGGCCTGCGAGTCTTCTCTCGTCCTGGCCGCGGTGCTTGAGGGTAAGCTGATACTCGACAACCTCGGGATCAGGAGGAGGTTGGAGGAGCTCAGGTCCGAGTTAGTTAGGAGAGGTGCCTCGGTCGACGCGAGAGGAGTCCGCTTTCCTGTCGGCGTGTGAGCTGTAAGATCGCCCTGTGTATTGCGATGCCCCTCTGTCTGAGCGGTTGATTGTCTTCGTTTCGCTGATTTCGGATGCATGCCCCTGTGAGTATCGAGCCCACGTAGCCTCACGTTTTTCAGAAACGGTTGGGAACTGGCTGGGGTTTGAAGGCAGTAGTCCTAGCTGCCGGAATAGGGTCGAGGATGAACCCCCTAACCTCGGAGAGGCCGAAGCACCTCCTGCCTGTAGCCGGGAAGCCGATAGTCAGGCGCGTGATCGAGGTCCTCTCGCAAGTCGGTGTCGAGGAGGTCCGCGTCGTGATCGGTTACATGGCCGAGAGGATCAGGGAGGCCCTCTCCGACGTGAGGGGCATAGAGCTCAGCTTTTCCTTGCAGGAGAGGCCGAGGGGAACGGCCGATGCGCTTCTCGCGGCCAGGGACTTCGTGGACAGGGGCGAGAGGTTCGTCCTGGTATACGGCGACGTGACGGTGACCAGGGAGCCGCTGGAGGAGCTGATCAGGAGGGTAGAGGAGGGCGGACTCGACGGAGGGCTGATCGGCGTAGTCAGGCACGATCCTTGGAGGTTCGGAGCGCTCCAGGTGGACGGAGATCTGCTCGTCGGGATAGCTGAGAAGTCGAAGGAAGTCAGACCTCCTGCGCTGGTGAACGCAGGGATCTACGTCCTCCCGGGCGAGGTGATGGAATTGGCTTCCTCTGTGCCGCTTTCACCACGAGGCGAATACGAGCTGACGGATGCTGTCGTGGGGCTAGTGAGGAGGGGCAGGAGGATCGGCGTCCTGAGGTCAGAGGGAAGCTGGTGGTTCGACCTGGGAGGGCCGGCGGAGCTCCTGAGGGCCAACGTCGTCTACCTCAAGCGCGAGCTCGGAGACGGCTTCCGCCTCGGCAGGGGATCGGTGGTGATGGGAGGTTCGTCGCTCAGGACCGCCTTCGTCGACGAGTTCGTGACGCTGGGCCCCTCCTCCTCGGTCGAGGCCTCAGCGCTGATGAGGGGGTCATCGGTCGGAAGGAAAGCGGAGGTCTTCGAGTCGCTGGTCCTCGAGGGAGCGAAGGTAGGTGAAGGTGTCAGGATCGAGAGGTGCGTGATCGGCTCAGGCTCGGTCGTGCCTGAGGGCACAGTCCTCGTCGGCACCCAGGACGAACCCGTGGTGATCCCTCCGGGGACCTTCGTCCAGCGTTGAGTCTCAGGAACAAAGGAAGGCCCTGGCGGCCCGGGCGACGAGCTTCGCCAACCTCAACGGCTCCGGAACCTTTCCGCTGACCGTGAGGGAGTTCAGCATGACCTCCGTCGCCCTTCTGGAGACGCCCACGCGCCTGACGTAGACGGTGTGGCCTGTCCTCAGCCTGACCTCCTCCCTCCCACCCAGCTCCCTGTAGGCCTCGAGCCTCTCCGCCGCATCGGCTCCGAACCTCCTCAAGAGCACCTCCTCCAGCCCCTCCGACGGGTTGTAGGTGACGCAGACGACCGGGAGTCCCGTCTCAGCGGCCACCTCTCTGACACGAACGACGTTGAAGAGGCTGATGATGCATCCACCGAGCAGTATCAGGTTGACGTCCTCCCTTCCGAGCGACCTGTAGAGCGATATCACCGCCTCCGTAGCGTCCATCCCCATGACCCTGCACCTTCCGAGCGCTATGCCGTCTACGATCAGGTCAGCCCTCATCACGACGCCGCCGAGGGTCGCTGTTGGCTGGTCCGGCGAGAAGCTCTCCGCAATCCCCAAGACCCTGTAGCCCTTCTTGTGGGGGTCGAAGGGCCTCACCTTCGGTTCGGAGTATTCCATCCAGGTCATACACTCGGCCCGGCACAAAAAAGGTTGGATCGAGTCGTGCCTAACTCGAAACGGAAGGCTTGTCGAGGGCCCTGCGCTCCGGAAGGCTCAGCAACGATGGGTCGGTTTCGTCAACCTTTTGAACGAGGGGATTGGGCTGTTGGGGGAAATGGTAAGACGCCTGCTGTTGACGGTATTGGCGCTGGCTCTCCTCGGAACGTTCTTCGTGGCCCATGCAGCTTCGCCCCGGCTCACGGTCGAGAGGACGATCGAGGTCAGCCAGTACGGCCTGGTGACCGTGAAGGACAGGATCTCAGACCACGGAGGATCGGCCTTCACCGTTCTCGTGATGCCTGAGGACGCCAAGGACCTCGTCTCGCATTACGTCTCAGGCGCTTCTTTCAAAGTTGTGAGGCGGGATGACGGCACGCTGGCGATCGAGCTCAGACCCACCTCCCAGGTCGTCGAGTTCTGGTACACGCTGAAGTCGAAGGTGGAGCAGAGGGACGCCGACACCTACGCGCTCAGGATCGTCGACGTTCCGGTGATGGAGGGAGCCACCTACTCGGCCAACGTGACTGTTCGGCTTCCGGCCGAATCCTCCTTCTCCTCGGTCCCTGCGGGGTACCAGAGCAAGGAGAGCGAGGCCAGCAGGTTCATGGAGGAGCTCTCTTCGACAAGGGCCGCGCCGAACACCTTCACCTTCAAGGGCACAGGCCTCAGGCTGCTAAGGGCCGAATCCGTCGTGGAGGAGGTCGATCCTTACTCGGGCAGGGCCAGCATCGGGCTGGTCCTTAGGAACGACGACCTCAACTCGATCAACAGCGTAGACCTGCTGATACCGGAGGCGAAGAAAGTCAAGGTCTTGCGGGTGGGCGACGACCTCGGAACCCTCCGTTACTCGTTCGACAGGGACTCGGGCAGGCTCACGGTCTACCTCACACCCGAGAGGTACGAGCTGAGGCAAGGGTGGAGGTACGGCTTCTCGGTCGACCTCGACCTCTCCGGCTCAGGCCTCTACTCCCTCGGTGAAGGGAGCTTGGAGATTAGGACCTTCCTGCCCATCTTCTCCCAGGTCGACGACTTCAGGGTGAGGGTCGTCCTGCCTGAGGGGGTCAGGTTGGCCGAGCTGCCCGAATACGTCACGCAGTTCCTACCGAGAGGCGGAAGCAACGTGGCCGAGCTGAAGGCTTTTTTCCCGATGCCCCAGCCCGGGACCTTCGGCGTCGTCTCGCTGAAGGTCACAGGTTCTCCGGCACAACCGTGGGGAGCCTATGCGTTGGTGATCGGGGTGTTGGCGCTGGTCCTGGGGTCGGTGATGGCCCACATCAAGGTCAGGAGGGCCTCCAAGCCTAAGATGGCCGAGCAGGACAGGGCCGCGCTCTCGAGGGTGAGGGAGACGATAGAGGCGATGCTGGCTGACGTCGAGGAGGTCTCGAGGGCCGTCAGGTCGCCGGAGAAGTCTGCCCTTCCGGCGCTGAGGGAAAGGGTCCAGAGGGTCAAGAGGTCCTCCGAGGTCGTGCTCGAGGAGCTCAGGAGGATCACGTACAGGGGTCCGGAAGTGAGCAGGCTGGCGGCGGAGGTTCAGAGGAATTCGAACGTCCTGAACGAGTCGCTGAGGGTTCTGCTCAAAACCTACACAGACTTCTCGAGGGGCGAGCTATCGAGGTCCAGCCTCGAGAAGATAATTGCCCCGATACTCAAGGACATCAGGTCCTCGGTCGCCGGGATGAGGGAGGTCGCGATGATGGTCGAAGAGCTGGTGGGGTGACCGTGCTGTGATGCTCGTGACGGGAGGGCTCGGCTTCATCGGCAGCCACCTCGTCGAGCGGCTTATTGGGCTCGGGGAGGACGTCGTTGCGGTCAGCCATCCAAGGCTCGGCGAGAACTACCTCGAGGAGCTGCAGGGAGCGAAGGGGGAGGGAAGGTTGTTTGTGATGCTCTTAGACCTGAACGACCTCGGAGCCGTCAGGACGGTCTTCGAGAGGTTCAGGCCTGAGGTGGTCTTCCACCTGGCGGCCCTTGCGTCGCACAGGCTCAGCGTCGAGCAGCCTCACCTCTTCCTCGAGAACAACGTGAGGACGACGCTCAACGTCCTCGAGGCGGCAAGGGTGACGGAGCCCTCACCGCGCGTCGTCTTCGCCTCCTCGAGCAGCGTCTACGGAGACCACCAGCCTCCGTGGAGGGAGGACATGCCCCCGAGGCCCAAGGGGCCCTACGCGCTCAGCAAGTGGATCGGCGAGGAGATCTGCAAGGAGTACTTCAGGACCTACGGGCTCGAGGTCGTTACGCTCAGGTACTTCAACGTAGTGGGCGAGAGGTGCAGGTCCAACATCGTCTTCAAGGTCTTCGCCGACAGGATCTCCTCGGGCGAGCCTGTGGAAGTCAACGGGAGGACGGTGGACGGCGTCTTCAGGCCTGCGGAGAGGGACTTCACTTACGTCGGAGACGTCGTGGAGGGCACGATCCTCGCAGCTGAGCGCGGAAGGGCTGGAGAGGTCTACAACTTGGGGAGGGGGCAGCCGGAGAGCGTGATGAGGTTGGCGGAGCTGATGATGGAGCTCATGGGCCGCAGGGTCGAGGTGAGGAAGAGGGAGCTGGCACCCCACGAGGCCCTCGTCAGCTACAGCGACAGCACGAAGGCCCAGAGGGAGCTCGGCTGGAGGCCTAGGGTCAGCTTCGAGGAGACGGTGAGGAGGTACGTGACGTGGTATCGCTCGAAGAGGTGAAGGCCCTCACCCTTTGGGCCCGAGACCTATCGCCCTGTAGGTCAGCTCCCTGGAGAAGGTCTCAGGGTCGTAAACCCTCCTACCGTCTATCACGACTGGACTCCTCATCAGCCTCCTGAAGTCCTCGGGCCTGAGCGACCTGAACTCGTCCCAATCGGTAGCGACGAAGCAGACTTCCGCGTCCCTGAGGCACTCCTCGACGGAGCTTGCGATCTCGGCCCTCCCTCCGAGGACCCTTGCGGCGTTGGAGGCGGCTGCAGGATCGTACGCCCTCACCACCGCACCCCTCCTCAGCAGCTCCTCCACCAGCCTCAGCGCCGGAGACTCCCTGACGTCGTCGGTGTTGGGCTTGAAGGCCAGGCCCAGGACGGCCGCCCTCTTCCCCCGAAGGTCTCCGACGACCTCCTCGGCCATCTCGACGGCCCTGAGGGGTTGGCGCTCGTTCACCTCCAGCACGGCCCTCAGCATCACCGGCTCGTACCCCAGCTCCCTCGCCCTAGCGATCAGGGCCCTCACGTCCTTAGGGAAGCAGCTGCCGCCGAAGCCTATCCCAGCTCCGAGGAAATGGGGGCCGATCCTCGCGTCGAGCCCCACCCCTTGCGCCACTACCTTCACGTCGGCACCCGGTATCCGCTCGCATATGTTGGCGATCTCGTTGATCAGGCTGACCTTGGCGGCGAGGAAGGCGTTGCTGGCGTACTTGATCATCTCGGCGTTGACGGCGCTCGTCCTGATCACCGTAGGCATCCTCCTTCCGTAGAACTCCCTGTACAGCTCTTCCACGATCTCCGAAGAGCCGTCCCCTATGTCTCCGATTACGATCCTGTCCGGCCTCATCATGTCTTTGACGGCCGAACCCTCCCTCAGGAACTCGGGGTTGACGGCCACGAGCAAAGACTCGCCCAGCTCCTTTCCCGAGGCCTCTGCGACCTTGGGAGCCACGACGCGCTCCGTGGTGCCGGGGACGACGGTGCTCTTGACCACCACGAGATGCCTTCCCTCCTTGGACCTGAGGGCCCTTCCTATGGACTCGGAGGCCTCTACGACGTAGCGGAGGTCGATGCTGCCGTCGGGGAGGCTCGGCGTTCCGACGGTGACGAAGGTCAGGTCGGTCCTCGAGAGCTCGGCGTAATCGGTCGTGGCCCTGAGCGTCCCCCTCCTCAGCGAGGACCTCAGCAACCTCTCGAGACCTGGCTCGTGGATGGGAGCTCTTCCCCTGTTGACGGCTTCGACCCTATCCCGGTCGACGTCTATCCCTATGACCCTGAAGCCCCTCGAGGCGAGGCAGGAGGCGACGGTGAGGCCGACGTAGCCGAGGCCGACCACCGAGACCGATCCCACGTCGATGCCCTCTACCACCTTCGAGACCGTCCTCGTCCTGATCCTACTGGGCATCAGCGCCCGCCTCCGATGCGATCCTGTAGGAGATGAGGACGGCGTCCCTGTAGCCCTCCGGCGTCCCGATGTCGAGCCAGACCTCGCTCTCGTCGAGGACCGTCGCGTTTACTTTCCTGCCCTCGCTGACCATCAGCTGTATGGCGTCCGTCAGCTGGATCTCTCCGCCGTGTCCTGGACCTGTCCGCTCGAGGGCCCTGAAGACCTCCACAGTGAAGGCGTAGAACGGGAGTATCGCCATCCTCGAGGGCGGCACCTCAGGCTTCTCCACGACCGACCTGACCGTGAGGGCCTCGCCAGCCCCAGACCTCTCGACCACAGCTACGCCGAAACGCCTGGGGTCAACGACCTCCTTCAGCAGCAGCGTAGCGTCGGAGCCCGTCCTCCTGTGCACCTCCGCCAGACGCCTGAGGTAGCCTCCGTTCCGTGAGGCGATGTACGTGTCGCCGGCACAGACCATGAAGTCCTCGTCGATGAAGGCCTTCGCCCTCCTGACCGCATCGCCGAAACCGAGGGGTGAGGGCTGATTGACCCACACGACCTCCGACCTCTCGAGCATCCCGTAGAAGGACTCCAGCTCCTCTGCCAGCGCGTCCTTCCCGGAAGACCTGAGCTTCTCGACGAAGTCCCAGTTGGGGGTGAAGTGGTCCTCGATCGCCCTCTTGCCTCGGCCCACCACCACGCAGAACTCCCTGATGCCGAGGTTGAAGAGTTGCTCGAAGAGGGCCTGCAGCAGCGGCTTCAGGACGGGGCCGTTCTTCCCCGGGACGAAGATCGGGAGCATCTCCTTAGGCAGCTCCTTGGTGGCCGGCAGGAGTCTGGTGCCGAGGCCGGCGGCCGTCAGCACAGCCTTCCTCAGCGTCAAGTCACAGGTATCCGCATGGGGATTCATAAGTAAATTCCGCCATCGTCCTCTACACCCATCGGTCACAACCAGGCGTTCGAGATCAAATCTCGGTCACCCTCCTCCCCGGAGCGGTGTTGCTGGGTTCTGTAGTTGCAGGCGGAGCCTCGACGACCCCCTCGAGAGGGTTACTCAGATGGACCTTTATCAGATGGACCCTCGGCGGTAAACCCGGATGACCACTACGATCGGGTTCATCGTGGGGAACGTGGTGGTTCTGGCGACTGACACGAGGGCGACTGCCGGGTTCTTCGTGGCCCACAGGACTGCCAAGAAGATCCACAAAATCTCAGATTACATAGCGATGACGATAGCTGGCAGGGTGGCCGACGCTCAGGCGCTGGTAGACCTGATGAGGGCCAACGTGAGGCACTTCGAGGTGACGCAGGGGAGGAGGATGCAGGTCAGGGCCCTCGCGACGCTCCTCTCGACGTACATGTTCTATTACCGCTTCTTCCCTTACCAGACGCAGCTCCTGGTCGGAGGCGTCGACGATTCCGGACCTCACCTATTCAACGTGGACCCGTTGGGAGGTGTGACGGAGGAGAAGGTGATCAGCACGGGTTCAGGCTCGCCTGTAGCGCTCGGTGTGCTCGAGGCGGAGTACAGGGAGGACCTCTCCATCGACGAGGCGGTGGAGCTGGCCTACAAGGCGGTCGCGGTGGCGATCAGAAGGGACATCGGCAGCGGCGACAGCATCGACGTGGCCTACATCTCGCCTGCGACGGGATACGTGGAGCTTTCGCCCGCGGAGAAGAAGGCGCTGTTCAACAAATACGTTTACCCGCACATCATCCAGTACTGAGAGCGGAAATAGAACTCCTCACTCCCCGAACATCTCAACCCTCCCAACCAAGTCCATCAGGACGTTCATCACGTCGAGGCCCCTGATCCGGCCCAGCGCCCCATCGGCACAGCTCACCTCGTCGAACCTCACGACCTTGTCCCTCCTCACGCCCTCACCCCAGATCAGTATCGGTACTGGGTCTCCGTGGTGCCGGCCGTCGATCGAGCTCGTGGTGTGGTCGCCTGTGACGCAGACGACGACGTCCTGCAGCTGATCGATCCTGGCCCTCAGCTCCCTGTCGACCTTCTCGATGAAGGAGGCCTTGACGGCAGGGTTCCTGTCGTGGGACGCGGTATCGGTACCCTTGATGTGGAGGAAGACGAGGTCGTAGGTCCTCAGCGACTCGAAGGCCGCGTTGAACTTCGCGTTCAGGTCCGTGTTCAGGGTTCCCGTAGCTGTGGGCACGATCCTGACGTCCATCCCCGCAGCCCTGCAGACTCCCCTGTAGAGGGCGCCTCCGGCTATGACGACGCTGCTGACGCCGAACCTCTCCCTCAGCGAAGGCAGCTTCGGCATCTTCCCCGCTCCCCTCGGAAGTATCGCGTTGGCAGGCCTCAGCCCTTTCTTCACCCGCTCGACGTTCAGCGGATGCGACTCGAGGACCTCCCTCGCCCTCCTCAGGAACCTCTCGAGCTCCCTCGCGGTCCTCTCCGCCTCCGGAGTCTGGGACCTCGGCCTCGGCATCCCAGCCTTCACGCCCTCCCTGTGCGGGTCGACGTCGGTCACCTCGTCCGAGAGGCCGTCTCCCCTCATCACCAGTACGCCCCTGTGCTCGACGGTGCTGAGGAACTCGAACCTGAACTCCGAGTCGAAACCGGCCGCCATCTCCCTGATCGCCTCGCCCAGCGCCCTCGCCTCCTCGGTCGATATCCTTCCAGCTCTCCTGTCGATGACGGTCCAGTCGTCTCCCACCGTGGCGAAGTTCACCCTGAAGGCCACGTCGCCCGGCCTGAGGTCCATACCGGCACCGAGCGCCTCAAGAGGCCCCCTTCCTGTGTAGTACCTGTAAGGGTCGTACCCGAGGATCGAGAGGTGCCCCGTGTCGCTGCCGACCGGTATGCCAGGGGCTACTGGGTCCATGATGCCCGTTATGCCCTCCGCCGCCAGCTCGTCGAGTCCTGGTTTGTGGGCCATCTGGAGAGGCGTCATGCCGTTCAGCGACCTCGATGGCCTGTCGCCCAGTCCGTCAAGGAGGACGATCAGGACCTTGCTCATGCGACGAGAAGTACTCAGCCGAATTTAGCCCAATCGGAGGATTGAGGGCCTTGCAGCGCAATCGTGGGGTCGCACCGGGACTACGCGAGGGCCTATACGAAGTGATAGGATAATTCGCTCCCTGCCAAGTCATGAGGCGGTGAGGGTCGTAGGCTGCGTGGACCTCGACTACTTCTTCGCCCAGGCCGAGGAGCTCCGGAGGCCTGAGATCAGGGGGAGGCCCGTGGTCGTCTGCGTCTACTCGGGAAGGACGGAGGTAAGCGGAGCGGTGGCCTCAGCCAACTACGTCGCGAGGTCCTACGGCGTCAAGGCGGGCATGCCGATATCCTGGGCGATGAAGCTGCTCGAGGGGAAGGACGCGGTCTTCCTTCCTGTGGACAAGCAGTACTACTCGGAGCTTTCCGAGAGGGTCTTCGGCGTCATAGAGCAGGTAGGTGCGACGCTCGAGGTGGTCAGCATCGATGAGGCCTTCCTCGACCTCACCTCCTTGACGGATGGCGACTTCGGCAGGGCGGAGGAGATAGCGTCTTCGATCAAGCGGAGCGTCCTGAACGAGACGGGGCTGAGGTGCACGGTTGGCATAGGACCCAACAAGGTCGTGGCTAAGATCGCCTGCGACAGGGCGAAGCCAGACGGGTTGCTCGTTGTGAGGCCTGAGGAGGTGAAGGCCTTCCTCGAGGGTCTGCCGGTGGAGGAGTTGCCGTACGTGGGGAAGAAGGTGAGCGAGCGCCTCAAGTCGATGGGCATCGAGACGATCGGTCAGCTGGCAGCGGTCGACCCGCAGGTCCTGATCTCCAAGTTCGGCGAGGCCCTGGGAACCTACCTGCACCTTGCGGCCAGGGGAGAGTACGACGAGCCTGTGGTCCCGAGGACCGGGAGGACGCAGCTGAGCAGGATCGTGACGCTGAAGAGGGACAGCCGCGACCCCGACGAGATACTGGCGCAGCTCGAGGGGCCGATGGCGAGGTTGCTGGAGGAGGCGAGGAGGCAGGGATACCTCTGCAGGGGGGTCGGGATCATAGCGATCACCACCGACCTCAAGACGCTGAGCAGGTCGAGGAAGCTGAAGGAACCTGTCGTCGACCTGGAGGCCTTCAGGCGGAACGTCGCTTCGCTTCTGAACGAGCTGCTCGGCGAGCTCGGCGAGGTCAGGCTCAGGAGGGCGGGCGTGAAGCTCTTCGAGCTGGAGAGGGCTCCGGGCCAGAAGACCCTCGGCGATTTCGTGGGAAGCGTTAAATCGGGTGCGTCGTGATCGAGGAAGTGTCAGGCGGGCCCTCCTTCGAGTACTTGAGGAAGGTGAGGTTCTCCGACACCGACTGCACGGGCAGGATCTTCTTCCCGAGGTACGTGGAATGGGTCGACGAGGCCGTCAGCGAATACCTCGCCTCCAAAGGCATCCTCTTCGACGAGAGGGGAGGGCTGATTGTGAACGGCTCTCCTGTCGATTGGACCGTCGTGACCGGCGAGTACTGGTGCCGGATGCTGAAGCCCCTCAAGCTGAACGACCAGCTCACGATCAGGGTCTGGGTCGAGAGGATAGGGAACAGCTCGATGACCTTCGGCGGTGAGGTACTGAAGGAGGGCGAGGTCGCAGCTCTCGCGAGGATCACCTACGTCTGCGTCTCCACGTCCAACCTGAGGCCGGTGCCTTTGCCTGATCTCCTCAAGGGGGTCCTCGCGGCGATTCTGAGGGAAGGCGAGCGACAAGGTCAACCGTTATCACAGGGATTCGCGGAAGGATCTAGGGGTTGAGGCTGGTCGCGCTCTACACTGGCGGGAAGGACTCGACGCTGGCCCTCGAGAGGGCGCTGGAGCAGGGACACGAGGTGGCAGCGTGCCTGACGGTCGTTCCTGAGCCGAACTCTTGGGCCTTCCACGAGACTTGCCTCGAGGTGACGCCCCTTCAGGCCGAAGCCATGGGGATACCCCACGTGATGGCGAGGGTGGGGGGAGGGAAGGCGAGGGAGGTTCAGGAGCTCGGAATTCAACTGGCGGCGCTCAGGGAGAGGCTCGGGGTCGAGGGGTTCGTCAGCGGCGCGATCAGGAGCAGCTACCAGAAGACGAGGCTGGACGAGCTGGCATCGGAGCTCGGACTCAAGCACGTCGCGCCCAATTGGGGCTCCCCGCCGGGTTCGGTCGTCAAGGAGGTCGTAAGGAGGGGCTACGAGGTTTTGGTCTCTTCGGTCGCCGCAGAGGGACTCGGCAGGGAGTGGATAGGCAGGAGGTTAGACGCGGAGTCGCTGGAGGAGTTGCTGGTCCTCTCGGAGAAGCACGGCTTCGATCCGGACGGCGAGGGCGGCGACTACGAGACGCTGGTCCTCTGGGCCCCCATCTTCAGGAGGAGGATCGGGCTCACCGAGTGGGCCAC
>JAVVHL010000004.1:0-25298 GCA_032249575.1 Candidatus Calditenuis sp. | reverse complement strand
CGAGTGGGCCGACTAACTCTCGGGGTTGATCGAGATCAGGAGGGTCCTCGAGGACGTCCTGAGGGTGAGGGTGGAGCACCCGGGGACCTACATAGGCCACGTCAACCTCTACCTCCTCGAGCTGGAGGACGGAAAGCTCCTTGTGGACACGGGCTTCAGGCAGACAGCCGAAGAGCTGGTCCGATCCTTGAGGGACGTACTCGGTGGCTCAAGGCTGAAAGAGGTGGTGCTGACGCACATCCACAACGACCACACCGGGGGCGTGAGGGGCCTGAGGGATGCCTTCGCGCCTGAGGTCAGGATGCACCAGCGGGAGATCGACGTGATAGGCTACGTACGGCATGTCGTCGAGAGCGGCGGCGACCAGCTCAGGACCCTGGGCCTCGATGAGCGATTGCGAAGGGACGTCCTCGATTTCTTCAGGTTCAACCTCCAGCACCTTTCAGTCGATTACGAGCCGCTGAGGGGAGGCGAGGAGTTCGAATCGGTCGCTGGTAGATGGAGGGTGGTCCCGACGCCTGGCCACACGCCAGGTCACGTGACGCTCTACGACGCCGAGAGGAAGGTGTTGATCTCAGGAGACCACCTGCTCCCCAACGAGACCTCGAACGTCTCCTACTATCCCCTCGAGGGTTACGACGCCCTCAGGTCCTACCTCCGATCGCTCGTCTCGACCGAGTCTTTGGGGCCGGAGCTCGTCCTCCCTGCACACGGAGAGCCCTTTAGGAACGTGAAGGGCAGGATCGATTACCTCTTCGCACATCACAGGAGGAGGTTGATCGAGACCATGCTGGGTGCCGGGAAGGGGAGCGATCTGGTCAACGTAGCCCGGAGCATCTCTTGGTCGAGGGGCAACTTCGATGCGCTGGGGCCCATCGACAGGTGGCTGGCGGTCCTGGAGACGCTGGCCCACCTGCAGTTCCTGATGAACGAGGGCTTCGTCGAGGCGAGGACGGAGGGCGAGAAAACGGTCTTCGCGGCTACAGGCAGGAACGAATCGGACCTCGACAGAATTCTCCACGAAATCAGAGGAGATGGCTGAGCCCTCAAGAACGTCCGAGCTCCCTAAGCATCTGGCCGATCCTTCTGATGCCCTCTAAGAGCTTCTCCTCCGACGCCGCGAAGCTGACCCTGACATGCCCCTCTCCTCCGGGACCGTATGAGGACCCGGGCACGACGACCACCTTCTTCTCCTCGAGGAGCCTGACGCAGAAGCCCACGTCGTCGCCTATTCCTGGAAGCCTCGGGAAGGCGTAGAAGGCTCCCCTAGGAACCGAGAGCTCCATCCCCTCCTCCCTCATCAGCTCGACGACGAGGTCCCTCCTCCTCCTGTATAGCTCCCTCGAACGCCTCACATAGTCCTCGTATACGCCTGACCTCAAGACGTCCAGGACGGCATGTTGGACGAAGGTCGGAGGACAAGCGTGGGAATAGAGCAGGAACTTCTGGATCCTCTCCGTCAGCTCAGCGGGCGCTATCAGGTACCCGAGCCTCCAGCCGGTTATCGAGAGGCTCTTCGAGAAGCTCTGGACGATCGCTATCCTGGGGTACTCGTCGATGAGGTGGGCGGCGCTGTGGAACTGGCCGTCGTATACGAAAGGCTCGTAGACCTCGTCGGAGATCACGTAGGCACCGACCTCCTCTGCCACCCTGACGACCGCTCTCAGGTCCTCTGGACCGTAGACAGCACCTGTGGGGTTGGAGGGCGAGTTGACGACGACGGCCCTCGTCCTTCCGGTGATTGCCGACCTCAGATCCTCCTCGCTGGGGACGAAACCGCGCTCTTCACGGGCCCTCAGGAAGACGGGCCTTGCACCGAAGATCCTCGCGATGGATGCGTACGATGGGAAGGCGGGCGAGATCACGACGACCTCGTCTCCCTGTCTGAGGACGGAAGCCATCGACGCGAAGAGGGCGTTCTCGCCTCCTACCGTGATGAAGACGTTCTCTGGTGAGATCGACTTCGAAACCTTCGAGTGCCTGCCCGCGAGCTCCTCCCTCAGCTCCCTTATCCCTGCTATCGGCCCGTACTTGTTCCGCCCCTCCCTCATGTGACGTGCGGCCGCCTCAATCAGCTCTGCAGGAGGGTCGAGGTCAGGCTCGCCTATCCCAAGGTTGATCGCGTCGGGGAAGCGGGAAGCGGCCTCGAAGAACTTCCTGATCCCGGTCAACTCAACGGCGTCGAGGTTCTCGGAGACCGACATCGCACCCTCTCCGTTGCGGCGCCGTAAAAGCCCTCGTCCTCACACATCGGCTTAATTACCATGCGAGGGAACGGTCATGCGGTGAACCCGGCAGAGGCGCTGAGGGCAGCGATCAGCAAGTTCATCGGCAGGCCGACCGCCGACAAGGAGGCCACGGAGGAACTGATCAGGGGGATACAGAGGGCTCTGCTCTTGGCGGATGTCAGGGTCGAGCTGGTCAAGGAGCTCTCGGACCGGATAAGGGAGAGGGCAGAGAAGGAGAGGCCGCCGCCGGGCATCTCGAGGAAGGACGTGGTCGTGAGGGCGGTCTACGAGGAGCTGGTGAGGTTGCTCGGGAGGAACAAGGCCGAGCTGGTGAAGCCGTCGACGAAACCGTACGTCGTGATGGTCGTCGGCATCCAGGGCAGCGGTAAGACCACGACCGTCGCCAAGATCGCGAACCTCCTCAAGACGAGGGGCTTCAGGGTGGGCGTCGTGGGAGCTGACACCTACAGGCCAGCGGCTCTCGAGCAGCTCAGGCAACTCCTCCTTCCTCGGGGCATTCCGGTCTACGGCGAGGAGAACGGCTCCGATGCGGTAGGTATCGCCCTCAGAGGGGTCGAGCACCTCTCTTCCCAAGGTTGCGAATACATCATCATCGATACGGCGGGGAGGCACAGGGACCAGGAGTCGCTGATGGAGGAGATGAGGGAGATGGCGGAGAAGATCAAACCGAACGAGATAGGTCTGGTCATCGACGGGACCATAGGACAAGCGGCTGGACCACAGGCAGAGGCCTTCCACAGGACGGTTCCGATAGGATGGATAGCGGTGACGAAGCTCGACACGTCTGCGAAGGGAGGCGGGGCTCTCTCGGCCGTCGCTGCAACGGGTGCACCGATCCGCTTCATAGGGACCGGTGAGCGGATAGAGGACATCGAGCTCTTCGATCCGGAGTCCTACGTCGCCCGGCTCCTCGGCATGCCGGACCTCAGATCGGTCCTAGAGCGGATCAGGTTGGCGGAGATCAAGCTCTCCGAGCAGCAGGTCGAGAGGATAGCGAAGGGTACGTTCACGTTGGAGGACATGATAGCCCAGCTGAGGGAGGTGAGGAAGGCGGGGCCGCTCTCGAAGTTCCTCAGGTCCCTGCCGATACCGGGGCTTCCGTCGCTGCCGGAGGAGGAGCTCGAGAAGGCCGAGGAGCTGGCGAAGAAGTTCGAGGCCATCTACAACTCCATGACGCCGGAGGAGAGGAGGGACCCCACGATAATCGACGGATCGAGGGCCCGAAGGATAGCGAGGGGTGCTGGTGTGAGGGAGGGGGACGTCAAGAAGCTCGTGAAGCAGTACCTCGAGGCCCGGAAGCTGATGAAGACCCTCAGGAGGTCGAGGCTGCCGGGCATGGGGAGGGCGCTCCTCGAGGGCAAAGAGTGACAGAGCGGCAATTTCGGCCCTTCAGGAATCGCTCATGGCCCTCTGCGCTCAGGTCTCACCCGTTTGTCCCGAAGCGAGCCTCTCCAGGACCTCGATGATCGCCTGGGTCCCCTGCTCTCCGTACCCCGATGCAACGAGGGACCTCACAATTTGCCACGCCAGCGACGCTAAAGGAAGCGGCAGCGAGTTCCTCTCGGAGACCTCCATCACGATCCTCAGGTCCTTCTTCAGGTGGGCGGCCTTGAAACCGGGCCTGAAGTCCCTCTCCACCATCTTTGGGCCGAGGTTGACGAGCTGCCAAGACGAAGCCGCACCTGCCCCTATGACCTCGATCACCCTCTTCGGATCGAGTCCCACCCTCTTCGCGAACAGGATCGCCTCGGCAGCCGCGAGCAGGTTCCCTGCCACGGCGATCTGGTTGCAGAGCTTCGTCAGCTGACCGCACCCCACAGGGCCCATGTGCTCTATCCTCGTCCCCAGATGCCTCAGGACCGGCAGGACCCTCTCGAAGGCCTCCCTTTCGCCGCCGACCATGAAGGTTAGCGTCCCGCTCTCCGCAGCCGGAGTGCTCCCCGTCACGGGAGCGTCGAGGTAGTCCACACCGATCTCCTTCAGCCTTGCTGCCATCCTCACCTCGGTATCCGGCGAGACGGTCGAGCAGTCGACGACCACCGATCCGCTCCTCAGCCCCTCCACGAGCCCTTCCTTGCCCAAGACCACCTGCTCGACGTCGGAGGAATCGGGCAGCATCAGCAACACGACGTCCGACCTCTCGGCCACCTCCTTCGGCGACCTCGCAGGGAACGCGCCCATCGACGCCAGCTCCTCGACAGGTCCCCTGCTCCTGTTGTGGACCGTGAGGCTGTAACCGGCCGCTAGAAGTCTCTTCGCCATCGGCTTCCCCATCAGGCCCAGACCGATGAAGCCGACCCGATCGGCCACGACTCACCCTCCGCCGCACCTATCACTAATGTTTTTACCGTTGGGCGACATCCCAACAGCGAAGGGACATGGGAGACGAGTGGTGGCCTCCGTGGTGGAGGAGGAGGTTCAGGCCCTTCGAGCTGATCGACGAGATGATGCGGGAGTTCGAGCGGTGGTTCGAGGAGGAGTTCAGGCGCTTCGAGCGCGAGCTTCCGAGGGACCTCGTCAGGGAGATCAGGACGCCGACGGGAGTGAGGAGGGAGATAGGGCCGATAGTCTACGGCTACTCGATCACAATAGGTCCCGACGGCAGGCCGATCATCAGGGAGTTCGGCAACGTCAGACCGGGGAGGAGAGGGGAGCCTCCCATGCTGACGGTGGAGAGGGAGCCGTTGGTCGACGTCCTCGACGAGGAGGACAAGATCAGGGTGATAGCTGAGGTGCCTGGCGTCCAGAAGGAGGACATACAGCTGGACCTCCAGGACAGCCGCCTCATCATCAAGGTCGACACGCCACAGCGGAAGTACTACAAGGAGGTGGATCTGCCGGAGGAGGTCGACGCCGAGAACTCGAAGGCCAACTACAACAACGGCGTCCTCGAGGTGATCCTGCCGAAGAAGGGCGGGAAGAAGCCGACAAGGCGGATCAAGGTCGAGTGAGCCATCAAGGCAACGCGTCCGTTCCTCGCCCGTTCTTTTCGGACCTATCAGCGCACTATCATAGCCCTGCGTCCCCGTGTAACCCGACCGTGAACGCTTGAACGGCAGGTCGAGATTGATTTAAAAGGTCCGGGCAATCATCTCACTCACCGGATGCGATTCAGCTGGATGATAGGTGGGGCCCAGGGAAGCGGCGTCGACTCGTCCGCGAACGCCTTCGCCTATGCGGTCGCCTCGGCCGGCTACAACGTCTTCGGCAAGAGGGAGTACTTCTCGAACATCAAGGGGAGGCACAGCTACTTCACGGTGGTCGCGTCCGACGGGCCTGTGAGGAGCGTGACCGATGAGGTCCACGTCTTGACTTCCTTCGACGCCGAGACCGTCTTCAGGCACGCCTTCGAGGTGATGAAGGGAGGTGCCCTCATCTACGACAGGTACCTCGAGGGGGAGCGGCTGAAGAACCAGTCGATGCTCGAGCCGGAGGAGATGGAGCGGATCGAGAAGAACCTCGAGGAGATGGGCGTAGCGGACAACCTGAAGGACGTCGTGAAGGCCGTCAGCGAGTCGGGCGTCAAGGTCTTCCCTGTTCCCTACATGGACCTCCTGAAGAGGGTAGGAGAGCTGATAGGCGAGCAGCAGCTGAGCGCCCTCACGCGGATGGTCAACACCCTTGCGGTGGCCGTCTCCTTCAGGCTCGTCGGAGGGGAGCTCGAGAACCTGGAGAAGGGCCTCAGCTACGCCTTCAGGGCGAAGAGGGCCATCGTGAGGAACAACATGGTGGCTGCCCAGGTCGCATACGAGTACTTCGACGAGTACTTCCAAGGCGAGTCGATAGGCATCACGCTCAAACCCATCCCCAACAACACGAAGCGGATCCTCGTCAACGGAACCACCATCGTCGGCCTCGGAAAGATCGTGGCGGGTTGCAGGCTCCAGACCTATTACCCAATCACCCCGGCTGCCGACGAGAGCTTCTACCTCGAGGACAAGATGGAGTTCGGCATCGCCGCCGACGGAGAGCTCGACTATCCCGAGGTGGCAGAGACGAAGGTGCTGATCGAGAGGGGGAACATTGTGGTCGTCCAGACCGAGGACGAGCTGGCCGCAATAGACATGGCCATCGGAGGCGCCCTTGCCGGAGTGAGGGCAGCGACGGCCACCTCAGGTCCTGGGTTCTCGCTGATGCCCGAGGGCCTCGACTGGGCAAGCATCAACGAGGTCCCAGTAGTCATAACCATCTACACGAGGGGAGGGCCCAGCACCGGTCTTCCCACGAGGCACGAGCAGTCCGATCTGCTCTTCTCGGTCTTCGCAGGTCACGGGGAGGCACCGAGGATCGTACTGGCGTCCGGCGACATGGAGGAGGCCTTCTACGACACGATAAAGGCCTTCAACTACGCCGAGCGGTACCAGATGCCGGTCATCCACCTCCTCGACAAATCGATCGCTAACTCGACCCAGAGCGTCCCAGTGCCTGAACCGGCTAAGGCCGTTATCGACAGGGGCCTTTACGTCGACGGCGACATGACAGGGAAGGAGTACAAGCGGTTCGAGGTCACGGAGTCCGGCGTCTCGCCGAGGGTCCCGATAGGGACGAAGGGCGTAACGTTCTGGAACACAGGAGACGAGCACGACGAGCTCGGCCACATCAGCGAGGACCCGTACAACAGGACGGCGATGATGGAGAAGAGGATGAGGAAGCTCGAGCTCGCGGCCAAGGAGATACCGCCGGAGGAGAAGGTGAGCGTCTACGGAGACCAATCCGCCGACGTCTGGATCGTGAGCTGGGGATCGACGAAGGGCCCGATACTCGACGCGCTCGACCTGCTCCGCGAGGAGGGCTTCGACGGGAAGCTCGCCTTCCTACAGGTCAGGCTCCTCTGGCCCTTCCCCGCTGAGCTCGTGAGGGAGATCCTTGCCGGTGCGAAGAAGATCATAGACGTCGAGCAGAACTACATGGGACAGATGGGGATGCTGATGAAGATGACCGCCGGGATAGAGCCGACCAACAAGATCGTGAAGTTCAACGGAAGGCCCTTCAGCATGACCGAGGTGAGGGACGCCATCAAGACGGTTCTGAGGACCGACATCAAGCGCCTCGTCACGAACAGGGGCTCGTGAGGCCGAGGACTTTCCCCTCTCTCTTTCTTCCTGAACCGGACCTATTGGCTCACTAAACCTCTATCAGCAGGCCAGACCGATCGGGATCGGCGGGTGGTGGAGTGGTGTCTGCGGTGGCAGCAAAGAGGTTCACAGAGGAGTTCGCGACGCTTCTCGACAAACCGGTCACGGTGACGCTCAAGTCGGGTCAGAGGATCGCCGGCAGGGTCGTGGCCTTCAACCAGTCCGATTACAGCCTTTGGCTCACAGACGCGGTGATCGGGGAGGGGAGGAGCGCGAAGAGGGTCTTCGTCTCAGGGAGCGAGATCTCGACGATCGAGGTGGCCGAGGAGGGTCCTGACCTGATGGGCCTCTACGAGAGGCTCAACAGGGTCTTCCCGAACATGGTGCGTTACCTGAGGGAAGCAGGGGTCATCGTGGTGATGGAGAGGGTTAGGGTGACGAAGGACGGCCTCGTGGAGGGCACAGGTCCAGTTGCGGAGAGGGTCAGGAGGATATGGGAGGAGTGGAGGGCGGAGGCGCGCACGACCGGTTGAGGCCTCAGCCGTTCAACCTCCTAACCTCGCTACGGCCCTGACGTAAGACCTCGACAACTCTTCGACCGAGACGTCTCCGAGTCTGAGGTTGGCGAGCCTGTCCAGGACCCAGACGGCCCTCCTGCAGGCGTAGTAGTCGGGCGTCGATTCGCCGACCTCGATCAGCATCCCCATGTTCTCCATCCCCATCAGACCTGCGAGGTTCATCAGGATCCCAACGGCGCCGACGATCTGGCCGCTGTAGACGTGCCCTTCCACGATCTTCGCGTACTTCTCCAGGTTCGCCTTGTCGGTCGATGAGCAGAAGACCTCCCTCCTCGGAGATATCCCTTCCCTGCCTCCCAGTCCTCCGACGGTGAAGACGCGCCTCCCTCCGTGCTTCTTCACCAGCTCGATCACGGTGTAGCAGAACTCGTGCTGTCCGTAGCTCGAAGAGGGCTGGGAGGTCCCGTAGAGGATCAGGGTGGGCGAGGGGTCCTCGACGGCGTAAAGGTCAGCGAAGTTCAGGAGGAGCCTGCCGTCCGAGACGAAGGCCGGAGATGGGAACTCGGGCGAGTAGAGCCTGCAGATCCTCTTGGCACGGTCACGGAGGACGTCGAGGATGTAGGCGACAGCGACCTTCGAGACCATGCCTATTCCCGGGAGGCCCTCGATGAAGGTGGCGTCCTCGAGGAAGTAGTCCCTCATCCCCTCCTCGTAGACGACCTCGGTCCTCGGTCCCGAATCCAGCAACCTCAACCTCCTCAACTCAGCCCACGCTCCTAATCAGTCATTCGCTTGATCAGAACCCGGCGATCCACTTGGAGAGGCTTTCGGTCGACCGCACGATCTTCGCGCCCTCTGCGGCGAACTTGCGGAAGTACGCGTCGGCCCGCTCCGTGTAGTCCACGACTCCTCTGACGACGACGGGTGAGGTGCAGTCCTCGAGCAGGTGGATCTTCCTGACGTAGGAAGGATCGATCTCCTTGAAGGCCGAGATGAGGTCCTCGACGGTCCACGCGACGCAGTGGCTCTTCGCCTGACCGGCCACCAGCACGACGTCGTACCTGCTCAGCTCCTCGATCAGCTCCCTGTCCACAGCGCCTAGCTGCCTCCCCTCGTGGTCCACCTTCACCTCAGGTCCGATGGCCGAGTAGTGCTCCGTGAGTGGGTGCATCCCCTTCATCCTGATGAAAGGCTGGGACCTCCTCGCTATGGCGTGGAAGAAGACAGCCTCCTCGACCGCCGGGACGATCGCGTGCCCTATTCCTCCGAGCATGGCGTGGTAGGGCCAGACCGTCAGCTCGTACTTCCCCGAACGCTCAAGGCTCTCGACGTAGTGGAGCAGGTACCTCTGCGCGTACTCCTGATCGATCCCAAGGGCTTTACACGCCTCAGGGTCGACCCGCCATCTGCCCCTCCTTACGTCCTCGACCGATACGACCGTGTAGGGCTCGGGGTGGTTTCCGTCGCTGTCGACTAGGAAGGCCTCGTGGAAGATCTGATATGCCTGGTGCGTGTCCATGGTGAGGTAAATTCTCGTTATGTTCTCGAGGTTCCTGTAGACGAACTGGCAGAGCCTGACGTTGTCCTCGACCGCACCGAGACCTGACCGGCCAGCCACAAAGAGCTCGAAGCCCGGTATGCAGAACGTGTTCTGGACGTCGATCAGGAGCAGGGCCACCTTCAGCTCGTCTTCTGAGGCAGGCCTTATCCCGTAACGCAGAGCCCAAGACCTGGCTTCCTTGGTCCTCTTGGCGTAATCCACCTTCCAGACGTCGCCCACCGTCTCGGGCGAGAAGTGCGGCGGAATGGGGAGCTCCCTCACCATCCCACCTTGAAGCAGTCAGCACATCAATATAAGAACGCGGACCGCATCACGCGGATCGAGGTAGAGTCGATGTGATGAAGCGGCCGAGGATCTACCTTGCCGACGAGGATGACATACTTGCGGGGAAGGTCACCGACGTCTACTTCGTGAGGACGGCGTTGGTAACCGAGACGGCTAAAGTCGCATCGAAGCGCGTAGCAGCAGACGTCCACGCCTATTCGCTACCTAGGGGATACGGGTGGGCCGTCTTCGCCGGCCTCGAGGAGGCTCTCAGGGTCCTCCAGGGGAGGAAGGTAGACGTCTACGCGATGGAGGAGGGAGAGCTCTTCGGTCCTCTGGAGCCCGTTATGGAGATCGTCGGGCCCTACTCGGAGTTCGGCGTCTACGAGCCAGCGATCCTCGGCGTGCTGAGGCACTCGAGCAGCGTCGCAACGAAGGCAGCCCGAATCAGGCTGGCCACCTGGGGCAAGACCCTGATCTTCTTCGGCATAAGGTCCGTCCACCCTGCTGTTGCACCGGCTGTCGACAGGGCCTCCTTCATCGGTGGGTGCGATGCGGTATCAGGGGTCCTCGGCGCAGAGATGATAGGGGAGAGGCCAGTGGGGACGATGCCCCACGCCCTCATCATCCTATTCGGCGAACAGGAGAAGGCCTGGCTCTCCTTCGACGCGGTGGTTCCGTCGGACGTGCCGAGGATAGCGCTCTGCGATACCTTCGACGACGAGAGGGTGGAGGCGCTGAGGGCCGCGAAGGCTCTGGGCGACAGGCTCTTCGGCGTCAGGCTCGACACGCCCAGCTCCAGGAGGGGGAACATGAGGCGGATAGTGCAGGAGGTCAGGTGGACGCTGGACATCAACGGCTTCAGAAACGTGAGGATCTTCGTGAGCGGCGGGATCGACGAGGAGGAGGCGCGGGAGCTGGCGGATCTTGCAGACGGCTTCGGCGTCGGGACGTCGATCGCATTCCCTCCGTCCGTTGACTTGGCGCTGGACATAGTGGAGGTTGAGGGCAGAGCTATTGCGAAGAGGGGGAAGCTGCCGGGAAGGAAGCAGGTCTACCGTTGCAAGAGGATGCACGACGTGATCGTCCCCTTCGGGAAGGAGCTGGAGCGGTGCCCGGTCTGCGGCGAACAGTCGAGTCCTTTGCTGAGGAAGGTGATGGAGTCGGGAGAGCTTACGGTCGACCTCCCCTCTGCCCGTGAGATAAGGAGCAGGGTCCTCGAGCGCCTCGAAATCATCAGGTCGATGCCGGACTTCACGATCGAACCGGTCCTCCAAACCTGATCCCGGCAGAACTTTATGACTGAGGGAACAGCATTACATGACGCGATGATATGGGACTCTCATCTGACCCCGGACACGGGGCATGAAGAGCCATGGGGTAAATGAGCATCCCTATCAAAGCTAACACCTCAGACCCGTAACATCACCGTGACCGTCTGAGAACTCCCAGCGCCCTTCTACCCCTGAGACTTGATATACTGCCGTCCTTCGCGGAGTTGGGGCGATGTCCTTCGAGTACGAGGTGCCGGAAGGGCTCCTTTACAGCAGGAACCACGAGTGGTTACAGGTGAAGGGCAAGATAGCCACGGTCGGGGTTACCGATTACGTCCAAAGGAAGCTGAGGGAGGTGCTGTACATAGAGCTGCCGAACACCAACGTCAAGGTCGTCCGGGGGCAGCACGTGGCCACCATCGAATCGGTCAGGGGCAGCTACGAGGTGAGGTCGCCGGTATCTGGTAAGATCGTCGAGGTCAACGCCAGGCTCGCCGACAGCCCTGAGTTGATCAACGAGTACCCCTACGAGAGCGGATGGATCTTCAAGGTCGAGATCTCGGACGAGAGGGAGCTGAGCGACCTCATGGACGCCGACGAGTACTCCAGGTACCTGTCCGAGCTCGAGCTGGAGGCGGAGGAGTCAGAGTAGCGCCCTGAGAACCCTGATAGGCGTTGTGAGGTACCCCCGGAGCCTGCTTACCCTGATGCTCCTCGCCACCAAGATCACCTCCTCCACCTCCTGATCTGTGAGGGGGATGTCTGCAGCGGTCGCGTTCCTCTCGGCCTGCTTCGCGTCCTTAGCTCCCGGTATGGCGACGACGTTCTGCCTGTGGATCAGGACCCTCAGCGCGATCTGGTCAGGCGTCGCGCCGTGCCTCGATGCGACCTCCCTCAGCTTCTCCAACAGCGGCCCCACTTTCCTCACGTTGTGGGGGTCGAAGAGCGGGTTGATCGCCCTCACCAGATCCCTCGGCAAGTTCTTCGGGTCGTACTTTCCAGTCAGGAGGCCCTGCGCCAGGGGGCTGTAGGCTATCACTGTTATGGAATCGCCGAAACGCTCGAAGAGTCTCTCGGCACTGCGCATCTTGAGCAGGCTGTACTCGATCTGGTTCGAGACGATCTCCTCGCGCTTGAGGGCCTGCTGGGCGCGCTCTAGCTGGGATGGGGAGAAGTTGCTGACGCCGATGTACCTGATCATCCCCCTCCTCACCAGCTCCTCCATCGCCCTCATCGTCGAGGAGACAGGTATGAACGGGTTAGGCCAGTGGACCTGATAGAGGTCTATCACGTCGACGCCGAGGCGCCTGAGGCTCCGCTCGCAGGCCTTGATCGTGCCTTGGTATGTGGCGTGGGTGGGCCATACTTTGGTCGCTATCAGCACCCTCTCCCTCATCCCCCTTATCGCCTTACCGACGACCGTCTCGGAATGCCCGCCGCCGTAGATCTCTGCTGTGTCGATCAGGTTGACGCCGAGCTCTATGGACCTCCTGATCGCTGCTATCACCTGCTCCTCTCCGTACCCTTTTCCCCACCCCCACTCCCTCGAGCCGATCTGCCAGGTACCGATGCCGATCTTCGAGACCTTCTCGGAGGTCTTCCCGAGGTTCGTGTAGAGCATCCCAATCACTGCAGACCGATCGGCTCAAAACGGTATCCTTCGAGGTCTCTTAAGTTCATGGGATCAGCGGCTGAGGAACTCGGCAATCACTCTGCTGACCTCCTCAGGGTTCTCCTCGTGGGCGTTGTGACCGGAGGTCTCGTCGAGGAAGACCTCCGCCCCGATCTCCCGTGCCAGCTCCAAGTTCCTTTCGGGGGGAACGAGGACGTCGTGACGACCCAGAACGAAGAGCACCGGGCATCTCAGCCTCCTGAGGAGACCCTGGTCGAACCCCTCGATGATCCTGAAGGCCTCGATCAGCGTCTTGCCTGAGGACCTGACGGACTCGTAGTAGCCGTCGACTGTTTCGTCGTCGAGGGCTTCCTTTCTGACGTAGACCTTCTCCAGTACCGACCTCACGACGCTCTTCCTGACCATGAACCTGACCAGCAGGTCACCGATCGGCCTCCTCCTCGCCAGTTCCATCGCGAGCGGTCTGCGGCCTCCCTCTCCTCCGAAGAGGCTGGGGTTGACCAGCACAAGCTTCCTCACCCTTTCGGGCGTCGTGGCAGCGATGTACGCCGATATAGCCCCGCCCATCGAGTGACCCACCATGTGGAACTCCCTCACGCCGATCCGATCGAGGAGACCTAGCAACACCTTCCTGAGGTGCTCGAGCTCAAGTCCGCCCGGCAACCTCTGAGAGAGGCCGAAGCCGGGGAGGTCTGGTGCGATGACCCTGAAGCGCTGTGAGAGATGGGGGATGTTCCTCCTCCAGCTGAAGGAAGAGGAGGCCCAGCCGTGAACGAGGACCACCACATCGCCCGATCCACGATCGATGTAGAAGATCTCGAGGCCGTTGACCTCAGTCCTCTTACCTGAGGCGACGTGTTCAGCCCAACTCACCGACTACCCCGCCCTCCCCTTGCGCGACGAGATCGTCCCGAGGACGGTGCTGACGATCGATGCGGTGGATATCGAGATGCCGAGGTATGAAAGTGTCAGCAGCCCGAGGATTGCTAAGGGCGGAAGGCCGGCTATCGACGCGATGAGCCCGAGCAGCTTCCCTCCGGCTGGGTCGGACGTTCTCAACGCGAGGACGCCGATGAACGGTAAGGATCCGAGGAGCGATGAGAGGGCAGCTAACCACAGGCGCGTGGAGAGGAGGCCTGCGACGACGCCGACGGAGAGGGCGGAGACCTGCCAAGGCGAGTTGACGTGGAAGAGCGTCAGGTATCCCACGATCACAGAGGCCAACAGCGCCGAGACGTCCCTGAACCTCATGCTCCCGACCCCCTGAAGTGGATTATGATAGGAGAACCGACATCGCTCGGACTCGAAGGCATGTTGAGCGGGAAAAGCTTGCATTCGTGCCACGCCTCGAATGAGTCGCTGTAATGTGGGGACAGAGGGCTCTCGGACTGGCCTCCCGGGTAGACGCCTAACGCGGAGACCTTGCCGCCCTCAAAGGTCACGATCATCCTCCAGCTGGGGCCGCTGGTGACGAAGACCCTCGATCGAAGCGCCTTGAGGTCATAGGGGAAGCCGGCGTTCAGGAGCGTCCCGGAGGAGCCGTCGTGAGGGAGCGGGCCGATCGAGAGGGCGTCGAGGGATGAGAGGTGCCCTATCCTGAGCCTGTGGACCTTTCCCCAGGTCCATCCGCTGACGTCGGGTCCGAGCGCCTCGCTGAGTTTGTCGATTGCGGTCCTCAGGGCCCTCCTCGCAGCGGTAGAGAGGTCCCCGCCGAACCACTTGCTGTCAGGGCGCTCGTTGATCAGGTAAACCAGCGTCGACTCGAGAGGGTACAGCCGCCATTTGACGCCGCGCTCGGAGAAGGGCCTCCTGAAGGCTTCGTCGTAGAGCGCCGAGAACCAGGCCCAGAAGACCGTCGGAGCGACCTTGTCCTTAGACATCGAGTAGTCCCAATTCCTCAGCTCCTCGAGGGCCCTCCTCTCGCGGTCGTCGAGGTCGCCGAACTTCTCCACGCTGGAGACGAGTCTGGGCGTCGCAGCTCTCGCGAACCAAAGGACGACGTCGCACTGGTAGCGGGCGAAGTCCTCGACAGTGTGTACGTCCTTCGATTCGAGGAGCCAGTGGATGCGCTGGGCCCTCGCACCGGGATCGTACCATCCCGCCAGGATGAAGTAGGGGTACCTAGGGCCGACGGTCAGCTGGTTCGGTGCTGCAGCGTAACCTCGTTCGGGGTTGACGGTCTTCGGGACCAGCTCGTAAGGGACGAACCCTGCCCACTCGTGATCGCCCCTCCCGTCCAGGACTGAGCGCGAGCCGATCACCCTCACCTCCCTTCCGTCGGGCAGCCTCACGACCCTATACGGGAAGAGGCCGGGAACGACGATCCCGTAGTTCCCTTCGCGGTCGACGAAGGCCCAGTTCTGCGAGGGCACGTCCCAATACCTCAGCGCCTCCAGCAGGTCCCTGTACCCCTTCGCCCGCACGACCTTGTACGCAGCGATGGCCTCCCTCGTGACTCCTGACCCGTCGTCGTTGAACCCGGAGTTCCCAGTCCACTTGAGCGCCAAGTGGAGCCCTCCGTAGCTGAAGAGGGGGCCGTGGACGGTGAGGTTTACGGTGATCCTCCGTTCTCCCTGTCCCTTGACCCTTATCACCTCCTCAACCCTCTGGAGCTGCCTCCACTCGCCTCTGAACAGGTACCTGTCTCCCTCGACCGTCTCGAGGTAGAAGTCGGTGACGCCGATCTGGGAGTTGGTGAGTCCCCAAGCCAGGTGCTCGTTGAACCCTATGATGACGAAGGGCACTCCTGGCAACGTCACGCCCCTCACGTTGTATTCCCTCGTGACCAGGTGTACCTCGTACCAGAGCGATGGGAGGTTCAGGGGAAGGTGAGGATCGTCGGCCAGAATCGGTGCACCTGTTGCGGAGTGCGAGGGGCCCACGACCCAGTTGTTGCTCCCCAGATCCGAGGGTGCTATCCTTGCGAGCTCAGCAACCTTCTCGATCAGCGCTGCGAGCCTGCCAGCCAGCTCCCTGTCGCTCAGGTCTATGCCGGTGGCCCACTTGGAGTGCCAGTCGAGACCCATCAACACCTCGGGATCGACGGGCAGCGATTCTCCGTCAACGGATCCGTCGCCCGGGACGACCGTCGCGTTCCCCGAGTAGTAATGACGGACCGGGTAGAGCTCGGCCACGTCCTCAGTCCCCAGCTTGATCGCGAGGTACGTCAGGAGCAACGGGTACCAGAAACCGGTCAGGGTCCAGGCCATGTATTTGGACCAGACGATGCTGTCCTCGACGCGCCAGGGCTCAGGCTCGTAGTTGAGGAGCTTGAACATCATCGGAAGCCTGCCGGACGACCGCATCTCTTCGATGGCGGCGTTCACACCATCTGCGTATGCCTGAAGGAGACCGAAGACCTCAGGGCTGTTCCGCTCGAGCCAAGAAACTGTGCCCTTCGCTGACCTGTGGAGCCCTATCACCCTCATCAGCAGATCGTTGGTGAAGGCGACCTCGCCGAGGACCTCGGAGAGCCTGCCCGAAGCCAGCCTCCTCTGGACGTCCATCTGCCAGAGCCTCTCCCTCGCGTGGAGGTAGCCGAGGGCCCTGAAGGCGTCCTGCTCGTCCTCCGCGAAGATGTGCGGCACACCCCTCCCGTCGATGACCACCGTGACCTTCCCCCGGAGGCCCTTGAGCACCACCTCGCCGCCCTCCCACCTCGCGGCCTCTAACTCCGTCCATACGCCTCTGACCGGATGCAAAGCCTGAAGCGGGACCGAGATCTGGAGGAGCGCAGCCAGAACGAGGACCGAGACCGAAACTGTCACGATCCGCTTGACCCTCGGTGACATTCGCTATCAGTACGTTCGCTGAAAGAAAAGGCTGTTCGTTCGCTTCCCTGAGGTCAGAGCGGCTGGACCCCAGAGGGCTGCTCTGTTGTCGGCTGGGCAGGTGGGGACTCGGGCAGGGAGAAGAAGGCCACGATCTGAAGGATCTCGGCGATCAGGATGATGATGAACCCGACGAGGACGATCACCAGCAGCGCGCCGTAGAAGTACCAGCGTCCAACAGTTCCGAACATCTCCGTCTTGGTTGTGACAGCGATCCGCTCGTATCCCTTCCTGAGGAACCTCGCAGCGATGATCAGCACTATCCACATCGCGATCAGCCCAACGATCAGGATGCCGAGGAAGGCGAAGACCGCACCACCGTCCATCAAGCCCGGACCCCCGAAGCCGTCGAAGGGCGATCCGAACGGAGCCATCGCGAACATCGAGATTAGTCCGCCCAGCACCGCGAACGTGAGGATCCCGATGCCGACGACTTGGAGGATGACCGCCATCAACACGTTGTTGAAGATCTCCCTGTCGTTCACCGCGTCGGATATCTGCTTGACCGCAATCAGGACCAGCACCAGCCCCACTATCCCGAGGACGAACCCGACGGAAGGCACGAAGGAGAGCAGCACGAGGATCGAGCCCACGCCGCCCATCGTTTTGGCCTGCGACAGCGTCGTCACGCACATCCAGCATTCACTCCAATATTTCATGTTATGTCTGCCCGCATTTGATTCGAAAAATCCCCTCTGTCTAGAACGAAGACCGGCTGCCGGAGGGGAACTCCGACAGGACGAAGGCGATGACGGAAGAGAGGACGATCGCCGTGGGAACCATCAGCGCAGCGGTGTAGCCGTGGGCCTCGGCAAGGCTTCCAGCGACGGCGGGCATCAGCGTGGCACCGATCAGTCCTCCGACCCCCAGCATCTTCCCCAGCACCGGACCGGAATCAGACCCGAGAGTCGAGGCGACGTAGGCGTACATCACCGGAAAGAACATGGCCGTGGCGAGAGTAGAAATGACCATCGCCGAGACGTAGAGGACGCCGTAGCTTC
Organism: Candidatus Calditenuis sp.; assembly: GCA_032249575.1. GTDB lineage: Archaea > Thermoproteota > Nitrososphaeria_A > Caldarchaeales > Calditenuaceae > Calditenuis. Next base: position 7,893 of record JAVVHL010000004.1, on the reverse strand, counting down.
CGAAGGTGAGGTAAAGGATCGTGATCACGTTCAGCGCCGTGAGGATTGCAGCGGTCCTCCTGAATCCGAGGCGGTCGAAGAGGACGCCGCCAGCGAGCTGTCCGAAGACGCTGAGGGTCCTGCTGAGGCCGATGACTGAGGCGACGAAGCTCTTCTCGAGGCCGAAGGTGTCGACCATGTGGAGAGGGAGGATCGCCACAACGCCTAAGTTCCCTGTCAGGGCTCCAACGGTCAGCATCATGAGAGCCGCGTCCGTCCTCCTGTCGATCTTCGCAGCGGAGGAGCCCCCGATCTCCCTTAGCCCGCCACCCAAGCCCGAGATCGACAGAATAGCTGCCGACGCGAATGCGAGGGACGACCAGAGGGCAAAGGACTCAGCGTACCCGACCGAGGTCATCAGGCTCGAGAGGGCGAGGGGCCCCAGCACCTGGCCGAGGGGAGCAGCGACCTCGTGGACGCCAATCACGATCCCTATCCGGGAACCTCGAAAGCGCTGGCTGATCAGCGGTATCGCCGAAGGTATGTGGAGCGACATCAGGACGCCCATAGCGGCCGCGAGGACGTAGAGTGAGGCCCTTTCGCGGGAGAGGCCGAAGAGGCAGGACAAGAGAGCCGCGCCCAGCACGTATCCGATGAGGGCCCTCGGGTGCCCCAATCTTCTCGAGAGCCTGCCGGACTGGAGGCTGGTGAGGTAGTATCCGAGGTTCAGCGCAGCGGGGATCGAGGACGCCTCGGCCGTCGTGAGCGAATACCTCTCCCTGATGAACGGCAGGACAGAGGGCACACCGACCCTCAAGCCCATGTTCCAGGCCCATGCGCCCATCGCGCCAGCCAGCAGCAACGCCTTCCTCTTCCCGGTAGGCCCCATCCCGCCGCGCCCCCGGTCTCTGAAGCGATGAAAAAAACCTGCAGAAATCGTGCCTCCTCGCTCCGAGGCTTGCATCCGCAGCTTTATGCGCGGCCTCAACCCACGCTTGTGGGGAATGAGGATAGCGCTGGACCTCGACGGCGTGCTGGCGGACACCATCAAAGTGTGGCTCAGGATCTGGAACGAGGAAAGGTTCCCGAAGCTGACCTACGAATCGATCGACACCTGGGACTTCTGGAGGAAGCTCGGGATCCCGGAGTCCGAGTTCGCAGGGGTGTTCGCAAGGGCCTGGCGGATGTGGGAGGAGATACCTCCGCTCGAGGAAGGGTTAGCGGAGAAGGTCAGGAGGCTCTCGGAGCTGGGCAGGGTCGACGTGGTGACCGGGAGGCCGGTCGAGGAGAGGGAAAGGGTCGTCCTGTGGTTGAGGAAGCACGGCATAGATTACGAGAGGTTGGTGGTCGGTGCGACCGACAAGATCCGGCTCGGTTACGAGGTCTACATCGACGACTCGCCGATAGTAGCGACCCAGGGCGCGAGCTCAGGCAGGCTGGTTTTGCTGAGGGACCAGCCGTGGAACAGGGAGGTCCGGTCCAACTACTACGTCAGGCGGATCAGGGGACTCGAGGAGGCGATAAGGATCCTCTCTGCAGATCTCTGAGCTCAGAACTGCCGCGGTCGCCTTCTTCCTTCGCAACTCAGTTCCGCGGTGAGATCGACGCATCACGGGAGGCTGACCAGCACGACGCCGAGAGTTGTTAGCAGCGCGCCGAGGACCGTGTACGAGTCGATGCGTTCCGATCCTTTGTAGGCTGTGAAGGAGAGGAGGACGGTGAAGACGGGAAATGTCTGCGACGCGGGCACAACGACTGAAACCGGTGCGAGGGAGAGGGCTCCCCAATAGGAGAAGCTGGCGAGGGAGTTGAAGAGACCTCCGAGCGCCGCGTGGCCGTTCCTCATGGCGGCCGAGAAGCCCCCGCTCCGCAACAGGAAGGGCGTCGACGCCAGGAGCGCCGAGAGGGAGCTCAGGGTGTAGGTGACCGTCGGAGAGCCGGTCGATAAGTTCGCCAGCCTTGCGAAAGCAGATCCGAAGGCGAAGACGAAGGCCGCAGCCACTGACGCTCCGAGGCCCAAAGCCTTCCTTCCGCCCTCAGCCCCTCCTCTGTTCCCCATCGACCTGTAGACGAGCCAGACGCCCAGGACGACGAGGACCGATCCGAGAATGGTGAGGGGGCCGAAACCCTCCTTTGCGACCGTGACGGAGGCGACCGGGGCGATCAGGGCCTCTGCTGCCACAACGGAGTTGGACCTCGAAGCGCCTATCTCGTTGATGGCCAGGTACCAGAGGAAGCGGCCGAGGGCGAATACTAGGACGCCCGCGACGGCAGCGAAGACCACGCCGTCCAGTCTCAGCGACAGGTACCTGTTGCCGGAGCCATCGAGCAGCGACGCAGCGAGGCCCATCGCAACACCTATCGCGGAGGTAAAGGCCGTGACCGAGATCGTTGAAAGCCTTACCATCGCCTTCCTCATCTCCAGCGAGGTGGCTCCCCAGAGGAGCGCGGTCAGAATCGCCAACGAGATGCCGAGTTGCTGCAACCTACCTCGCTCGTGGACCTCGACGAACGCCCGATTAAATGGTTAAAGCTTTCGATTGCAGGCGAACCGCAAAGATGCCAGACCGCTCGGTCAGGACGGTGCTGCTGGACTCGACGCTAAGGGAGGGCGAGCTGTACAGGGTCCTTCCGCTCAGGAAGAAGCTGCGGGTCGCTGAGATCCTGGCGGAGCTAGGGATCAGAAGGGTCGAGGTGACGGTCGATTACCCGCCGAAGACCACCGAGTCCGAGATCAAGCCTGTGGTCCAGTACCTGAACGATAGGGGAATTGAGGTGGTGATGCACGGGAGGGCCCACAGGTCCGATGTGGAGGCCTTCGCGAAGTACGAGCTCCACGGCGTCGCCGTCTATCTCGCCGTCTCGAGGATCCACAGGGAGCACAAGCTGAGAGGGATGACGGAGGAGGAGATGAGGACACGCCTGCTCGAAGCGACGGAGCTCTGCAAAGCACAGGGCTACCGCTACGTGAGGGTGACGCTCGAGGACGTCTCGAGGCTCTTCCTGGACGGGAGCAAGGAGGAGCTCGATGGGCTGCTGAGGTTCACGGAGGAGCTTAGGAGCGCCGGAGCGACGATGGTCAGCCTTCCGGACACCAGCGGCCTACTTACGCCCCATCAGGCCTCGAGCTTCATCAGGTACTGCAGGGAGAGGTCTGCCCTTCCCATCGCGTGCCACTATCACAACGACTACGGCTTCGCCTCGGCCAACACCGTCGTCTCGGTGCTGGAAGGGGCCGATGAGGCGCACGTGACTTTGATGGGAATAGGTGACCGGAACGGGATAGCTGACCTTTACGAGGTTGTGGCGCCGCTCGCCGACGTCCACGGGATCGACCTCGGCGTCAGGAGGGAGAAGTTAGCATGGGCCTACGCGGAGTTCTCCAAGCTGACCGGCATAAGGTTGCCGTGGAGGCACCCGCTCTCGAGCGAGGCTAGGACCGTCAGGGCAGGCGTTCACCAAGCTATGGTCCTGAAGAGGCCGGACGGATACGTCCCGGCTGGCAAATTGAGGCATGACTTCAACGACCTGACGCTCGCACCTTCACCGCTTATGAGCCACAAGGTCTTCGTCGAGCTGGCGAGGAGGGCTGGAAAGGAGATCACAGAGGAGGAAGCGAGGAGGGCGGCCGAGCACGTCTCGCAGCTCTATCTGCTTCACGGCGGCCGGTTGAGGAGCTCCGAGCTGAGGGAGGTCCTGAGGACGGTGTTGGGGTTCGAAGTTCCTGAGGAGGTCGTCCGCTCCTACTTCGGCTTCGAGAGGGCCTACGTGCTGCTGAAGCTGAAGCCGCAGGCCGACGTCGCTGCCGTCATCGAGGAAGTCGTCAACTGGCCGGAGGTAGAGGCTGTCGACGAGGTTTACGGCGACGCTGACCTGATAGTCGTCGGAAAGGTCGCCATGGGCCCTGACAACCTGGTGGAGAGGCTGAGGAGGCGGTATCAGGGCGTAGTGGAGGAGATGAAGGTTCTGATCACGGACTGATCGCATCCGTGCTTAACTGCACACCTCACGCCTTGAACCGCTAAAGCTCGAAGACGTTCCCGTCCGGCATCCCCACAATCACCTTGTAGCCTTTGTTGGGGCAGATGCCGACCTCGACTACGCCCGGCATCAGCTTCACCTGGGCCTCGAGGACCACGGGGTCGTCAACAACATCGGGGTTCAGGTCGATCAGCAGGTTCCCGTTCTCCGTCACGACAGGCCCCACCTTCCCCTGACCGGCAGGCCTCAGCGACGGCCTCATCCCCATCTTCGTGAAGGCTCGGAGGAGGAAGTCGACAGCGAAGGGCAGAACCTCAACAGGGACAGGCCCGCTGAGGCGTTCCCGCAGCTTCAGGTGGTCTCCGATCAAGACGACCTTCCTCGAAGCGGCCATCAGGACCTTCTCCCTCGCGTGGGCACCTCCACCTCCCTTGACCGTGTTCCCCGCTCGGTCAACCTGGTCGAACGAGTCGACGTAGAAGTCCGGTTCAGGTGAGTCACCGAGCGAAGCTACTCTGAGGCCGGCCCTCCTCGCCAGCTCCTCGGACTGCCTCGAGGTGGGGATCACCGCCTCTACGATCCTCGTCACACCCTTCTCGAGCATCAGGTCGACGAACGCGGCCACCGTGGTTCCTGTCCCCAGGCCTAGGACGACCCTTCCCTCCGATGTCATAAGCTCTAGCGCCCTCTGCGCCGCCGCCCTCCTCGAAGCGAGCACCTCAGCCTGCACTCCCTCCCTCACCGCGCCTCAGCTCCTCCTCGACCTTCGCCCTCAGCTCCTTAAGCCGTGAGGTCCTCGGGTCCTCCCGCCTGAACTCCGACAAGGCCCTCACCAACTCCTCGACCGTCGCCCTGTCAGGCTCGATCCTCCTCTCGCCCATCGAGAAGAGCGACCTGATCCTGCTCAGCAGCCCCATCGGGTCAACGGTCGGTCCACTGTGCTAAAATGGCTTCACAGGCGTGCGACCCAGCACACCTCACGGGAATCCTCGGGCCCTTGGGACCTGAACGGATGCGCATATAACGTCCGGAAAGTAAGAGAAGGCGCGGCGGATGCTGAGACCTACGGGGAGACCGGCCGTGACGATCGACGTCTCGTCGACGAGGTACCTTGTGGTCGCTGACCTCCACGTCGGCTACGAGCTGGAGCTCTCCTCCAAGGGCATAAGGGTCCCTCCGCACGAGGAGAGGGTTGCTCGGGAGCTCGTCGGGCTCGGCGAGGAGACAGGTTCTCAGGTCCTTGTGTTGCTTGGAGACGTGAAGCACAGGGTGGCCGGGTACAGCTGGAGGGACGCGATCGGCGTCAGGAAGCTCGTCGGCATGGTAAGGTCCTCCTTCGAGGAGGTATTGGTGCTGCCAGGGAATCACGACGGCGGCATCTCGGAGCTGCTGGCAGGGCTCGCGAGGATCGAGGACAGCAGGGGCATCAAAATAGGCGATTACTGGCTGATGCACGGCCACACCTGGCCGCATCCCGGTTGCCTCTCTGCGAAGACCATCGTGATAGGCCACACCCATCCCACGCTGAGGGTCAGGTCTGAGGACGGAACCGTGAGGACCCGCGTCCACATCCTGATCGAGGGGAAGAAGTCGAGGCTGGCGAAGGAGTTGGCGTCGAGGCCTGGTTACAGCCAGCTCGTAGAGGGGCAGAGGAGGCGAGGGAGGATCAGGCTTGTGGTCCTGGCCCACTTCAGCCCCCTTGCACCTGGTGTGGACGTCCTCGAGCTGAGGGGTTCGACGGGCACGAGTCCCCTTCTGAGGTCAGGCGCCTTCGACCTCCTGGAAGGAGAGGTCCTGACGCTGGACGCGCAGCCGATAGGGAAGGTGGGGGAGATCCATGCAGAGGCAGCGGAGGGTTGACGCAGAGGCCGCGGCGAGGCAGCTGGTCTCAGAGGGAAAGGTGAAGCTGTACGTCTTCAGGCCGAGCGGCCGTTCGGTCTGGATAGTGGTGGGGAGGCACAGGGATTACCTCGTGATGCCGAGCGTGCCCTATTGCACCTGCGACGATTTCTTCTTCAGGGTCATCAACAACGAGAAACCCCTCTGCTACCACCTGCTTGCGGTGCGTATGGCGTCCGAGTCGGGAGCGTACGAGGTGATCGAGGAGAGCGACGAATGGTACTGGCAATTGGTCTGGGAGTGGATCGATTGGTCGAGGAGGTGAGCTCCCGCACCTATCACGACCTCCCTGCTGCTGATAGGTCTCACGCGCCAGACCCAGGCGAAGCTCGTCAGAAGGTTCACGCCGAAGGCAACGACGACCGCCACGAAGTAGGCCAGAAGGTGGTTGACGAGGAGGATCTTGTTCAGGACGTAGAAGACGACCAGGTTCACAGCGATGCTGAGGGCTCTTGAGGCGTGGTACTTGAGGAGTCTGTGGTGGAGCGGGTTGCCCCTTTTTCCGTCAGCGCCGAAGACGAAGGCGTCGTTCAAGGCGAAGTTCGCGAGCAGCGTCACCTCCGTCACCACCACCGCCGAGAGGAAGGAGTCGAACCTGAACAGGTCCACCGATACGAACATGAGCGCCTCCGCGAGGAGGAGCGTCGAGACGCCGACGGCGACGAACTTGTAGGTCCTGACATCTCTGAGCATCGAGAGGGCGAACCCGAGAATGCCCCTCAAAGGGCACCTCATGCGGCTCACTCCCTCTGGCGGAGGGACCTCAACACGCTCAAGTCGTACGAGTAGTCGCCCTTCTCGTCCTCCGGCGTCTCTATGATCATCGGCAGGTCCCTCAGGTGCCTGTGGTTGATTATGCGCCTGAAGCCCTCCTTCCCGATGTGGCCGTGGCCGATGTGCTCGTGCCTGTCGAGCCCGCTTCCCAGTCCCCCCTTCGAGTCGTTGAGGTGGAGGACCTTCAGCTTGCCGAGCCCCACGTTCTCGTCGAAGGACCTGAGCGTCTCCTCCAGCCCCGCCTCGCTCCTGATGTCGTATCCTGCGGCATAGAGGTGGCAGGTGTCGAGGCATACCCCAACCCTGTCAGGTTGCTCAATCCTCGCGAAGATCTCCCTCATCTCCTCGAAACGGGAGCCGACGCTTCCCTTCTGCCCGGCCATGTTCTCGAGCAGGAGGACGCAACCCGTCTCGACCTTCCCGAGGGCCTCGTTCACGGCCTTAGCTACCCTCTCTATCCCCACCTGCACGCCCTTCCCCAGGTGGCTGCCCAGGTGGCAGACGAGGTACTCGATCCCCAGCGCATCGCACCTCCTCAGCTCCTCGATCAGCACGCTCACCGACTTCCTCCAGCTGTCCTGCTTCGGCGAAGCGATGTTGGGAAGGTAGGGCATGTGGGCCACGACCACAGTGTACCCCTCTTCCCGCCTCCTCCTCCTGAACTCCTCGACCTCGCTCTCCTTCAGCTTCTGGGCCCTCCATCCGCGCGGGTTCCTCGTGAAGATCTGAAATGTGGTGCAGCCGAGCTCTTTGGCCCTGTCGACGGATTTGGCGATCGATCCGGAGATCGAGACGTGGGCGCCCAGCAGCATCTGGAATCTGACCACCATACCGGCTATTTAGTCGCTCCCTGCACGCGACTTCCTCTCTGCCGATAATCCCGAGAGGGCGCGGCCACCCTGATGTAGGGAGGTCGACGACCCCATCTGTCGCAGCGAGTCACTGCCGCTTTCCGAGGTGGTAAGCCTTGATTATCTCGCCGGTCAGGAAGAGCCTGTAGGCCACCTCCAGACCGTCCTCCTTCCACCACCGCTTCCCTATCTCAGCGATCTTCTCGGCCTCCTCTATCGTTATCTTGTCAGGGTCCTCCTTGCTCAGGACGCTCACCACGAACTCGTATTCCTCCTTCGTCAAAGGGTTCAACTCCGGCTTGAAGGCCGAAATGATCCTGTTCATCTCAGAGGTGAGGAACCTCGACTCCTGGGGCGTGAAGAGCCCCTTCAGACCCATGAACTCCACCAGCATAGTGTTCATCGCCAG
>JAVVHL010000003.1:0-28343 GCA_032249575.1 Candidatus Calditenuis sp. | reverse complement strand
CAACTTTTGACGGAAACGGGCGAAGCGCCGAAGGCAGAACCCAATCCACGAATCTCTGACTGATAGGGTGACGGCCCTGCAGCAACACACGACATCATGAGGGCAAAAGGAGAGGAGGTAGGTGACGGTACGCTCCCGCCATCGCGAACACCGTCCTGTTCTAAGCGACAGTGTCCCTTGCGGCCGTCCGATGACGCAAACCCAGTCTGTTAATAAGCTCTCCCTCATGGGGCATAGCTGACGGAAAGCGGGGAAGATTCCGAGAGGAAATGGGTTAACAGCTGGGAAGCTCAGGGTGGGACGGGTCGGATGACGACGGTCACGTGGTCGGCTCCGGGAAAGGTGATCATCAGCGGAGAGCACTTCGTGGTCTACGGAGGACTGGCCGTCGCAGCGGCGATCAACATGAGGGCCTACGCGACCGTGAAGCTGAAGGAAGGAGGCAATGTGAAGATCGGCTCGAAACAGCTGGGGACGGCCGAGTGGCAGGACGGCAAGCTCGTGAAGGAGTCGGCGAAGGGCTTGGGTGCCAGCCTCGAGGCCTACAGGAAGATGGTCGATGCGATACTCGAGCAGCACGGCCGTGGCAAGGGTGTGAGCGTCTTAATAGACTCGCAGATACCGAGGGCCTCGGGGTTAGGGTCCTCTGCGGCGATCGCTGTGGCCACGGCAGGTGCCCTCCTCGACGCGCTCGGGGTCGGGTTCACGACCGATGACGTGATCAATTACGCCCTCGTCGCCGAATCGGAGCTCCACTACAGGCCCTCTGGCATAGATCCGACGGTCTCGGCGGTAGGCGGGATCATCACCTTCAGGCGCGGATCGAGGCCCTCTAAGATCGAGGTCCAGAAGGGGTTCGAGCTGTTGGTGATAGAGTCCGGGAGGAAGAGGAGGACGGGGATGATGGTGAGGAAGGTCGCCCAGTTCAGGGAGCTGCACGTCAACCTCTTCGACAAGCTGATGGAGGTCTCCGACATGATAGCGGGCGAGGTGGAGCTCGCCATCCAAAACAACAGGATCGAGCGCCTCGGGAGCCTGATGACCGTAAGCCACAACATACTGAGGGCCATCGGCGTCTCTTCTAGGGAGCTGGACGAGATCGTCGAGAGGGCCCTGAGGGCTGGCGCGTACGGTGCGAAGATGACGGGCGGCGGAGGGGGTGGGGCAGTGATAGCGGTGGCGAGCGAAGAGGTAGTGCGGCATCTTGTCACCATGTTCTCAGACCACTACGCGGTCCACAGGGTACCACTGCCTCAGGAGGGCGCGAAAAGGGAAAAGGTGGAGGGTTAGGTCAGCGATCTGATCGGGGAAGCCGGTCATCGGCCGATCAGGATTTTAGACTTCGAAACCGGCCATCGGAGGGGCAACGCCAACACGGGTCTAAGGTAAGGTTATGACGTCCTGCCGATTGGCGAAGGCGAGGATGTCGCAGAGGTCGGGGACCGCAGGCATCGAGTACACATCGATCTACGAGATCAGGGGGCCTCTCGTGGTGGTCGACAAGGTCGAGAGGGCGCAGTACGAGGAGCTGGTGGAGATCGAGACGGCCTCCGGCGAGAGGAGGCTCGGCAGGGTCATAGAGGTCGGAGGCGGTAGGGCCGTCGTCCAGGTCTTCGAGGGGACTCAGGGCCTCTCGATCGAGGGGACGAAGGCGAGGTTCCTCGGAACGACGATGAAGTTCGGCGTCTCGACGGACTGCCTCGGCAGGGTCTTCGACGGGCTCGGTAGGCCCATCGACGGCATGCCAGCTCCATATGCGGAGGAGTTCAGGGACGTGAACGGAGACCCCATCAATCCAGAGCGGAGGGAGTACCCATCGGAGTTCATCCAGACCGGCATATCGGCGATCGACGTGATGAACAGCCTCGTCAGGGGCCAGAAGCTCCCCATCTTCAGCGGGTCCGGACTGCCCCACAACGTCCTCGCGGCCCAAATCGCCCGTCAGGCCACGGTCCCGGGGAAGGAGGAGGAGTTCGCGGTGATCTTCGCGGCCATCGGCGTCCAGAACGACGAGGCCCGTTACTTCAGGAGGAGCCTAGAGGAGAGCGGTGCCCTCGCGAGGTCCGCGCTCTTCCTGAACCTCGCCGACGACCCGGCCATAGAGCGGATCATTACACCCAGGGTCGCTCTGACGCTGGCGGAGTACCTCGCCTTCGAGCAAGGGTATCACGTCCTCGTCATCCTGACGGACATGACGAATTACTGCTTCTCAGGAGATACCGAAGTCGTGTTCGGAGACGGCACGGTCAAAGAGATTGGAAGGTTCGTCGAGGAAGCGTTCTCTTTGACCATCAACCGCCATACCCCCTACATGGTAGTCGGGCAGGGCAAAGGGTCTGCCCTCCTGAGCCTGGTAAGCTCCGGAGAGTTGACGCACAGCACGGTCCTCTCGTGGGAGGACTTCAGGCTGAGGGAGTGCAGGATACAAGCCGTCGAGAAGATCGTCGCTCCCAGAAAGCTCGTGCTCATCAGGACGAGGTCAGGGGCCGAGCTCAAGGTCACACCGGACCAGAAGCTCCTCGTCGACACCCTTTCTGGACCGAGACTAGTCCCCGCAGAGGAAATCAGACCTGGTGACGAGCTGTACTCGATCGAGAAGCTCGACGTCAAGACCGAGCGGATAGCTCTGCTCCACCTTCTTGCCGAGAGGGAGCCGGAACGCTTCTTCGTCCACACGAAGGACGACAGCATCGAGCTGGCCCTCGCCGAGAAGTACGGCAGCCTATCGGAGGCGTGTAGGAGGCTCGGCCTGAGTTACGAGCGCATTGCTGACGCCCACGTTAAGAGGAGGTATCGGCTCGACGAGTTCCTCAAGGCCGTCGGTGATTTGGGATGGGACGTTGAGAAGGCCACAGCGCTGATCGAATATCTGACGGCCGACGGGAAGCAGAGGGTGAGGCTGAAAGAGAGTTACGTCACGCCTGACCTCACACGCCTCCTCGGCATGGTCCTCTCAGACGGGACGATCTACGAGTCTGAGGAGCTGGGCGCTTACTACGTCAGCTTCAGCAACAGATCGACGGAGCTCGTCGAGGCCTTCATCCAGCTGTTCAGGAGCGTCTTCGACGGACCCGAGCCTCAGGTGCACACCAACCAGGACGGCGTCATCATAGTTAGGTTCAACAGCCTCATAGCTGCGAGGGTGCTGTCCAATCTGGCAGAGCTCGGGACGCCGAGGGAGCTGACGAGGCTGATGAGACTTGGGGAGGACCATGTGGCGTCCTTCATCGCTGGTTACTTCGACGGCGACGGCTCAGTGCTGCGTAACGGCAGGAAGGTCCACATAACGACGGCCAGCAGGTTGAGGGCGAACAGGATCCAGCTGCTGTTGAAGAGGCTTGGCATACCGAGCGTGATCCAGAAGAGGAGCTCGGGAGGCTCCTTCGGCAGCTCAGAGGTATACGATGTGGTGATACAGGGCCCGATCAGCACCACGAGGTTTTGGAGGTCCGTGAGGCCTGACCATCCAGAGAAGCGCACATACCGACTGCCAGAGATGGACATCACGAGGGTCAGGGTAGAGAGGTTCTACCTCAGCCCGAGGGTGACGGGGCAGCTGCTGAGGAGGTTGAGGGCGAGGTACGGCCTGAGACAGAAGGACCTGGGACCGAGCAGCACCTTATCGCAGGTGGAACGCCTCACCAGAAGGGTCTCAAGGGGCGTGTTGTCGAGGTGGCTCCAGTCCGTTGAGGGCAAGGTCAATCCGGGCGATCCTGACTTCGTGGCGCTCCGATCGCTTGCCGAAGGGAACTACGTGCTGGACGAGGTGGTGGAGGTGCAGGAGGTTGAGCCTGATGGGGCTTACGTTTACGACCTCACCGTCGAGGGAACCCACAGGCTCATCGTCGCCAACGGCATAATAGCCTCGAACTGCGAGGCGCTGCGTGAGATAAGCGCAGCGAGGGAGGAGGTTCCGGGAAGGAAGGGCTATCCGGGGTACATGTACACGGACCTCGCATCGATCTACGAGAGGGCAGGGAGGATCAAGGGGAAGAAGGGGAGCGTGACGCAGATGCCCATCCTCTCGATGCCTAGCGACGACATCACCCACCCGATACCGGACCTGACAGGCTACATAACCGAGGGCCAGATCGTCCTCGGAAGGGACCTCCACAGGAAGGGAATCTATCCGCCGATAAACGTGCTGATGTCGCTCAGCAGGCTGATGGGACCTGGGATCATAGCGCCGAAGAAGACGAGGCCCGATCACGGAGACGTCAGCAACCAGCTCTACGCCTCTTACTCGAGGGCGGTGCAGCTGAGGGCGCTTGCGGAGATCGTAGGGAAGAGCGGACTCTCTGCCTCTGACCTGAAGTACCTCGAGTTCGGAGACCTCTTCGAGCAGCGCTTCCTCAACCAGTCGCCTTACGAGAACAGGACGCTAGACGACTCGCTGGAGATAGCGTGGGAGATACTCTCGACGCTTCCGGAGTCGGAGCTGACGAAGATCAAGGAGGAGCACATCAGGAAGTACTACAGGCCTAGGCAACAGGCCGCCTCCTGAATCCGTCCAGTGCTTATTTGGTCGCTCACCAGTAAGGTATCGGGGATGATGAGCGTCGGAACTGCTGATCGGTGAAGCGGGGATCACCCTGCCTGACCCAAACCTTTTCACTTGGCAACGGAGTACTGGAGGCGTGCCAAGGTTCCACGTGCTCCTGATACCGAAGGCTCCGCCGGAGGTGACCGCACAGCACAGGCCCGCGCACCTCGAGTACGTCAAGGGCCTGATCAGGTCGGGGAGGATAGTGATAGCTGGTAGGTTCAAGGACGGCTCCGGGGGCTTCTACGTCCTCGAGGCCAAGGACCTGAGCGAGGCCCTCTCGATCGTCGAGAAGGACCCGTACAAAATTGCCGAAGTGAGGGAGTTCGTGGTCAGGGAGATAGAGGAGGTCACCGCCTGAGCACTCGGAGGTACCAGAACTGGACCAGCATCAGGGTCCAGAGGGCCCAGACCGCGAAGAGGGCAAGGGCCGCCAGAAGCCTGAACAGGCCCACGAAGGTCCCTGCCTCCTGTCCAGTGGCTGAGACGATCAGTCCCACCGAAGCGAGGACCGCGACAAGGCTCAGCCAGACCACGAGGATCAGGGCCATCATCTTCAGGAGCGGGCTGGACAAGGCCATCAAGCCCTCCACGCGAAGAGCATCGTGACGACGGCGAGGGACGAGGAGAGGAGCGAGAGGATGCCGATGTCCCGTGCCACCCTCGACTCGTTAACAGGCCCGCCTGTCGAGAGCATCCGGACGATGGTCAAAGGAGCTGAGAGGTCAGGGTTGTCCCTGATGAGGCCGCCTATCACCAGCACAGGCCTCTTCACGACCTCCTTCCCCGACTTGAGACCCCCCATCGACGCGATGACGACCGCCTCGTTCAGTATCGCTGGGAGTAGGGCCACCAGCAGGAAGACCTCGAACCCTCCGAGCACAGCGAATGACACCATGGCAGCAGAGACGAGGTTGCTCCCGACGTTCCCCCCGAAGGTCCTCGCAGGGTACCTGTTGTAGACGAAAAACCCGAGGAGGGACCCGAGGAGGGAGGCCTCTGCAGTCAAGACAGGTGCTGGAGCGCCGAGCGCCAACGAGACCGGTATTGAGAGCGCTACGATCGGGATCGAGAAGAGCGCGAGGGAGCCGTTGACGACGTCGATGCTGTTGACGGCGTTGGAGACGACGGAGTATGCTACCACCAGCAGCACCGGATAGACGACCGTGAGCCTTGCCCTTCCCACGAAGGGTATCAACGGATGGGGGTCGTAGGTGCCGAGGGCGATGACGACGAGGCCAGGCAAAGCGAGGAGGACCGGCTTCAGGACCGGGTTCAGCTCCCTGAAGTCTTCAGAGAGGCCGATGGCGGCTGACAGGATGGGAGACGCGAGGAGGGTGAGCGTCAAGGCGTCGGCGCGGGGCGAGAAGAGCATCAGCGTGACCGAGTATGAGACTGCCATGCCCAGACCTCCGATCTTGGGGACCATCACGTTGCCGGGCTTGTGGACGTCCCTTCCGAGGAGGTTCAGCCTCCGGGCCAGCGACATGGACAACCTCACAGCTACGAGCGCCAGGACCGTGGAGACCGCGATGCCTGAGAATGCAATCAGCAGCTGTTGGGCCTCCATCCTCGTTCATCTCCTGTCCTGTGGTATATGGTGTCAGCGGAAGACCCTGAGGGAGGTGCTCAGGGAGACGCAGCCCTCCAGCGTCCTGTAGACCGGCGACCTCCTGACGGCCTCCTCGAAGACCTGCCTCATCGTCTCCTCCTCAGCGCCTGACCTGACGTAGAGTGTAAGCGAGACTTTGGTGAAGCCCGGGGTCCCCTCGTCAGAGAGGCCGAGGAAGTTGCAGACGTTCCCCAGCTCGCCCTCTACCGAGACCTCGGCGTCCTGGACCTCGATCCCCCTGAGCGTGGCGAGGTAGACGAAGGTGAGCAGCACGCAGCCAGCGAGGGAACCGATGAGGTACTCGACGGAGGTCGGGGTAGGCTCTCCAGCGCTGGGCTCGAGGCCCTCGTCGACCTCGAACCTCGCTCCGGAACCGGTCCTCACGGTGGACCTCATCCCTCCCCTCCACAGAGCCCTCGCCCTCCTCCTCCCCAAAACCGTCCTCTTCTCGGGGTCCCTCCACTGCTCATCCACCGCTCGAAGGGCCTCCTCGAGCTTCTCGAGGTCGATGCCGTTCAGGGTCCGCACGCCTCCACCGCTTCTCACCACGTCAAAAATCGTCCCTCGGGAAACGATGATATGCACCTCAGACCTCCTTGATCGGGGTTGTCGGTCGAGTCGTTGCTGGAGGACCTCGGGCTTCAGGAACTTTCGAGGGCGTTGAGGACGGCGAGGGAGGGGGGCGCGGTGGGCCTCAACGAGATGGTGAGGGGCCGCTCAGCGCAGAAAGCTCGGAGGGTCCTGGGGAGGGCCTGCTCGGTCGAGCTGGTCGGTGCTGCCGTCGCGTCCTCTCTCGGCCTCAAGGAGGTCTCTGAGACGAACCTGAGGCACGCGGGCTTCATGCTCTCCGCGTCGGAGCCTGAAGCTGAAAGGCTGAGGGCGCTGATCGAGCGAGCGCTGGGAGCCGGGGAAGGTGCGAGGGCCGTCGTGCTGATCTCCTCTTCGCTCGGAACGCTCTTCGCCATCTCGCTGCTCGAGGAGGCAGGCCTTCAGGCGGAGGGATTGAAAAGGATGAGGGAGGAAGAGGAGACGGTGCTCGAGTCGTCGATCGGCCACGCTTCATCGCTCCTCTCAGGGCGTAAGGAGCTGCACGACGCGGTGGTCTCGGAGCTGGAGGAGAGGGCTGAGCTGCTGCGATATCTCTCGTTCAGCGAAGAAGACCTGAGGCCCGATCTCGAGGCGCTGCTGGGAGGAGGCGAGACGGAGGAGGAGCGCTCGCTGGGAGCTACGAGGCTGACGATGCTTCAGGAAGAGTTCCACGTCAGGAGGGTCAACGCGCTGAGGAGAGCAGGTCTCGGGCTGGCGGCAGCCCAGAGAGTGTCGGAGCTCCACGGCGGCGTCGTGAGGGGTGCATGGGGTTGTTGACTCGGAGCAAGGGTCTTAGGGACGTTGCTGTGGTCTGAGGGCGATGGCATCGGGAAGGCCCGACGCGAGGACGCTCGCTGACCAGATGATCGTCACGATAGCGGACCGCCTGAGGGACGGCGAGGCCGTTGCGACGGGGCTGAACTCGCACATACCGATTCTGGCTGTCGCAGTAGCAAAGATCGTCCACGGCAAGAAGCTCAGGCTGCTGACGGTCGCGGAGGCCCATGAGCCAGAGCTCGAGAGCGTCAGGCTCACCTACTCGACCGGAGACCCCTCGTGGGCTGAGCTAGGAACGGTTCTGCCGATGATAGAGACCTTCGACCTCGTCCAGCAGGGGAAGCTCGACGTGATGTTCCTGGGGCCCCTCCAGATCGACGCCGAGACCAACTTCAACCTCTCCGTCATCGGTCCCTACGAGAGGCCGAAGGTCAGGCTGACGGGAGGTGCGGCCTCAGCCTTCATCGCCCCACTGGTCAAGCGCCTCTTCCTATGGAAGACCAAGCACACCAAGAGGGACCTGGTCGAGAGGGTGGACTTCGTCACGGCCACGGCCAGGAACTCCAAGAACGAGGTCTACCTCTTCACGGACCTTTGCGTCTTCAGGTTTGACAGGTCTGCGGGGACGTGGGCCCTCGAGGCGCTCCATCCCTGGGCCGACCTGGAGACGGTGAAGGAGAACACCGGGTTCAGGTTTCTGGTGGGCAACCCTTCCAGGACGAGGCCTCCCGGTGAGGAGGAGAAGGAGCTGATATCGAGGCTGGACCCTCAAGGCCTCAGGCTCAAGGCGTTCTACTGAGTCCAACCGCGGTCATCGCCGAACGACGTGCCGTCCCTTTGGACCAACGCCCGTGCCGTCTCACCGTGCGGCGATCGACGGTCAGCAGGCCAAAACTTACTAATCGCCCCATTTCAACGGGGCACGTTGAGCCAGAACTCGGACGTCTCAGAGGTAACGAGGCGTCACCTCTTCGGGACCTGGAGGAAGCAGAGGGACTGGAGGCCGCTGAATGTCGTCAGCGGCGAAGGCTGCTACCTCTACGACTCCGCAGGCCGCGAGATACTGGACTTCTCCTCGATGCTGGTCTGCGTCAACCTCGGGTACTCCAACAGGGCCATCGTCGAGTCGGTGACCGAGCAGATCCAGCGCCTGCCTTACATCATACCTTCGATGACCACGGAAATCAAGGCTGAGGTCGCGAAGCTGCTGAAGGAGGTCCTCCCTGAGAACCTCGAGAAGTTCTTCTTCTCCACCTCGGGAACCGACGCGATAGAGGCGGCCCTGAAGATCGCCAGGCTCAAGACCGGCAGGCCCAAGATAATCTCCAGGTACTTCTCCTACCACGGTTCCACGATGGGGTCTATCGCTGCGAGCGGAGAGGTCAGGCGTTGGTTCGTCGAGCACTTCGGCAAGGCAGGGGACGTCGTCTTCGCACCACCTCCCTACTGCTACCGCTGCCCCCTCAAGCTCAGGTACCCGGAGTGCGGCATAGCTTGCGTCGAGATCATAGACCACATGATCAAGAACGAGTTCGGCGTAGCGGCAATCCTCTTCGAGCCTGTCGTCGGAACCAACGGCGTCATCGTCCCCCCCGACGGTTACATGGAGCGGCTTCAGGAGATAGCGAGGGAGAACAACGTCCTCCTCATCGACGACGAGGTGATGACAGGGTGGTTCAGGACAGGGAAGTGGTTCGCGGTCGAGCACTGGGGCGTGAAGCCCGACATCCTCGTCACGGCGAAGGGCCTCACCTCATCGTACGTGCCCCTTGCCTTGACAGCGGTGAGCGAAGAGGTCGCTGAGCACTTCGAGGAGAACTTCTTCGCCCACGGCCACACCTACGAAGCCCACCCAGTGGCGCTGGCGGCTGCAAAGGCCGCGATCCTCGAGTACAAGAGGCTCAGGATATGGGAGAACGTCGAGCGGGTCGGGCGCTACCTCGAGAGGAGGTTGAGGGAGCTGGAGGAGAGGCACAGGTCCGTCGGCGAGGTCAGGGGCATAGGGATGTTCTGGGCGATAGACCTGACGAGGGACAGGAGGACCCGAGAGCCCTTCAGCACTTACCAGGACAAATACGAGGGGAGGGCAGCGATGGCTGAGAGGCTCGCGGCGGAGGCGCTGAAGAGGGGCGTCTACGTCCTCGGCTACGTCAACAACCTCGTCATCGCACCTCCTCTGATCGCGACTGAGAGGGAGATAGACAGGGGCGTCGAGGTCCTCGACGAGGTCCTGAAGATCAGCGACGAGGAGGCGAGAGGCTGAGTTCTAAAATCGTGCCGAAAATCAAACTTCGCTGAACTCCTCTCCTACCCACCTGTGCGTCCCGTCCTTGAAGGTCTCACGCTTGAAGAGGGCTGGCTCACGCTTGTAACGCTCGACCATCTCCCGAAGGGCTGCGAAGACCTCCTTCCTCCTCGGGCCGAGGGCTGCAACGAGGACGATCGGCTCGCCCGGTGAAAAGCTCCCCAGTAGGTGCCAGATCCCCGCAAACCTCAGGGAGTACTTTTCGACACACTCCTGCACTATCCTGTTCAGCTCCCTCGCCGCGTTCTCAACATACGCCTCCATGTAGACCTCGGCCACCTCCTTACCGTCGCTGCTGGTGGACCTCGCCACGCCGAGGAACGTAGCGACGGCACCTACCGAGCCGTCCGAGTAGACGGCGCTGAGGGACCTCAGCACCTCGGTCAGGTCCAGCTCGCCCTTTCGGTACACGCCTGTCCTGGGAAGCGTCGTGAGGACCTCCACCCTCTCACCTCCCCACTGCGAGGACGCTGACCCTTCCGGCGACCCTCCTCGCCACATCGATCAGAGCTTTCGAGGCGTCCGAGTCTGGGTTGGAGAGGACTATGGGCACGCCAGACTCGCTGCCCTCTAAAATCTCCCTGTCCATCGGCACCTCCCCCAGCAACGGCACACCTGCCTCCAGCGCTGCCCGCCTCGCCCAGCTCTCGCCGAAGACGCGGATCACGTTGCTGCAGTGCTCGCACTTGAGGTAGGACATGTTCTCCACGATCCCAATTATCGGGACGCCGAGCTTCTGGAACATCCTGAGGGCCTTCATCGCGATGGCAACGGCCGCCTGCTGTGGGGTAGTCACGATGACTACTCCGCTCATCGGAACGCTCTGTGCGAGGGTTAACGGCGCATCACCGGTTCCAGGGGGGAGGTCGACGATGAGGTAGTCCAGCTCGCCCCAGTCGACGTCGAAGAGGAGTTGCCTGACAGCAGAACCCACGAGGGGCCCCCTCCAGATGATGGGCGTGTCGTCCTCGACCATCATGCCGAGCGAGATCAGCTTGAGCCCGTTGGGCCCCACAGCCGGCTCCACCTTCTTGTCCTTCCCCCTCATCAAAGGAACCCTGTAATCCCTGATGAAACGGGGTATGGTGGGGCCGTAGACGTCCGCGTCGAGCAGTCCGGTCTTCGCACCCATCAACGAGAGGGCTGCGGCCAAGTTCACCGCTATCGTTGACTTCCCGACACCTCCCTTCCCGCTAGCCACCGCGACGACGTTCTTCACTCCAGGGATGGGAACCATGTTGGGGGACTGGGGCCTCGTGGTCGGAACCCTCGACCGCACCTCCATGGTGACCTCGGTGACACCTCTGACCGACCTGACGGCCCTCAGCACCTCCTCCTTCAGCTGCTCGTTGAAGGGACAAGCGGGCGTTGTCAGTTCTAGCGTGAAGTAGACGCGTCCACCCTCGACCCGGAGGTCCTTGATCATGCCCATGCTCACCACGTCAGCCCCCAGCTCCGGGTCCCGCACCTTCCTGAGCGCGTCGAGCACCTCTTTCTCACTAGGTCCCATCCTCTGTTACACCGCACGCTCATCCGATAAATGTGTGACCGCTACGCCCTCCCGTGGCCGAGGAGCCGTTCGGCTGCGAGCAACGCGCCTACCACGGTCTTCGCGTCCCTCACCTCACCGGCCCTGATCCTCTCCAACAGCTCGTCGATGTCCACAAGCACCACCTCGATCTCCTCATCGACCTCGGGTGAGTTCTTGCCGGCTGGCCTTGCCCTCGCCAGGAAGATGTGCATCACCTCAGACGTGTATCCGGGAGCTGGGTAGATGGACGCCAACCTCTCGATGTTGAGGACCTCGTGCCCCGTCTCCTCGAGGAGCTCCCTTTTGGCGCAGCTCTCGGGGTCCTCTCCTGGCTCAAGGGTGCCGGCTGGGAACTCCAGCAGGACCTCGTCCACCGCCCTCCTGTACTGCCTCACCAGCACAAGTTTCCCGTCCTCCCTCACAGGCACTATCACCGAGGCGCCGCGGTGCTCGACGACCTCCCTGATGACCTCTTTGCCGTTGACCTCGACCCTCTCGACCCTCAGGTTGATCGTCCTGCCCCGATAGACCGTCCTGGACTCGATGACCCGAACTCTCACGGACCTCCTGTTCGATTTCAGGTTAAAGAACGCACCTTGTAGACCCGCAGAGGGTTGGGCGAGGACGGGAGGAAGATACCGAGGACGATGGCGAGCCAGCACCCAGACCACGCCAGCGCACCGCCATGGTCAGGAGACCCGCTGATCGCAGGGGAGGACGAGGTCGTCGAGGTCTACTGGGCCTATGCGCGGTACGGGACGGAGGAGGTCATGTGGGACGCAGAGGGGAAGGACATCGACCCGTACGTCGTCAGGAAGCTCCTCACCAGCTACCCCGACTTCTTCAGGGAGAAGGTGCTCGGAAGGGACGTCTTCCTCACCTTCAGGCTTCCAAACCCTTCGATAGAGCCTGAGAGGAAGCTCTTCCTCGAGACGCTCCAATCGATCCCGAGGCACAACGACGTCGCCCGAGTCTTCTACGGCCCCTCCGCAGGCCCCGCCGTCTTCGAGGTGATCCTGCCCTTCACGACGAGCCACGTCGAGCTGGTCAGGGTGAGGGAGAGTTACAGGAAGGGCGTCGTGGAGCCGCTGAAGGCGCCAATAGACTACCGAGGGACAAGGCTGATCGATTGGGTCGGCGAGCTAGAGCCCGAGGAGGTTGAGGTGATACCGCTCGTTGAGGACATCGATTCCTTCCTGAGGCTGGAAGAGATCCTGGTCAAGTACATCGAGGTCGTGGGTCCCAAGTATCTAAGGGTCTTCCTCGCCAGATCGGACCCAGCGATGAACTACGGGCTGCTAACTTCGGTGCTGATGGCCAAGCTCGGCCTGGACGTCTGTTGGTCGGTGGCCGAGAGCACGGGCGTCCCCGTCTACCCGATCGTCGGCACAGGTTCGCTCCCTTTCAGGGGGCACAACACGCCTGAAAGGGTCGACCGCTTCGTCGAGGAGTACAGAGGGGCCTACACCGTCACGGTCCAGTCGGCCTTCAGGTACGACTGGGACTTCCACAGGGCGAGGGCAGGAGTCGCCGAGCTTAACTCGAAGCTCCCGGGAGGGAAACCTGTCCACGTCGATGCCGAGCTTTTTGCGGCTATGACCTCAAAGCTGGTGCCAAAATACCAGGTGATGGTGGAGGCTGCGGCTGACGCGATCAACTTCGTCGCCTCATTCGTACCTCCCCGCAGGATGAGGAGGCAGCACGTCGGCCTCTTCGGCTACAGCAGGAGGGTCGCAGGGAAGAGGTTGCCGAGGGCCATCCCGTTCACAGCCGCCCTCTACTCGCTCGGCACACCGCCCGAGTTCATGGGCCTCAGGGCCGTCAGGGAGCTGAGGGAGGAGGAGTTCGACCTCCTCAGGACTGCCTACTCGCACCTCGACGACGACCTCGGGTGTGCGGGGAGGAGGGTCTCTATGGAGGCGATCAACCTGATCCTCGAGCAGAAGGAGGACGCCAAGAGGGTCCTGGGTCCAGAGTTCGTCGAGTCCTTCATACCTTCCTACCTCGAGGACCTAGCGACAGCTGAGGAGGTGTTGGGCGTGAAGGTCGGTCCCCGAAGCCTCTCAGACAGGCGTTACCTCAACTCGGTCGAGAACGCTGTGATCTCGCTGCTATCAGGTGAGGACCCGACTGAGGAGATAACGAGGGCCGCGGTCCTGAGGCGCTCTCTCGGATGAATACGCCGACCGGAACCGAGGTAGGACGCCAGCGAAACCCCAACGCAACCTTCAAGATTCCCGGAGGGGGTGCTACGGATAGGATGGAGTTCAGGCGGCTCTGCGAATACTACGAGATGCTTGAGAAGACCACGAAGCGGCTCGAGATGAGGGACATCCTTGTAAGACTTCTGAGGGAGGTCAGCCCCGAAGAGGCCGAGAAGATCACGTTCCTCTCGCTGGGTCGCCTCTACCCGCCTTACGTCGGCATCGAGCTGGGCATGGCTGAGAGGCTCGCGATGAGGTCGATCAGGATGGTCACCGGTGCCAGCGAGTCCGAGATCGAGAAGCTGATGGCCAAGCTCGGTGACCTGGGGCTGGTGGCTGAGCAGCTGCTCTCGAGGAAGAAGAGCCAGATGTTGCTGTTCCAGGAACCTCTGACGGTTGAGCAGGTCTACTCGACCCTCGAGCGGATAGCGAGGCAGACGGGCGAGGGGGCGATGGAGGACAAGGTGAGGCTGCTGACTGGGCTGCTGGGCAAGGCGGAGCCGAAGGAGGCCCGGTACATCGTCAGGCTGATCACCGGAAAGATGAGGCTCGGCGTGGCAGACATGTCCTTCATCGACGCCGCTGCCGCCTATCTCGGCAACCCGGACCTCTACAAGGAAGAGATAGAGCGGGCTTACAACATCACCTCGAACATAGGCCTCGTGATGAGGCTCGTCAAGGAGGGAGGCATAGAGGCCGTCAGGTCCGTCAGGATCAAAGTCGGCGTCCCCATCAGGCCGATGCTGGCGGAGAGGCTGACGAGTGCGGCGGAAATCCTCCAGAAGCTCGGAGGGCGCGGCCTCGCCGAGTACAAGTACGACGGGGAGCGAATGCAGATCCACAAGATCGGCGAAGAGATCGTCATCTTCTCCAGGCGCCAAGAGAACATAACGCATCAGTTCCCCGACGTGGTCCAGCGCTGCAGGACGAACCTGAAGGCACGGGAGGCGATAGTGGAGTGCGAGGCGGTGGCTGTCGATCCCGATACCGGGAGCATGCTGCCTTTCCAGGAGTTGATGCACAGGAGGAGGAAGTACGACATCGAGAAGGTGATGGAGATGTACCCGGTCGGGCTGTTCTTCTTCGACGCCATCTACGTCGACGGCGAGGACCTCACCGACAGGCCCCTCCTCGAGCGGAGGAAGGTCCTGGAGGAGATAGTGGTGCCGGACGAGAACATCGGGCTCACGGTCGCCAAGTTGGTCGAAGACCCAGAGGAACTCGACCTCTTCATGCGGAGGGCCGTGGAGGAGGGATGCGAGGGGGTGATCGTCAAGGACGTCTCTCCGAAATCGGTTTACAGGGCCGGTGCAAGGGGTTGGCTCTGGATCAAGTACAAGCGCTCCTACGTCTCCAAGCTCGTCGACACCCTCGACCTGGTTATCATAGGCGCCTTCCACGGAAAGGGGAAGAGGAGCGGGTGGTTCGGGACCTTCCTGATGGCCGCCTACGACAAGGAGACGGACACCTTCAAGAGCGTCTGCAAGGTGGGGACCGGGTTCAAGGAGGAGGACCTCGAGAAGCTGACGGAGATGGTGAAGGAGAGGGCGGTGCCGAGGAAGCCGGCCAGGGTCGACTCCATCATGGAGCCCGACGTCTGGGTCGAGCCCGAGATAGTTCTGGAGATCGTCGGCGACGAGATCACCCTCAGCCCCATACACACGTGTGCGTTCGGCGTGATCGAGAAGAACTCGGGGCTGGCGATCAGGTTCCCGAGGTTCACGGGCAGGTACAGGACAGACAAGAGGCCTGAGGACGCCACAACGGTCGACGAGATAGTGGAAATGTACAAGTCACAGCTGAAGGTGATCGCGCTGGAGGAAGGTGAGGGTGGAGCCGCCTGAACAGCAGAACTTCGAGGAACAGCTCTCCGAGCTCGTTGAGGGCGTCCTTTCAGGGAGCAGGCTACACGTAGCGAAGGCGATAACGCTGATCGAGTCCGGCGAAAGGCTTGGCGACCTCCTCCTCTCTAAGCTAAGGGGTAGGGTTAGGGGCATACCGGTCATCGGGTTCGCGGGGCCGCCAGGCGCAGGTAAGAGCACGCTGATCGCCTCGCTAGTCAACGTCCTCAAGGGAAGGGGGAAGCCTGTCGCTGTCCTCGCGGTCGATCCGAGCAGCCCGATATCAGGAGGCGCGGTCCTCGGCGACAGGGTCAGGCTCGTCGGTAAGGTCGACCAGTCGGGGATCTATTTCAGGAGCCTCGCTAGCCGCGGAGCCAGCGGTGCGATCGCGAGGAACCTCAGAGCGATGTGCAGGGTCCTCGACGCGGCCGGGTTCGAGGCCGTGATGGTGGAGACCGTGGGAGCAGGGCAATCGGACGTCGAGATCATGGGAGTCGCTGACATCGTTGTGGTCGTCGTGCCACCGGATTACGGCGACAGCATACAGGCCGTAAAAGCGGGGCTCCTCGAGATCGGAGACCTTTACGTTGTGAGCAAGTCGGACCTGCCAAACGCGAGGCTGATGGCCTCGGTCCTCGAATCCCTCCTCTCGGGAAGGAACAGGAGGGTGAAGGTCCTGACGGTGAGCGCCGCAACCGGCGAGAACGTTTCAGCCTTGGTAGACCTGATCTGGGCCGAGTTGGATGCAATGCGGTCCTCCGGAGAGCTCGAGGCGAGGCGGCTGAGGATTTACGAGTGGGAGATGAGGGAGGTGATGATGGAGAGGGTTAGGAGGTTGATGGAGTCAGCGCTCACCGAGGACGGTTACCTCGACGAAGCCAGGAGGGCGCTCGCTTCCGGTGCCGACCCTAGGGAGCTCGGGGCGAGGCTGGCTGAGGAGGTCCTGAAATCAGCGCTCCGCAGGCTCGAGCTGCGGGGCAAGAAAAATCAGAGCTCGCCGACGTGACCTGGTATCCTCGGGAACGGTTGGACCTCCGCTACGTGCTTGGCGCCGACGATGTAGGCGATGAACCTCTCGATCCCGAGTCCTGCACCGGCCGAGGGCTTCAGCTTCCCCTCCTTCGCAAGCCTCAGGAGGACCTCGTAGTCCTCGACCCGTAGTCCGTCGCGCTTGATCTTGGCCAACATCTTCTCGTACTCGTACTCCCGCTCGGCACCTGAGATCACCTCGCCGTAGCCCTCGGGCAGGAAGAGGTCGTAGTTCCTCCACTCGCCGGTCTCGAAGTCCTCGAAGTCGTAGAACTCCCTCGGTATGTCGGTCACCCAAACCGGTTCCTCTATCTCGTAGGGGAACCTCCTCTCCCATTCATCCCCGTACTTCCTGAGCAGCTCCTTCCTGCTGACGACCTTGAACGGTGGCCTCAGTTCCTTCAACCTCCTCCCCATAGCCTCCAGCTGCTCCCCCATCTCCTCCTTCACCGCCTTGACCGCTGCGCTCATGATCCGCTCGTAGACCCTGAAGACGTCCTGCATCTTCGCATATGCCATCTCGACCTCGAGCTGTGTGAACTCGTAGAGGTGCCATCCCGTGTATGCCCTCTCCCTCTTCTCAATTCTTATGTTGGGGGAGAGGATGAAGAACTTCTCTGGTCCGAGAGATACGAGAACGCGCTTGTGCAATATCATCGACTGCATCGTCCTGACCTTCTCCCCGTAAATCTCGAGCTCTATCCGCTTCTCGATGCTCGCGCCAGGATCGGGCCACAGGGGATCTGTCGACCTGGAGAGCATAACGGGAAGGAACCACTCGAAACCCATCTCGATCAGCTCGTCGACCATGGCCTTCAGGACCACCGTCCCGACTTTGAAGTAGAACAGCCTCTTGCCGATCGATTCGACCTTGAGGAGTTCCGAGATCGTCGCGTCGTCTACCCTTTTGCCCACCTCAAGGACCATGCCTACCCCCTTCAGTCGCCGCTATTTATATCTGTCATTTTTGGGGTTGGATGCGGTTTTTCGTGGCTTCTTAACGAAAGGATGGCGAAAGCGATTGGCAAATTGTCGGAGAAATCGTCTGATAGATGGCGGAAACCAATTGGGCAAGACGACAGAGCCTAGGGACGAGGGCGGTGAGCGTTATCAGAAAGCACAGGGCATGGGCGACGGAGGAAGGGCCCGTGAGAGACGAGAGGTTCGTGCCCCGAGACAGGGACGTTTTCGTGACGGTGGAGGGCTGGATCTTCACAGTACTCGGCGACGTCCATCCGCCCAAAAGGATCTGGAGCTACCTGAAGTACGTCCCGGGAGCAGGGCCTTGGAGGGACGCGAGCGGGAGGACCTACAGGAGGGCCTTCACGACCTACACGGTCAGAGAGATGCTCTCGATAATGGAGGACCTCAGGACCAGCAGGCCCGAGTACGTCTACTACGATCCGACGGTGGGGAACGAGGTGATCGCTCCACCTGTCGATGCAATTGCAGGCTACTGGAGGACTTCAGAGGGTCTGAGGAGGTTGGTCGAACGTGAGGAGAGCGGTCACGCCACGCCCCTGGAGCTGAAGGCCCTCGAGATGGTCAGGTGGCTCGTCGGGCAAACCGGACTTAGGCTGGAGGACCTAGGGATCACAGGATCGCTGTTGCTGGGGATCCACCACGAGAAATCTGACGTGGACGTCGTAGTCTTCGGGCAGCGGAACCTCTGGAAGGCCATCAGGGCGCTACGAGAGGCAGGAAGTCCTGTCGTTCCCGGTGCGGGCGAGAGCATAGTCGAGGCCCTAAGGTCGCTCTACAGGATGCCCGTCGAGGACGCGAGGAGGCTGGCGGCGAGGGTCGTCCACAAAGGACTCTTCGCAGGGACGCCATACTCGATCTTCGGGATAAGGGAGCGGCCTTTGCACGGGTACGGCGAGTTCCAGTACGCAGGTAGAGGTATTGTGGAGGTCAAGCTAGAAATTGCCGACGCGACGGAGTCGCTCTTCACACCTTTAATCTACGGAGTCGAAGAGAGCGTCTTCGGGATCGAGAGGCTCGTCTCCTATCACATGGTGCTGGCTGGGCTACTGGAACCCGGCGACCGGTTGGAGGTGAGGGCGAAGCTGGAGGAGGTCAGGGGGCCCCGTGGGGAGTTCCTTCAGCTCTTACTAGGCTCTTACGAGGGCGTCGGCTCGGAGCAGGTCAAGCTTCTGCGGTGATGAGATGACGCATTACGTCCTGAGCGCCCTCCTAATGCCGTCCGTCACCGCCATCTGGGTCCAGATAGGCGTCCAAGGCATCATCACGAGGACGTACTTCGGGTCCAGGGCCTTCCTCACCACCTGCTCTTCGCCCAACTCGAGGTAACCTCTTGCGAAGCTCTCAGCGAACCTCTCAGCCCTCGAAGGGTCGAGGTAGCGGCCGGCGAAGAGGACGAACTCCGCCACGTCCCACGACCTGTCACCGGAAGTCGAGGCCTGTTCCAGATCGACCAGCCAAAGCTTCCCGCCCTCGTCGACCACCACGTTGTCGGCCTTGCAGTCTCCCACGATCACGCCCTCCCTGTGGACGCTGGCTATCAGGCGGCCGGAATCGGTGACTGCCCTCTCCGCTTCCGAATCGCTGAAGCCCTGAGAGGTCCAGAGGTCCATGACGGAACGTCCCTTGACCGCCTGCCTGACGAGGACCTTCCTCCTCCAGCTGACGTGGACGACCCTCGGTGTCGGGATGCCTCGTTCCCTGAGGTAGTCCATGAAGAAGAGCTCGTTGCTCAACCTCATCGAGGGCGATATGTGGAAGTTCCTCAGGGGGAAGGCCCAGAGCTTGGCTGCCACCCACTTGACGCTGTTCCACGCCAAGAACCTCTTCAGGAAGAGGGTCCTGTGAACTCCGTTGACGTCGACCTCGATCAAGTACGTGGAGTTGAAGACCTTCCCTATCCTGAAGACCTTGATCCTCGAACGGTCGACTCGCATGTTCCTCGAGATTAGGTCGATGACGTCCGAGTCGTCGTCGATCGGTGCAGGCCCCAGATCCGTCATGACCTCCAGCAGCGACTCGGGGTCCTTCGCTCCCATTCCCTCCCACCCTCCCTCCGTGAGCTCCTCGAAGACGATCCTCGGCAACGAGAAGCCGACGGTGCCAGCTTTGAGGAAGGCTTGGAGCCTTCCAGTCAGGGACTTGACCAGTTGGCCGGTCGAGAGGTGGTGCGATGCGGTCTTCACTGCAGGTATGCGAAGGGTCCCAGTCGACTCGTCCCTGCTCAAGATCCCCCTCTCCACCGCCCTATCCACTGCGGGCTGCAGGTTCAGGACCACATCCCTCAAGGCCGACTCGTTCCAGCGCTCTTTCGATGCCCACCAGAAGACCCTCCAGAGCGGCGGGTAGATCGAAGTGAGCGCTCCGACCTTCCTGACCACGAGGTACTCGGGTCCGAAGAGGAGACGGTGGGCCATGCCCCTGAAGTCCCTGAGCAGGTCCTCCACCACCTCGCCGACGACCCTCAGCCCGTATTCGAGCAACAGCGCCCTCAACGTCTCCCTGTCGCCGGAGGACGTGAATGGTGTCAGGAGCTTCGACGCCAGCAGCTCTCCGCTCTCAGATCGCCTCACGTCGTCCCGCAACGTCCTGAGGTCGACCGTGATCACCCGGGTGCCTTCAACGGTCTCCGACGAGATCCTCCGTTGGCTCACGTCCAAAACCCTCAGCACCTCTTCCCGCAGGCCCTTCCTCGTCAGCACCGGGTACCTGATCTCCAGGAGGACCACGACCTCTGTGATGAGTCCTTCTTGCCCTCTCTTGAGCGTGATCCCCGCCGGGCCCTCGACTTCAGCTTAACTGTACACTATGCGAGAGGGAGATAGTATCCTCAAGCTCAACGGCCCTCAGCGGACGATGATCGGTTAATGGGTGACTTCTTCGGCATCTGGCTGTGGAGCAGTCCTCGGAGTTCAAATTGAGGGCAATAGGAGTGGTCAGGGTCGACGCCTCGGACGAGGAGGTGAGGGAGAAGTCGGGGCAGCTCGAGGGGTACATCGAGGTCTTCGATGAGTTCGCAGAAGCTTTGGACGGGATCGAGGGGTACTCGCACCTCTTCGTGATCGCCTACTTCCACAAGTCCGATTGGAAGGGCCTCCTGAAGGTGAGGCCGAGGAGGCTGCTTCGGAAGGGCTTCAGGGAGGAGGACCTGCCTCTGCTTGGGGTCTTCGCCACCGACTCGCCTGTAAGGCCCAACCCCATCGCGCTGACACTCGTCCGCCTCCTGGGAAGGGAGGGAAACAGGATCAGGGTCAAAGGGCTCGACCTCTTCGACGGCACACCGGTCCTCGACATCAAGCCCTACAGGCCCGATTACAGGGCGAGTGAATTCAGGGTGCCCGATTGGGTCCTGCACGACAGCCGCGGTGAAATCTGATAGTCAGTTTTGACCTCGGTCACCGGTCCTCAGCGACTAGATGCTTCACGACGACGGTCCTCAGCTGATCGGAGAGCCTGCTGAGCCTGTAATCGATTGTGGCGTCGTAGACCATCGTCCCGTCGGCCCTCGAGACCTTGACGCCCCCAATGACGTCGATCGTTTTGCTCGAGACCTTGACCTTGACGTTCCTCTCCTTGGAGAGCTCTGACGCGATGGACTTCACCGCCTTCAGGTCCTCAGAGCACGTCTCCACCACTACCTCCTCAGACCCCAACGCCTCAATCGCCTCCTCTATCGACCTCCTGAGGAAGTCCCTGTAGGTTTGTGACTCCTTGATGGAACGGATCCTATCTACTGCGTTGGAGACGGCCCGCTTCACCAGGGCCTCAAGAGTGTCCAGGTACTCACGCCTGACCTCCGCCTCGACCTGGCTCAACCTCCGCCTCCGCTCCGCCTCCACCTCCCTCCTCACAGCCTCGAGGCCCCTCCTGAGCTCCTGCATGACGCTTTCCTTCTCGGCCTCCAGCTCGCTCAAGATGCGCTTCCTCGCCTCCTCGATCCTCGCCTCGTACTCTGCAAGGGCCTCCTTGACCACCTCTTCGATCAGGGACTCGAGCGTGACAGACAAATCCGGCCCCCATCAGCTCACCGCACTATTTCAACTCAGCCGCATCCGGCCTCGAGGCTCACGAGGTACGTCCTTCCGGAGAACCCCATCCTGACGGGCAGGTCCTTGTACCCGATCAGGGCCCTCACCACTCCGTCGTCCACCTCGACCACTACAGGGTCCGGGAAGACGTGGTGGTACTCGTTCCCGAACCTCTCCACCAGCGGTCGCCTCTCCGCGTACCTCCTGCTGGCCTCCTCGAACGCCCCCCTCAGACCCAGAGCATCCGCATCTTCCTGCCGCAGCTCCACGTCCGCCTCGACGCCCGTCACCTCGACGACCTTCAGCCGGTACCTCCTCTGAGGCCCCTGCTCCATCCTCCTGATCGACCCTCAACCCTTCCTCAAAGCCCTAAGGCCCTTGGCGATGCAGCCTACGGAAGCGCTGAACGGGACGGTGAAGGCAACGTTAGCGAAGGAGAGCGCCAGCAGAAGGAAGGTGAAGGTCCCAACGCGTCCAGCAACCAAGAGGTGCAGGGGGACCAGGAAGGGCGAGATCATAGAGGCGAGGGGCCCTGCCACGAACATCGCGAAGTACCCGAGCCTCCCGGCCCTGGTCTTCTCCCGATCAATTTTGATGCCCAACGCGACTATGAACGTCTTGATCTGCCTCGGCACGAGCCTCGACCTGTAAAGGTTGGAGAGGCCGACGTAGTAGTGGCTGAACCTCACACCGGTCACCGCTCCCACAACTAGGTGGGCCAGGTCATGGGTGAAGAACCAAAGCAGGAACCAAGCAATGAGCTTAGCGACGTAATCGACCGGCCTCGGGAAGGCCCACACCGTCAAGAACGCTGCGACTATCACTCCGAGCACGCTCAAAGTGGTGCCCGCAGCGATCGATAATTTCAGGGGGTCCCTGAACTCAGGAAACCGCCCTCCCTCAAGCAGCGCCCTGATCGCCTCGACCCGGTACTCCAGCGCCCTCCCTAGGACGACCTTTGCGGCGGGGGCCAGCAACGGATTGATTTCCAAATGGAACTCCTCGACCACTTTTGTCGATCCTCCCCTCGGCTCTAGGCGCTGGAAGTGCTCTAGTTTCCCTCCGAGGACGTCCTCCAGAACGTGGCGGCTCGTGGTCTCGTCTTCCTCAAGGACGGTGAAGGGGAGGAGGACCGGTTGACCGAGCAGACGGCCTCTGACCAGGTAACGCGCACCCCTCACGACCCTTTCAGGCCCCTCGATCACCTTCAGTGCGTAATCCCTCGGCCATACACGCTCGAGGTTCGAGACGTCGCTGAAGAAGGCCTTGACCTCGGGAAGCGGCCTCCTCACCTCGTACTCGAACCTGTACCTGACCTGCAAACCGGCTCCACGCTCCCCTATGCTCTTCTGATGTAAATCCTCCGGCTGGAGTACCTGAAAAAGTTTCGGCGTCCTTCGGGCAGATGGGTCAATAAGAATGGGATTCGTTGCTGGGGCGACATGAGCTCAAAGGACCAGGATCTTCTGGCTCGCATCGAGAAGCTGGAAGGCGAGATCTCACGCCTCTCCACCCGTATCGAGAGGCTCGAGTCGGAGCTCAGGGAGGTCAGGCTGGAGCTGGAGGACATATTATCGAGGATTGAGGAGCTGGAGCGGAGATGAGCTCGGCCAGGCAGGCGCACGACGTAACCTCCGACGCACGTTTCTTCTGTGACGACGAACACTTCGACCACTTGGTCTACAAAGAGCTGGCGAGGAGGGAGAGGAACGGCCAGAGGAAGGAGCTGCTCGAGAGGCTCGCGGAGATGGAGAGGAAGCACTACGAGTTCTGGCAGTCCTTGGTGCCGTCGTACAGGCCCAGGTTCAACGGGCTCAAGTTCAGGGCGATCATGCTGATCAGGGTCCTGTTGGGACTCACGTTCGTTACGAAGCTCCTCGAGCGGCACGAGTCCGAAGTGGTGAGGAGGTACAGGGAGGTTCTGAAGAGAGTTGAGGGCGACGTCAGGGAGAAAGTCGAGGAGTTCCTGAGGGACGAGGAGGAGCACGAGAGGGTCCTACTGTCCCAGATCGACGAGCCCCTTCTTCGCTACATCGGATTCATCGCGCTTGGCCTCTCAGACTCGATGATCGAGGTCACGGGGGTCCACGCGGGGTTCCTCGGCGTCACGGCGTCGACGATCATCGCAGGCGTCGCCGGCCTCATAGTGGGCTTCGCGGCCTCGATCTCCATGGGCGTCGCAGCGTACCTCAAGGCCAAGAGCGAGCTCAGGAGCAAACCCGTGACCTCCGGCCTCGTCACCGGATCGGCTTACCTTCTCTCAACGTTGCTCCTCGCGCTTCCGTACTTCATGACCCACGACATGATCCTCGCCTTCTCCGGGTCTGTGATCCTCGCCATTCTTCTCGCGAGCTTCTTCACGTACTACGTCGCCGTCATCAACGACTCCAGCTTCAGGAGGGAGGCGGTCGAGAACGTTGCGCTCATCATGGGGACCGCAGCGGCCACCTTCTTCTTCGGCGAGTTCCTTGGCAGCCTCTTCGGCATCCACGGTTACTTCAGGTGATTTCAGGTGATCCCGAGCTTTTCGTTGGCTTCGCGCAGCTCTCTGAGCAGCTGGGCCCTCCACTTCGGGAACTCCGAGCTCCTCTCAGGGTAGTTCAGGTAGTGTTTGATCAGCCTACGGCTCTTGCCGGCGATGTAAGCCAGCGACCTGGCCAGCTTCGGCCTCTCCCTCACCCTCCTCCTGAGCTCGGCGTCGAGCAGTACCCTCAAGAAGTTCGTCAGAAGCGGGAACCTGGGGTGCTCCCTCCTCTTGATGCTCTCGATGTCGTCCTCGCTGAGGAAGTACTTCATGCCGAAGGAGATGTCGTCGTTGGGCAACGTCTGGAGGTACCTCCTGAAGACCTCGAACCCGGCCATCTGGTAACCGTACATCCTGACGTATTCGACGTTGTAGTTCCAGAGCCCGTCCTGGCTGACGTCGTTCTCCTCGATCGCCCTCACTATGTTCCGGCCGAGGATGACGGATCCGTACAGCGAAGGTCCTAGACCACCTGCGTCTATCGGCCTCGGCATCCACGCCGCGTCCCCCACTACGACATACCCGTTCGCGACCATGCAGTCGTTCTGGCGTCTCACGGGGACCTGCCAGGTGCTGTACGTGTTGCCCTGGTCCTGGTAACCCTCGGGCTCACGGGGGTTCACTATCGCCCTGTTTGTCCTGACGTACTGGTCGATCAGGGATGCGAGGTTGTCGTTGAGGCCGTGTGCCGCGTTCCTCCTGTCCAGCGCCGTCTTCTGGACCCCCAGTCCGATGTTCACCTTGTTCTCGCCTTTCGGGAAGGTCCAGCAGTAGCCCCCCGGTGCCAGGAACTGGTCGAGGTGGATGATGCAGTACCTCGGATCGAACCAGGTCTCGTCCTCAACGACCCTGTCGAACTCGAGGATGTATCTGCCCGTCGCCTCCATGTCGTTCTCCTTGTCTATCTCCCTCTCAACGTAGCTCTCGATCGGGAGGTTCGTCCTGAGAACGGAAGCAGATCCTGACGCGTCGACCACGACCTTCGCCCTCACCTCGACCGGTTCGCCTGACCTGGAGGTCCCCTTCACGCCGACTATCCTGTTGTCCTCGCTGAGGAGGGTCCTGACGTCAACGCCGAAGACCACCTCGACCCCGAACTTCTCGAGGTACTGGAGCTGCTTCTGGGGCCAAAGCTTCCTGTTGAGGAGGTAACCCTCACCGTCGAAGAGGACCTTCGTCTCGTGGTCCGGCGAGATCACGAGGACGCCGTCGACCTCATGTTCGATCTCCGGCCACTCGTACCGTATTCCGAGGTTCTCCATCACGAACTCGAGGCTCTTCCTGCTCACCGCATCGCCACACGTCCACCCTCTCTTCGTCTTCTTCCCAAACTCTGACCTCTCGTTCCTGTCTATCAGGACGACCCTCAGGTTCTGCCTGGAGAACCTCGCGACGGCCATCGCCGTGTGGGACCCTGCAGGGCCCCCTCCGACCACGACGACGTCGCAATCTATCCGCATCGCTCGCCTCTCTCACCGCCCGATGAATAACCTTATCCCGGAGGGCCGTAAGGTGTTTTGAATCATAACGATGGTCGTTGTTCCACACACCAAAAGGCTGCTCTTATAGCGGCTATGACCGACGGCTACTGCCTGAGGTTGTCAGGGCCGTATTCTTCGGGG
Organism: Candidatus Calditenuis sp.; assembly: GCA_032249575.1. Taxonomy (GTDB): domain Archaea; phylum Thermoproteota; class Nitrososphaeria_A; order Caldarchaeales; family Calditenuaceae; genus Calditenuis. The sequence goes on along the minus strand of JAVVHL010000003.1, from coordinate 2,758 downwards.
AGACGCGTCTTACAGCGCGCTACGCCCGCCAACCACGTCGATACCTGTATCACCACCAATCCTGCTCGCGATTGCCCTGCGCTTTCTCGCATCACAAATACTCGCCGCCATAGCCAGTTCCGTTGCAGCCTTTAACACTACTTTGACGCAGCCTCCCTCTCAAGCCTATCTAAAAGCTCCCTGATCTTGGTGGACAGCTCAGCTGAGAGAACTTCGCGCAACTCAGGGTTGGACACAAACAGGTCAAGCTCACCTTCAACCGAATTGGGTCCCCTGCTTTTGACGGTGAAAATTGGTGGGAACCTCTGGTCAAGGCGCGGCTTGTATCGGTATACCAGTTTAAGCAGTTCTGCCTCCGCTTTAGGAAAGCTTATCTTTGAAGGTATGGTGACGGGTATTGAGATGCGTTGAGGTGCCACAGAGGTCTTGTTTACACTAACTCCTTTCACGAACTGGGCGTTTGGAACCGTAGCTATGGTGCCGTCGTCCATGAGTATGAGGGTTGCCACAGGGTTTATCTCTACTACTTTACCGCTTAAACCGTCGACGCTTATGTAATCACCCACTTTTACGGGAATGTAGATGCCGATGAAGAGCTTGGAGAGGAAGTTGCTGAGAACATCTCTCGCGGCCACAATCAACCCTACCCCAGCGACAGCCAGCAGCACCAGCAAAACATCCAGGTTGAGGCCAAGCTGGTTGACGGCGAGAAGAAGTCCAACCACCCAGACAAAGGCAGAGGCAATCTTGACCGCTTGGTCTACTATAAGCGGGGGAGCAACCCTCAAAGCCCCTCTGAGGATTGTCGTGAAAAGTTTTGCAACGACATATGTGATTAGAAGTATAGCTGCGACTGTCGCAAGCCGCAACACCAGCTCGGTCACGTTCACAAGCTCGATCGCAATCATGGGAATCCCTCAACAACCATTTTCAAAACCTCGGCCTCTTCCCTCAAACCCCTCTCAATGCTTAGAATCTCGACAGCCTTCCTACCCAAAACGCCCATTTCCTTCCGTGCATGCTCATTTCGGATGAGATATTCAATAGCCCTAACAACTTCATCAACGTTACTAGGGTTGACTATCAGACCATTTTTTCCGTGCTCTACTATTTCAGAGATGCCTGCCGCCGAGCTGACTATAACAGGCTTCTCGTGGAGCCACGCCTCGGCCACAACCAACCCAAACCCTTCAGCCCTTGAAGGCAGTATGAAGACATCGCATCTTTCGTAGGCTGCGTCAAGCATATCCTGCGGCAGATGGCCTGTGAACACAACCCTGTTGCTAACCCCTAGAGCACTAGCCAACTCAGAGACAATTCTCTTCCATGAGGAGGCTTTGTCGAGCCCAAGCCCCTTCGAACTGCTCGAAAAGCTCCCGTTGCCTACAAACACAAGCTTCAGCCTAGGAAATTTCTTAACAAGTTGAGCTAAAGCTTTTACCGCTATGTCATGACCCTTCAAAGGGTCGAGCCGCGCGACAAGCAGCACCACAAAATCGTCGTCATTTATACCGAACCTTTCGCAAAAATGCTCGATCTCAGTCCTTGCGGGTCTTCTATATTCCTTGAAGTCTATGTAAGGATATATATGGTATGCTTTCCCTTTGTATCCTCTTTTGATAAGCGAGTTCAGGTATGTTCTGCAGCTTACTATTATTACATCGTAGGCGTTGAGAAACTTTGTCAGAAAAGGTTCCCAATCGGGCGGTATGACTTTTTCATCGAATGGGATGTGCCACCTGAAGACTTTCGGCTTCAGGTTGTTAAGCATGTAGCCTGTCGGGAGTTGCTGGAAGTCGTGTATGTAGAATAGGTCTAGGTCTTCGGTTTTGTCAAGCTCGAGAAGCGTCTCGGCGCAGACCCTGTTGTAGAGGTTGAAGTAGGCGTATTCGTCGTGCCACGCGAGTTCTGTGAGCTGTGGAATTGACTGGTCGGCTGCACCGTGGAACAATTTCCACAGGTGCTCCTTGACGACTCCGTAGCCCTTTAGCGAGGTCTCGTCAACCTTTACGGAGATGAGCTTGATTCCTTTGTAGAGCATTACAGACGGAGCGGTTGGGTTGAGTGATACCCAGTAGACGTCCTCAACGTAGTTCCGGGATTTCATGTGAATAAGTAGTGGGTAAACCATTCTTGTGACCCCACCAGGGGAGAAAACATAGTCCTTGTATAACTCAAGACGTTCTACATCCAACATCTCTTTGGAACTTAAACCTTCAGATATAAGCCTAACCAGCGGAGTCTGTGAACAGACCGCAAGCCGCATCACGTGGTCTAGTTATCAATAATGCAATATATTTTTGCCTTCACTGTGGCTTTTTCTCTTTAAATACAGTCTATGTAAGCAGAACGTTACCGCGACGCCGAACACATCCATCGGTAGAAGGGTCCATCTCGAGTAGAACAGTGACCCGGTCAGGAACATCAAAATCGCGATCCGGAGCACGGGCGAGACAAGGAAACAGAACGCCGTGAATCCTTTTTATGATGAGCATTTTGTCGCCGAGGACTTTCGCTATCTAGCATGTCGATGCTGGAACCTGGCGCGTTTGCCCTACAACGGCATCCCTGGCTCTGTCATTAACGGTCCTCCATCAGCGAGGGAGCGGTCTGACGGAACTCGAGAGGTTGATATCGAGGGTCTCGGAGTGTGGATGCTGGCGTCCCTTGCGGTCGGGACGTTGGGCCCGTAGCTCAGCCAGGCAGAGCGGCCGGCTCTTAACCGGTAGGTCGCGGGTTCAAATCCCGCCGGGCCCGG
>JAVVHL010000002.1:0-39331 GCA_032249575.1 Candidatus Calditenuis sp. | reverse complement strand
AGAGAGGTTGAAAATTGAACGGTGAGCAAAAAGGGACGGTGAGGGTCCAGCTATCGAGCTTTGACGTCGAGAGGCTCGCTGCAGAACTGTCCGATCAGGTGAGAGGCTCGAGGGTCCAGAACGCCTACCTCCTTCCAGACGGGTCCTACACGCTCAGGCTCAGGAAGGGCGGCGAGAGCTGGGAGCTCCAGCTGGTCCCCGAGTCGCTCGTGGTCTTGGTCAAGGGCACCTTCGAGGAGAGGGCGGAGCCCGACGGCTTCTGCAGGGCCCTCAGGGAGCACCTGAGGGGAAAGACGGTGACCGCGATAGAGGCGGTGAAAGGGGAGAGGGCCGTTTCGATCCGTTTCGAGGGAGGGCTAGAGCTCTGCTGCCAGCTCTACCCAGGAGGCAGGATCGTTCTCCTGAACGCGACTGACGGATCGGTCTTGGCGGCACATCCGGCGCAGAGGCATGGCGAGACGTCGATCGGTCCGTGCAAGGGCAGCTCCGCGACGCTTGACCTGAACGCTCTCGAGGGTCTGAGGAAGACCGCGCCGTCCAAGAAGCTCGGTTCGGTGCTGGTGAGGGAGCTAGGGATAGCTCCGAAGTACGCGAACGAGGCCCTCCACAGGGCTGGGCTTCAGGGCGACCTGAGGCTCGGAGAGCTGGGGACGGATCAGCTGGAGAGGTTGAGGAGGGAGATGGAGGCGCTGCTTGAAGAGGCCCGCTCAGGAACGCCGCGCATCTACGTCCTGAAGGACAGGGCCGAGCTATCGCTGGTGAGGCTGACGCATTTGGAGGACGAGGCGGTGGAGGTGAAGGAGTTCGGAGAGGTGAACGAGGCCGTCAGGGAGTACCACAGGATGGCTTCAGCGCTCCAGTCCAGATCGGCGAGGCTGAAGGAGGTTGAGGAGAGGGCGAGGAGGCTCGAGAGGGAGGCGGAGGAGAAGCTGGCCCAGGCCGCATCGATCGGAGCACAGGCCGAGGGATTGAGGAGGGCAGCGGAGGCGCTCTTCGTCAACGCCGGCGAGCTGGAGAGGCTCAGGCTGACGAGGTCAGGCGCTCTCGTCTCGGATGGCCTCAGGGCTGAGGTCAGGGGGAACGCGATCGAGGTCGAGGTCGGTGGGCAGAGGTTCCAGCTGAGCCTCTCAGAGCCGGTGACGAGGCAGATCTCTTCGCTCTTCGACCGGGTGAAGGGGCTGGAAGAGGCCAGGAGGAACCTGGTCGCAGAGGCGGAGAAGTTGAGGTCTGATGCCGAGAGGATCAGGCACGAGGCTGAGAGGTTGGAGGCGCCGAAGGCCGTATCGGTGAGGCCCTCGAAGCCCAAACAGTGGTACGAGTCCTACAGGTGGACCTTCACCACGTCCGGCAGGCTCGTCGTCGGCGGAAAGGACGCCTCCTCGAACGTCAGGCTGTTGAAGCGTCACACGGAGCGCGAAGACCTGGTCTTCCACGCCGAGGTCCGAGGATCACCCGTCGTTCTGCTCAAGGGAGGAGCTTCGGACGAGTCGGACGTGATACAAGCGGCGACCTTCTGCGCTGCCTACAGCAGGGCTTGGAGGGAGGGGCTAGGGAGCGTCTCGGTCTACTACGTGAAGCCGGAGCAGATCTCCTTCACACCTCCTCCCGGAATGTACCTCGAGAAGGGGTCCTTCATCGTGAAGCCTCCGAAGAACTACGTGGCAGCTGAGCTGAAGATCGCGATAGGGGTAACGGCCGAGGGCGAGGCGGTCTGCGGCCACCCGGACTATGTGAGGACAGTCTCGATCGCGTATGCGGTGATCAGGCCTGGGAGGAGGCACGCCAGGGAGCTCGTCGGTGAGCTGGTGAGGGAGGTGGAGAGGGTGACGGGCTCGAAACCCGATGAACGGCTCGTGGAGCGTCTGATGTCCCTCGTCCCCTACGGCGTCGGTGAGCTGGTGGAGTTGAGGGTCCTGCAGAGCAAAGCCGACGTCGGAAACGCAGGAGGATGAGGATGCAGAGGGTGTTCAGGCCTCGACCTTGCTGACCCTGAAGATCTCCTCGAGGAGGGTGCCGAGGACCTTCCAAGCCATCGACCTGTCGGTCGCGACGCAAGGTATCACAGGTATCCATGAGGGAACGTCGAGCACGAACCTGAGCTCTTCCGGAGACATCGCGCCCCTGATGTCCTGCTTGTTGGCCGCCACCACCGTCGGAAGTCCCCTGAAAGTGGAGAGGGCCCTGGAGAACTCCCTCGCGGCCTCTGGTATGGATTCCCTGTCAGCCGAGTCGACCATGAAGATCACGCCGTGGGCCCCCGGCTGGAAGACCCTCCACATGAACCAGAACCTCTGCTGGCCTGGTGACCCGAAGAGCCTGACGACGTAGCCCTCACCTATGTTGACGATCCCGAAGTCCATGCCGACGGTGGTCGTGCCCTTCTTCGCCCTCTCCTCCGGCGACGTCACCTCCACCTCGTGGGTCATGCTTATCTCGGAAAGGGTCTTGACGAGGGTCGTCTTGCCGGCGTTGAAGGGCCCGACGATCACCACCTTGATGCTTTTCATCCGCTGCGTGGCCATGGTCCTCCCTCCTTGAAGCCCTTGCGGGAGGAGGCTTCAGCGGGCTTTCCCTGGGATGATGCGTAGGTCATAGCGGGCTCTGGGCAGGCGTCTGGCGTCCGGAGGCCCTCGAGGCCTTGAGGGCGGAGAGCGATTCGGAGACCCTGGCGACGGCCCACTCGATGTCCTCTTGCGTTATCATGTAGGGCGGAAGGAACCTCAGCACGGTCGTCCCCGCCTTCAGAGACAGAAGCCCCTTCGACTGGAGGTCCTTTATCGCCTGGGACGGGTTGAATCGCAGCTCCAGTCCCAACATAAGCCCCTTTCCCTTCACGGACCTGACGAGCTCCGCGTTCTCGGCCGCCACCTCCCGTAAACCTGCGAAGAGCAGCTCGGAGGCCGCATGGGCCTTTGAGGGGACGTCCTCGGAAATGAGGGCCTCGACGCCTCCGGTGACCGCCGCGAGGGCGAGGGGGTTCCCGCCGTGGGTGGAGCCGTGCTCTCCCTCCTCGACCTTTGAGGCAATCTCATCGTCGACCGCGACGAGGCTAACGGGGAACCCTCCTCCAATTGACTTGCCTGCGACCAAGACGTCAGGCCTCACGTTAGCCCTCAAGTGGTCCCAGATCAGACCCGTCCTGCCGAATCCCGACTGGACCTCGTCGACGATCAGGTAAGCTCCCACCTCCCTGCACCTCCTCTCCAACTCTCTCAGGAACTCGTCGGTCGCAGGCGTCAGTCCTCCCTCTCCCTGAACCGGTTCGACGATCGCAGCGGCCACGTCCTCTCCGATCCTGCGCAGGTCCTCGAGCGAGTTGAAGGGCAGGAACTCCACCTCGAAGGGAAAGGGATCGTAGCCCTCGCGGTACGTCCTGTTGAAGGTCACAGAGAGGGCGCCGAAGGTCCGGCCGTGGAAGGACCCGGTGAAGGCGACCGCCTTCCTCCTCCTCGTCCTCTTACGTGCGAGCTTGAGGGCCAGCTCCACCGCCTCGCTTCCGGAGTTCTGGAAGAAGACGTTGCCGAGGTGTGGCGGGAGTATCCTTCCGAGGGCAGAGAGGGCCTCTTCGAGGACTTCGCTGTCGTAAAGCGGCGGAAGGACCGTTACCCTCTCCATCTGCTCCTTCAGCCTCCTCATCACGTAGGGGTTCAGATGGCCGAGGAGCGCCGCTCCGTTTCCGGTGTGGAAGTCGAGGTACCTCCTCCCCTCCGAGTCCCAGACGTACTGCCCTTTTGCCCTCGAGACTTTGATGCCGCGGGGCGCGAAGAACCTGATCAGCCTGACCATCTGCCCCGGCTTCACGCGTTGCCGTAAAAAGCCTATCACCGGCAGTTCGTCACTCAGCCAGCTCCCTCCCCAATAGCGACGATCCGATGAAGAGGAGGACAGGAGACGCGACCAAACCGATCGCGAAGGCGGTAAGCGACGGGCCCAGCTCGCCGTAGACGCCTACGGAGCGAAGACCCTCGGCGAAGTAGTACAGGGGCGTGAAGCCTGCGATCGTCCGCATGATTGGGGGTGCGAACTCGAGGGGCCAGAAGGCACCGGAGAGGAACATCATCGGGAAGACGATGACGTTGCTCGCAGCAACGACCGCCTCCAACTCCTTCAGCGCCGAGCCTATCAGCAGTCCGAGGGAGGTGAAGAAGAGCGAGGCGACGACGGTCAACGCCAACGCATAGGGATTGAGCGTGAAGGACGGCCTGAAGACGGCCCATCCGACAGCGACGAGCAGGACCGCGAGGACCGAGGACATCAGCACCTGGACCAGCATGAAACCGGTCAGGAGCTCCGAGAGCTTGAGGGGCGTTACCGCGAGCCTCTTGAGTTGCCTGGACTTCCGCATCTCGGCAAGGGGAGGGGCCACGCCTAGGACGCCGTTCGTCATGACGAAGGCCATCAGGATGCCAGGAAGGTAGTAGTCTATGGGCCTGGTCCTCCTGAAGCCGAGGTCTGCTGGGCTGACCGTCACCGACTCGTTGGCTCCGAGGAGCCTCAGGTTGAAGGCTGCAAGGAACGACCTGATGACGCCCTCGACGGCCGATGAGGCCCTGTCGTTGGGATCCCTGACGTAGGTTACCTCGACGGTGCCGGAGCTGAGGTTCGCCCTGAAGGCCTTGAGGGCCGAGAGGCCCGATTCCATCTGCGACCTGTTTTCAGGAGAGGTTACGTTGCCGAAGTTGGCGAGGACGTACTCCAACGTAGACACCATGACGTCCACCCTTCCCGCCACAGAGACCTTCGTCAGCTCCTCCTCGAAGCCCCTGTGGATCACGAGGGCCCTGTAGATCCCCTTCGACCTCATGGCCTCTTCGAGGTTTTGCCCCGGATCGACTTGGTGGACCTCGATGACGCCTGTCGAGTTGAGGGCATTGATGAAGATCCATGAGAGCTTGGTCGGTGGCCCCGAGGGGTAGAGGTCTTCGTTCACCACGAGCAACGGGTAGGTCTGGGCCCTCGTTTCTCCGAAGACCGCACCGAAGATCAGCAGCAACATCAGAGGGAAGACCGTCGTCCAGAACAGGGCCGATTTGCTCCTCATCCAACTGCGGGCTACAACAGAAGAGAAGGCGAGCGCCCTCCTCAAGCGATCCCACCCTCCTCCGTTATCCTTCGGCCTGTGAGTCTCAGGAAGACCTCCTCGAGGCCAGGATTCCTCACGGAAACCATCGCCTCCGGAGAGGCCGCTATGACTTTCTGGACTATCTTATTCACCTCCGAGCGGTCGGAGGCAGTCCAGACCAGTTCGTCACCGTCGACTCTCGCCTCGCCCAGCTCCCTCTGCAACTCCTCGGCCACTTCAGGCCTCAAACCTGAGACCCTCACGGTCTTCGCACCGCCGTACCTCTCCGCCAGCTCCCTCGGAGACCCGACGGCCACAATCTTTCCGTTGACGATGATCCCGACCCTGTCGGAGAGCGCCTCCGCCTCCTCCATGTAGTGCGTCGTCAGGAAGACGGTGACGCCTTCCTTTCTCATCCTCCTCAGGAGGCCCCAGACCTCCCTCCTCGATGCGGGGTCGAGGCCCGTCGTCGGCTCGTCGAGGAAGACCAGCTCGGGGTCGTTGATCAGCGCTGCCGCCAGAAGGACCCTCCTCCTCAGACCTCCGGAGAGCTTGCCGTAGAGCCTGTCAGCGTGATCTCTCAGGTCGAGCAGCTCGATGAGCTCTTCAGCCCTTTCGGCGTCGGCGCCATAGATCCTTCCGTAGAACTTGAGCGTCTCCCTTACGGTCAGGAGCTCGAAGGACTCGGACTCCTGCAGGATCGCCCCAACCCTTTCCCTGACGACCGATCGCCCCTTTTTGTCGAGGACGTCCTCGCCCAGAACGTACGCCCTGCCCGAAGTGGGCCTCCTGAGGGTTAGGAAGATCTCGACGAGGGTGGTCTTGCCGGCGCCGTTCGGACCGAGCAGCGCGAAGACCTCGCCCCTCCTCACCTGAAGCGATACGCCGTCCAGGGCCCTAACGCGATTCCCGTAGACTTTGACTAGATCTTCGGCGACGACCGCATATCCCTCGTTGCCCAAGGCCCCCACTCGGCCTCTGTGCTCCTCGCTCCGTTTATTGTGACTTTCCCCTGTTGTCCCTGACGGTGGGGATCTGAGTCCCTCCTTGTGTTGTTCCTGGACGCGCCCACTTCTCGCCCCATTCCCGCAAAGCGTTGAGGACAGGCACCAGCTCCTCGCCCATCGGTGTGAGCCTGTAATGCACAGCGAAGGGCTGGACGCTCACTACCTCCCTCACCACAAGCCCCTTCGACACGAGCGACTTCAGGGTCCTCGAGAGGGTCTTCGAGTTCATGCCCGGTATGGCCCTCAGGAGCTCGTTGAAGCCCTTCGGCCCGTCCATCAGGTAATAGATCACGACGATCGCCCATACGCTCGAGAGGACCTTCGACGCCGCCACCACAGGGCACCAATTCCCATACTCTTCCTCGACAGGCTCCGTCGTCATCCGGTACCGCGGATGCCACTTCCCAGTTAAAAAAGTAGCGTTTTGCAATCTGGTTGCGAGGTGAAAACAGCATGCTCCAACTCGGCTTCCTGAGCTCTTACGGCGACGCTGGGCTACTGCTGGTGAGGTTGATTCTGGGCTTCATCATGGTGGTACACGGAGCGCCGAAGCTCTTCGGTCCGGCGAGGCCGATGATGAGGGGAGGCATGTCCCAGTTAGGGATACATCCGGTACTCTTCGACCTCGTGGGAGTCCTCGAGTTCCTAGGCGGCATCTTCCTCATACTGGGGCTGATGACCAGGATCGTCTCGCTCCTCTTCCTGCTCGAGATGATCGGAACAATAGCGCTCTATCTGGGCAAGCTCGGGACGATGGTTCCGCCGCCTGAGGTGCTGCACCAGATGGTCTCCAACTCGAGGAGGTTCATGAGGGGGTTCATGGCAGGTGTTGGAGGCTGGGAGTTCGACCTGCTGATACTCGGCGTTGCGTTGCTCTTGCTGCTCCTCGGACCAGGCTCCTTCTCGGTCGACGCCCTCCTCCGGATCTTCTGAGGGCCGTCCCGTTACCCTCATGCGTTTTTCTGCTCTGCGTCAACTTCTCATAACCGGCCGGCCCGTTCCCGGGCACACGTTTTTTGCTGAGGACCTCGAATTAGCGGTGGGATCGGTTGGGCCGTTTCGTTGAGGAGCTGGCCCTGACCTTCGACGACGTGCTTCTGGTGCCGAGGTACTCCGACATCAGGTCCAGAAAGGAGGTCTCGACGAAGTCGCTCTTCACGAGGAAGATAGAGCTGCATATACCGATCGTCTCGGCCGCGATGGACACGGTCACCGAGAGCAGGATGGCGATAGCGATGGCGAGGGAGGGAGGGATAGGCGTGATCCACAGGTTCATGCCGATCGAGCAGCAGGTCAGGGAGGTCCAGAAGGTGAAGAGGGCCGAGGGGGTCCTGATCGAGGACCCGTACACGATACCGCTCGATGCGACGGTCGGTGAGGCGCGGAGGGAGATGCTGAGGCACGGCGTCTCAGGGCTCGTCGTGGTGGACAGGGAGAGGAAGGTATGGGGGATCGTGACGAGGCGGGACCTACTCTTCGAGCCTGACGAGCGGCCCGTGAGGGAGGTGATGACGCCGAGGCACGAGCTGATCACGGCGAGGCCCGGGATAACTCAAGAGGAGGCCATAGAGCTGATCAGGACTTACCGCATAGAGAAGATCCCGATCGTCGACGACGACTGGAGGCTGAGGGGCCTGATAACGGCCAAGGACATCCAGTCGAGGGGGCTCTACCCTCACTCGACGAGGGACGCGAAGGGGAGGATGAGGGTGGCAGCGGCGATAGGCGTGAAGGGCGACTACTTCGAGAGGGCGAAGGCGCTGCTGGAGGCCGAGGTTGACGCGATCGTTATCGACGTCGCCCACGGCCACACAGAGATGGTGCTCAACGTCCTGAAGAGGCTGAGGAAGGAATTCGGCGACGAGGTGCAGCTGGTGGCAGGGAACGTCGCTACGCCCGAGGGCTTCGAGGACCTGGCCGCCTACGCCGACGCGGTCAAGGTGGGCATAGGGCCGGGAGCCGTCTGCACCACGAGGATCGTAGCCGGTGTGGGCGTTCCACAGCTGACAGCGATCATGAACTGCGCCGAGGTCTCCGAGAGGACAGGTGTGCCGATGATAGCAGACGGAGGGATCAGGAGCTCCGCTGACTTGGTGAAGGCCCTCGCCGCAGGAGCATCGACCGTGATGATAGGGATGCTCCTCGCAGGGACCGACGAGAGCCCTGGAGCCGTGGTGGTCAGGAACGGGAAGAAGAGCAAGGTCTACAGGGGAATGGCTTCGTTCTACGCGATGCTAGGAAGGGAGGCGAGGGAGAAGGGAGAGGTGGACCTCGACGATGTGGCCGACTACTCGTACATGGCCGAGGGGGTCGAGGCTTACGTGGACTACAGGGGATCGGCCGCAGAGGTCCTGGCGCAGCTCGTCGCAGGCCTCAGGTCAGGAATGAGCTACCTCGGAGCCAGGACCATCAAGGAGCTGAGGGAGAGGGCCGTCTTCGTGAGGATCACCGAGGCAGGTTACAGGGAGAGCCTGCCCCACGACGTCGAGAGAGTGACTTGACTTGCCAGCGATAACAGTGATAGGCCTTCAGTGGGGCGACGAAGGCAAGGGCAAGGTAGCGGCCTACTTCTCGAGGGGTGCGAGGCTGGCTGTAAGGTTCAACGGAGGGCCCAACGCAGGCCACACAATCTTCTACGGTGGAAAGGTCCTGAGGATGCACCTCGTCCCAGCCGGAGGCGTGGTGTGCGGTGCGGCCGCGATCTGCGCCGGAGTCCTCGTCGACCTGAAGGTCCTTCGCGAGGAGCTGGAGGAGGTCAGAAGCGTGAGGGGCGAGATCGACGTCTACCTGAGCCCTAGGGCTTCGGTGATAAGGCCGTCGGCGAGGGCTGCGGAGGACTTCCTCGAGGGCCTGAAGGGCAGCAGGGCCATAGGCACCACCAGGAGAGGGATAGGCCCCACGTCGGTGGAGAGGGCTGCGCGGCTGGCGATCAGGGTGGCGGACCTGCTCGAGCCTGACACACTCGTCTCGAAGCTGAGGGAGCTGAAGGGCTTCTGGAGGCTCGACGGCACTGAACCTGAAGCTGAGGCGAGGGAGCTGATGGAGTCGTTCGAGGGGTTAGGCGTAAAGGTCGTTGAGACCGGCCCGGTGATCTCTGACGTCCTCGGCGCAGGAGGTCTTGTGGTCTTCGAGGGTGCGCAGGGCACGATGCTCGACCTCCTCTTCGGAACCTACCCCTACGTGACCTCGAGCTTTACGACCTCAGCGAGCGCAGCGATCGGATGCGGCGTCCCCTTCAGGAGCCTCGGGAAGGTCGTCGGAGTCGCCAAGGCATACACGACCCGCGTCGGCTCCGGGCCTTTCCCGACGGAGATGCACGGAGAGGTCGCTGAGCGCATCAGGTCGGCGGGCGGAGAGTACGGCGCCACCACCGGCAGGCCGAGGAGGATAGGATGGCTCGACATTCCGCAGCTGAGGTACGCGGTCGAGCTGAACGGCGTCGACTCGGTCTTCATGACGAGGATCGACACGCTCTCAGGCCTGGAGAAGGTCAAGGTCTGCGTTTCCTATGAGAACGCGGCGCGCTTCCCTGAGGACCTGAAGGCCCTGGAGTCCGTGAGGCCCAGGTACGTGGAGCTCGAGGGATGGCCGAGGATCGACGACGCCGAGCGGGCCAGGTTGATGAAAGAAGGCTACGGAGCTCTGCATCCCAACGCGAGGAGGTACGTCGAGTTCGTCGAGTCCGAGCTGGGCGTCCCCGTCTCCCACGTCGGAATTGGGCCGGCGATAGAAGAGGTGTTGGAGCGCTGACCTCGAGGCTCCTGGCGCTCTCGCCCGTCGACGGGAGGTACGCCGACCTGGTCGAGGACCTCAGGCCCCACCTCTCCGAGTTCGGTTACATCAGGTACAGGGTCATCGTGGAGGTCGAGTACCTCAGGGCCCTCGCCGAGGAGGGGTTCATCGATTTAGAGCCCGGTGCCTTGACTTACCTCAGGGGACTCACCGAGGGCTTCGGTCCTGAGGAGGCGGAGGAGGTGAAGTCGATCGAGGCAGAGGTGGGGCACGACGTGGAGGCGATCGTCAGGTTCCTGAAGTCGAGGCTGAGGTCCAAAGGCTTCTTCAGGTCATCGGTCTGGGTCCACGCGGGGCTGACCTCGGAGGACGTCAACTCGACTGCCTTCTCGCTCTCGCTGAAGGCGGTGAACGAGAGTGTGCTGGTTCCAGAGCTCGAGGGGTTCTGCGCTGAGCTGGCGGAGGTGGCGTGGAGGGAGAGGGCGACGCCGATGCTGGCGAGGACGCACGGAAGGCCTGCGGTCCCGACGACGCTGGGGAGGGAGCTCGCCTACCACGCGATGAGGACGCTCGAGTGGATCGAGAGGTTGAGGGGGTTCAGGATGCCGGGGAAGTTGAGCGGAGCGATAGGGAGTTACGCCGGCCTCAGGGAGTTTCTCGGCGAGAGGACCCTCGGGTTCGTCGAAAGGTTCCTGAGGTCTCTGGGCCTGGAACCAGTCCTGGTGACGAAGCAGGTCCTGCCGGCCGACAGGTACTCGATCTACCTCCACCACCTCGCCTCCCTCTCGATGGCCCTCACCGACCTCGCGAGGGACCTGTGGCTGCTCTCGATGCTCGGATACGTGGAGCTGAGGCCGACGAGGGTGGGGTCCTCGACGATGCCCCAGAAGCAGAACCCGGTGGAGGCGGAGAACGCCGAGGGTAACCTCGAGCTGGCCGCCAACCTCCTGAGCTTCGTCGCCAACCGCCTTCAGACCACACGCCTCCAAAGGGACCTCTCCGACTCGACCTTGAGGAGGAACGTCGCCGTAGGGATCGCGCACCTCCTCATAGGCGTCAGGCAGCTGAGGAGGTTCCTGGGGAGGGCTAGCTTCGACGCGAAGGCTATGGAGGAAGACCTCAGGAGGCACGAGGAGGTGCTGGCAGAGGCGGTGCAGCTGAGGTTCAGGAGGCACGGGTTCGACGTGATCGACGAGCTGAGGTCGATGCTCTCGTCGGGTTTGAGCCTGAGGGACGCGGTAGGTGAGCTCTGCAGGAAGTACGGCCTGAGGCCGGATCAAGTGATGCCTTCCGACCCGCTCGAGTACACGGGCCTCTCGGTCGAGATCGCGGAGAAAGTCTACAGGGAGGTGATGCGCAGGACAGGCCTGAAGGTCGGCGAGGCTGGCGGTGGCGGCGTTGAAGGAGAGGCCGCGTGAGAGGGACGCTGTGGGGCACATCGATACCTGGATAGGAAGGGTTTACGTTGTCGTCTCCGGAGGCGCCGTCGTCGGGGTCTCGATCCTGTCCGAGCCTGAGGTCGACGGCGTTTCGCCACTGCCTACTGATGCGAAGGTTTTGGAGAGAGCCCTGGTCCAGCTCGACGAGTACTTCAGGGGTTTGAGGAGGTCCTTCGATCTGCCTCTCCGGCCTGAGGGGACACACTTCCAGAAGAGGGTCTGGGAGGTGACGTCAACGATACCCTACGGTGAGACGAAGACCTATGCCGAGGTCGCTAGGGCCGTGGGCGCTGGGAGGGCCGCGAGGGCAGTCGGCGCAGCCCTCTCCGCCAACCCGATCCCCATCCTGATACCGTGTCACAGGGTCGTCAGGTCTGACGGATCGCCGGGAGGGTACTCGCCCGATCCGAGGATCAAGGGAATGCTCTTGAAGTTCGAGGCCGAGAAATCAGGAAAGGAATGGTTCACAGGCACAGGGCGATCGAGCGTTTCTACCCGGTCGAGGAGGTCCTGAGGGAGGTCTTCGAGAGGGTCTCTCCGATAGGCGTGACCGAGCTGGTCAGGCCGCTGGAAGCAGTCGGAAGGGTGCTGGCCGTCGACGTCGTCGCACCGGCTCCCAGACCTCAAGCCGACATGTCCCACATGGACGGATACGCGGTTCGGTCCTCGGATACGGCAGGCGCCTCGCCGGAGAGGCCTGTGAGGCTCAAGATAGACGGTCACCTCAACCTGCCCAACGTCGCCGGGCCACCTCTTGCTCCGCGCCACGCGAGGCGAATCCTCACCGGAGGTTTACTTCCAGAGGGTGCCGATGCGGTCGTCCCGCAGGAGGAGGTCGAGGTGGAGGACGGAGAGCTCGTCGTCAGGAACCCCGTCACACCCCATCAGTACGTGGACCGGAGAGGCTCGGACGTCAAGGAGGGCCAAGTGATCGCGAAGAGGGGAGAGGTATTGAGGCCTGTGAAGTCGGCGCTCATGGAGGCGCTGGGCATAAGGCGCGTCGAGGTCTTCAGGAGGCCGGTCGTCTCCGTCATCTCGATAGGGTCCGAGCTCACCGACGACCCGGAGGAGGCTACGGGTCTGAAGACGCTCAACACCCACGCGCCCACCGTGATCTCCTTCCTCTCGGCCCTTCCGTGCGTCCCGAGGTATGCGGGCCTCCTGCCGGACGAGGTCGGTGAGGTATCGAGGGCGCTTGAGGAGGCGCTGAGGGCTTCGGACATGGTGCTGACGATAGGCGGTTCGAGCGTCGGAGACACCGACGTGGCCTCGATCCTCCACAGGTCCGGCAACTGGTTCTTCGCTCAAGGACTCCAGCTCCAACCGGGAAGGGTCGGAGGGGTAGCGGTCGTGGACGGCAAGCCGGTGGTCGTGCTCCCCGCGCTGATACACTCGACCGTGAACGTCTTCAACTACTTGGCCGTCCCCATCCTGGGACGTCTGGGCTACTTCGACCCAGAGCAGCTGGTTTACGAGGTCAAGGCCGAGCTCGCCGAGGACCTGACCTTCACCAGGTACGTCGACTTCAGGAAGGTCGTCTGGGTCAGGCTAGAGCGCTACGGAGAGAGGACGCTATGCCATCCGATGCCCAGCGAGTCCTCCGCTTTCTCGAGCATCGCCTTCGCAGACGGGTACATCGAGGTGCCGCCGTATCGGGAAAGGCTCGTGCGCGGTGAGGTCGTGACGGTCAGGAGGCCGGCCTGGGTCCTCAGCGTCCCACCGAGGTGAGGCCATCAGGGGTCTGAGGCGATCGCCTTGAACGTGGCCTCAGAGATCGGCCTGAGTGAGCCTTGGAAGTACGAGTACCACTTGGTCCTGTTCTTCACGAAGTCCAGCTTGTGGAGGAACATCTCGAGCGGTTTCGGCCTGGGCCACAGGATGGCTGTTATCTTGAGGTAGTGGGTCAACATCGTCGACGGCAGACCCTCCTTCAGCGACTCGAGGGCCGCATCGACCGGAAGAGGCCTGCTGTTGATGGTCAGCTCTCCCAAGAACTGCCTTTCCTCCCTTCCGAGCGCGAGCATCAGACCCCTGTCTCCGGGTTCGAGCCTCCTCGCGTACGGGTTCCTCGGGTTGATGAACCAGATTCCGTATCTAACCCGGCGTTCGATGACCGCCTGCGCCGGGATCACGGACCCCTTCTCCTTTCCCTTGTGGTCCTTCGCTACCATGATCCAGTAGTTCGTCACGTTCATGATGTGTCGTTCGGCGAGAATTATTTCTTTGGGCCGTCGGTCACTTCGGGTGGAGAGGGTTGAGGATAAGGCGGAGGGAGTTCATCGTTGCCCTCGCAGCCGGAGGATTAGCGGCCGCATTCCTGATTCTGACGCGGAGCCTGGAGAGCCCAGAACAAAAGGGGCAGAAAGGCATCGGATCGATCGAGGTCCGCGACCTCGTCACCGGTCTCGAGATCCCCTGGTCGATCGCGTTCATCTCTGAAAGCGAGGCGCTGGTCACCGAGAGGCCTGGAAGGGTAAGGCTCGTCGACCTGAACACGGGCAGGACCCAGATCCTAGGGACGGTGGAGGTTGCGCACGTCGGCGAGGGCGGACTCCTCGGTTGCGAGCTGCTCAGGCCCGGACCCCGGATCCTGCTCTACAGGACTGTGATGAGGGGAGGTTCCCTCGCGAACGTCCTTACCGTTTACGATGACCTGACGCTGCGAGACGGCGTTGATGTGCTGGGACCTGTTGAGGGAGCGAGCGTCCACGACGGAGGTCGGGTGAGGCTCGGACCTGACGGAAACGTCTACGTCACGACCGGCGACGCGAGGAGGCCGGAGCTCTCCCAGAGGCTCGATTCGCTGGCAGGCAAGATACTGAGGATCAGGCCTGACGGAAATGTGCCTAGCGACAACCCCTTCCCCGGCTCTCCGATCTACAGCCTCGGCCACAGAAACCCGCAGGGGATAGCTTGGAGCCCAAAGCACAAGAGGCTCTTCGCGACTGAGCACGGACCGACGGGCGAGTTCGGTGCCTTCGCCCACGACGAGCTGAACCTGATAGTTCCCGGAGGTAACTACGGCTGGCCCCACGTCATAGGGAGGGCCGGCGATCCGAGGTACATCGACCCGGTCCTCGAGAGCGGCGACGAGACCTGGGCTCCATCCGGGTGCGACTTCTGCACCTCCTCCGACCTCCCCGAGCTGAAAGGATGCCTGCTCTTCGCGGCCTTGAGGGGGGCGGCTCTCCACGTCGTGCGGTTCGACGAAGAAGAGATGAGGCCGGTCGAGCACTTCAGATTGCTGCAGGGGACCTACGGGAGGCTGAGGGACGTGAGGCAGGGGCCCGACGGATCGCTGTACGTGCTGACCAGCAACCGGGACGGAAGAGGCGCGCCCAGGCCCGGTGACGACAGGGTCCTCGTGATAGGGTCGAGGAGATGAGGCTGCGTCGGAGCGTTCAGAAGGACGCCGGTCAGGACGATGCGGGTCTGAAGGGCGAGCTGCTGGAGGTGATCGAGGGCCACATCTTCCTACTGCCGGGGAGGCTGATGGTGGTCCACTGGTTCGAGAGGAAGGGGAACGTCACGAGGCCTTGCACCTTGGTCATCGACGTCAGGGGGACCGAGGTCAGGGTGAGGGGTGCAGTGCCAGCAATGGCCGGGTGGCTTTACGGCGTCAAGCTCCTCTCCGATCGGCGGAGGTACATCCTCACAGGCCCCTCCGGTTCCGTGGCGAAGACCTAGGCTGGAGCGGCCTACAGAACGGAGGGTTGAGGCTGCACGAGCCGGCGAAGTGCTACCGTGGTATTCTCACGATATCCCTCAGTAGATACGCTGAAATCACCTCAAGTCAGCATGCCGATCCGTGATAAGTCCAAGTTTCTAGGACCTCCTGCGATGACGCTCCCCGAGACCTTGGGCGAGAGCCTGACCTTCAAGTGCTACTATCATCCCGACAGGTTCGCTCCGAGGAGGTGCGTGGTCTGCGGCCAGCTCATCTGCGCCAGCTGCACCGTTCACCACATCTCTGGTCCGGTCTGCAAGCTCTGCTACATGCGGAAGCTCCTGCTCGAGGAGGCCAGGACTAGGATCAGGATCGCCCTCGCCGGGTCCACGGTCGGCTGAGCTCTCCAAAGGCCTCCGCAACGGATGCTCAGAATCTGTCACAGGAGATATTGGCGTAATTGAGGGGATCACGCTTTATACCGCGAGACTTAACCGGTGACCGAGGGAGATGCTGTCTGCTTGGGAGCTGACGACGTTGGTCGCCGTTGGGATAGTGGCCGCCGTCCTAGTGATCTTCGCCCTTCAGGTCCTCGGGACTGTGAGGAAGCTGGCTTCGGAGGTGAAGCTGATGAGGGAGGCGCTACAGATCACAGTGAGGGAGGTCCCTCAGCCCCAGCAGGCCGAGGCTCGGCCTGAGGTGAGAACCCCAGCAACCGAGCCCCTACTTGCCCATCCTGTCGAAAAGGAGGCCGAAGAGGGCCGGACGCCCAGCCCTACACCGCCTCAGGTCTTTGAAGGGTTACCTGCGTCCGCTCCCCAACCAGTCGGTCAACAGCCCCAAGCCCCGCCTCCCGAGGAGCCTTTGACCTTCGGCTCCCTCGACGAGCTCGCGAGGCACTACGGTCTGCAGGGGGTTGTCATCTTCGACTCGGCAGGTCAAGTAATCGATTACGTCGGTTCGGTTGAACCAGAGAAGGTCGCCGCCCTCCTCGCAGAGGCCTACTCCGTCATCTCGATGTCCAACGAGGGCGTCAGGCTCGTCGTTCTGGAGGACGACGTCAACGAAGCCGTCGCCAAGCTCGAGGCCTTCGCGGAGAGGGAGGTTTACGTCTACGTGAGGCCCTCAGGCAAGATCCCCCTAGATTCGCTCAAGCGCGCCATATCCTCCTGCTCTTCGTTCCTCCATGCGATGCTGGGGGTGAGGAGGGGTTGAGCAGCTACGTGCAGGACCCGGAGACCCTCAAGAACTACCTCGACGAGGTCATCAGGGTCAGCCGAGGAGCCCTGGAGGTCCTGATGGTAGTGAAGCCCGACGGGACCCCAGTAGCTTACGCGAACACCATATCGCTGAGACCCGACTTCCTCGCAGCGGCCATCTCGACCGTATCGGGCGTCGTGACGTCGGTGCTGGACATGATGAGGTTGGGAGACTACAGGAAGATCTACGTCGAGCTCGAGGACAGGAGATACATGTTCGCGCTCCATTACGGCGGCGACGTCGTCGTGGCCATAACTAAGCCGAATCCCAACCTCGGCTTCATCAACATGCTCCTCTCGGTTTACTTCAAGCAGTGAGACCGCACCGCATCTCGATCTTCTCTCTTCAGCTCGCGATGTCTTGAACGGCTTGTTTTAACAGGGTCACGTTGCCTCAGTCAATTGCCCCGGCCGGGATTTGAACCCGGGTCTCCGGCTCGAGAGGCCGGCATACTTGACCGGGCTATACTACCGGGGCCGCTGGCCGCCACTCGCTACGTATGCACCCCTCTCATAAATTTATCATGCATCGGGGTACCGAGCGAGCGGATGATTCGAGTTAACTTCAGGAGCTCGAACGAGGATTACAGCGCTAACCGGTCCGAATAGGACCGCCTCTCCATCTGACGGGCGTAAACGTTCCTGAGCTCGTTCAGCGTGCAGACCTCGGTCACCGGTTTGTCGTCCCTGATCCTTATGATTCGGGCTAAACGCAGCGCGAGTCCTCCCTCGTACCTCGGGCTCCGCTGGACCTCGTCGAAGGCCACCTCAACAACCACCTCAGGCCTGACGATCACGCCCCACGGACGTTGCTCCACGGCTATCGAGAGGAGCCTCCTCGTCATCGCCTCGAACTCCTCGTCGGTGAGGCCCTTGAAGGTCTTGCCGACGGTCACGAACCTTCCTGAGTTATCGTCGTAAACGGCTAGGTGGTAGTTGCTCAACCATCCCGACCTCCTCCCATGGCCCCACTCGGCCGCCACGATGACGGCGTCTATCGTTTCAGACCTCTTCAGCTTCAGCCAGTGCTTCCCCCTCCTTCCGGGTATGTAGGGAGAGCCCGGCGATTTGGCGAGGAGGCCCTCGTTACCCTCATCGACCGACCTCCTCATCATCGCCTCGACATCCCTCGGGTCTGTGAGCTCCAGCGCCGGCGTCAGCATCGGTTCGGGGACGACGCTCTCCAGGAGGGACCTACGCTCGGTGTAGGGCAGGTGGACGGTGCTCCGGCCGTTGAGGTGGAGGACGTCGAAGACCCTCAGCACCAGCGGCAGCTCTTTGAGGACCTCTTCCAGCTCCCTCTCCCTTCCCACGCGGCGCACGGTCTCCTGGAAGGGCATCGGCCTGCCGTCGGGCCCGATCGCGATCGCCTCCGAGTCCAAGACGGCCGACTCGCACCTGATCTCCCTCCTGACGGAATCGACGACGTCGGGGAGGTTGGAGGTAACGTCCCTGAGCCTCCTGGTGAAGAGCCTCACCTCGCCTCCGAGGATGTGGACCTGCAACCTGATGCCGTCGTACTTCGGCTCGAAGATGGATCGACCTCCGTGCTCCGCAAGGGCCTCTGCCGGCGAACTGCACGTCTCTGCGAGCATCGGCCTCACGGGTTTCATCGGCTCGACGGCAGGGGTCTGGAGCGCGTTGCGCACCGCGAGCTCAGCCAGCTTTCCGATGTCAGAGTAGACCATGTCCGCGTATCTGACCTCCTCGACGTCCTTCCTGAGCATGGCCGCGATCGCCTCGAGGAAGACGCCGTGGTTGACGCCGTGCCTCATCTCGCCCGATAGAATCCTCACCAGCCACTCCCGCTCCTCGGGCGTGCACCTCACGAAGAGCGAGGCGAGGGCCCTCAACCTCTTCTCCTGAGATCCAGGCCCCTCAAGGGAAGAGAGCCCCTCCAGCGAGTTCCAGACCTCCAGCAGCCCGAGCCTCCTGCCCCAAAGGTCGAGCGTCGCCGAACCCTCGGCTATAGAGAGGGCCCTTTGGATCGTGGACCAGCCCACGTTGATCGGTCTTCCCCTCTCGCCCGACTTCCTGCCGACCAGAAGGTAAGCGAAGGCCCTCGCCTCCTCAGGGCTGAGCTTCGAGAGGAAAGATGCCACCGCCTTGACCTTCGAGGACCTGCTGGCCGTCAGCTCGAGGAGTTGGCAGAGCTCCACGAACTCCGCGAACGACCTCTCCTCCACTCCCTCCCAGAGCCTCCCGACCCTGCAGCTAAACGTTTTTCACGGGGGCATGACCTCTGGAGGTGTGAGCTGGGGTCTCCAGAACAGGCTCGCCCGGATCATCAAGCCGAAGACCAAAAGGACCGTCATGCTGGCCGTCGACCACGGCTACTTCCTCGGGCCTATAAAGGGACTTGAGAACCCGAGGAGGACGATAACGCCCCTGCTGCCCTACGCCGACGCGCTGATGCTGACCAGGGGTGTGCTGAGGACCTCGGTGGACCCGACGGTGGACGTGGCGATAGTTCTGAGGGTCTCCGGCGGCAACACGATAGCAGGACCTGCGCTAGGGAACGAGGACATAGTGACCTCGGTCAGGGACGCGATAAGGCTGAACGCGGCTGCCCTCGCCTTCTCCATCTACGTCGGGACACAGTACGAGCACCAGACGCTGAAGGCCCTTGCGAAGCTCGTCGACCTAGGCGAAGATTACGGGATACCGATACTCGCTGTGACAGCGGTCGGCAGGGAGCTCGAGAAGAGGGAGACGAGGTACATAGCCCTCGCGTGCAGGGTTGCTGCGGAGCTCGGAGCCCACTTCATCAAGACCTACTACACGCCCGAGTTCGAGAAGGTGGTCGACGCGGCTCCGGTGCCCTTGGTGATCGCGGGAGGTCCGAAACTCGAGTCGGAGTTGGACGCCCTTCAGCTGGCCTACGACGCGGTCTCTGCTGGTGCGGCTGGAGTGGACTTCGGCCGGAACGTCTTCCAGTCGTCGAACCCCGTCGGCATGATAAGGGCCCTGCGGAGGATCGTCCACGAGGGCTGGACGCCGAAGGAGGCCGCCCAAGAGCTCGGCCAGGTCGTCGGTGGTCAGGCCGCCAGATAACCTCTCCGGTACGCCGCCTCTCCGCGACAAGATTTTTGATGTAACCGCAGGTCTTTGATCAAGGTGGGAGGGTTGCTCAGGACCCACGAGATAGCCGAGATACCGGAAGAGCCCGGAGTCGAGGTCAGGATAGCAGGCTTCGTAGAGAACGTCAAGGAGGTCGGAAGGGTAGTCTTCGTCTGGGTCAGGGACAGGTCGGGCATAGCGCAGCTCACGCTGAAGAGCGGTCAGGTCGACGAGTCCCTCATACGGCTGGCGAGGTCGCTGAACACCCATGACGTCATCGCCGCAACAGGAAGGGTCCCGGAGAAGAGGGGAGCTAAGGTGGGAATGGAGCTGATACCGAGCTCGATAGAGGTCCTCTCTAGGGCGGAGAGGCTCCCGATAGACGTGACCGGAACCGTCCAGACGCAGCTGGATACGAGGTTGGACTACAGGCCCATCGACCTGAGGAGCCCGAGGAACTTCGCGATCTTCAGGATACAGCACTCGCTGGTGAAGGGGATGACCGAGTACCTCGATTCCCGAGGGTTCGTCCAGGTCTTCACGCCCTGCATCATAGGCGCTCCGTCAGAGAGCGGGGCCGAGATGTTCGAGATAGACTACTTCGGCAGAAAGGCCTACCTCAGGCAGGACCCGCAGCTCCACAGGCAGCTCCTGATGGTCGCTGGCTTCGAGAGGATCTACGACCTGGGGCCGAGCTGGAGGGCTGAGCCGAGCCACACGCCGAGGCACCTTTGCGAGCACAGGGGATGTGCCGTCGAGTTCTCTTACATCTCCGACGAGCAGGACGTGATGAGGCTGGAGGAGGAACTTCTGGTAGCGGGCATCAAGAGGGTCCTCGAGGAGAACGCGAAGGAGCTGGAGCTGCTGGGGGTTGAGGTGGATCTCCCCAAGAGGCCTTTCCCGGAACTCAGGTTCCCCGAGATCTACAGGATACTGGCCGAGATGGGCAAGGAGATACCTTACGGTGAGGACCTCGACCGACAGGCCGAGCGGATGCTGGCCGAGTACGTGAGGGAGAAGTACGGGGCCGAGGCCTTCTTCGTCAACAGGTTCCCCTTCGACGTCAAGCCCTTCTACGTGATGCGCGTCGACGAGGACCCGTTCTGGGCCAGGAGCGTCGACCTGATCTACAGGGGGCTTGAGCTGAGCTCCGGAGGGCAGAGGGAGCACAGGTACGAGAAGATCGTCGAGCAGGTCAGGCTGAAGGGCATGAGCCTCGAGAGCGTCAGCTGGTTCACCGAGTTCTTCAGGTACGGCGCGCCACCCCACGGAGGCTTCAACATCGGCATCGAGCGCCTGACGATGGCCCTCCTCGGCCTCGAGAACATCAGAGAGGCCGCGCTGTTCCCGAGGGCGCCCGAGAGGCTCCTGCCATGAGCGAGGACCCGCAGGAGAGGTTCAGGAGGATATCGGCCAGGATGCTCGAGCCGGGGCTGAGGGAGGAGGAGCTGGAGGAGCTGGCGAGGGAGTGGGTGGAGGTTAAGGAGGAGGTGCTGAGGATGCACGGCCTCAGCTTGCCTGTCGGGAGGGAGGATGTGGTGGCCCAGCACCTCGAGCGCCTGAAGAGGTTGAGGAAGACTCTCGGGATAGACCGATGAGGCTCAAAGCCCGAACCACCTGCCGAGGCACCTCTCGGTCCAGACCTCGTAGGCCGTCTCGAGGTCCGGCGAGACCTGGACTGTCCTGACGAACTCCGCGTGCTCCTCGACCAGCGCCCTCAACCTCTCGTCGGTGAGCTTTCGGAGCCTCTCGAGCAAGACCATCTCGTCGAGCGGGGAGCGGCACGCCGGAAGGCCGCAGACGACCAACTCCGCCACACCGGCCTCCTTTAGGGGCCTCAGGCTCCTCATCCGCCAGACTTCGAGCACGGCCGCCCACGGCTCCCCAACATCTGCTACGGCTTCGAGCAAACGCATCACCGTATCGCCCGGCTCTACGTCCACGGCCCTCCTCAGAAGGCCCCTCCACCGTTCCAGCTCCACCCTTCCCGTCAGCATGTACCTGAGCGTCAGCCTTGAGGCCTCGGAAGCGACCTCCATCTCCCGCTCCAGGGCACCGTCGTCCACAACGCACCTCACCTCGCCCCTGTACCCGTGTTCCCTCAGCTCCGAGAGGAACCTGATGTGTGGTCTTGTTGAGACCCTCACCAGTTCCGACGGATGCGAGTCTAATATCTCTCTGTCACCGTACATCAGGAACTCGTTCACGGGCCCCTCCGCGGACTCGGGCAGCTCTAGGAAGAGCACAGACGGCTGGAGGAGGGCAATCCTGAAGGCGGCGGTCCGTGCGCCCCTCAGGTTGGTGGCCCTCAGGACCACGAGGCCCATGGGCCTTAACTCATCTCAGGCTCAGGTAAGGCAGGAGGATGATCGAGATGATGACGGAGACGAAGAAGAGCGTGACACCCGTCGTGATCGCCGATGCTATCCTCTGTCCCTCCGCTCCTTTGACGAAGGCCGTCAACAGCTTCCTCAAGGCCTGTCCGCCGTCCAACGGGTAAATGGGCAGCGCGTTGAAGATGGCCACGTTGAAGTTGACGAACCAGATCCAGTAGAGAAGGGAAGAAACGATCCTGTAAGAGTCTCCGAGCATGGGGTGCGTGTAGAGCGAGCTGACGCTCCTGCAGACCTCGCCCTGCTCCCTCACGACGCAGATCTCCCGGTCCGAGAAGGGATACAGGATGAAGTCCAGGGTCGGGGGCAGCAGAAGGGCCACCGGTCTCGAGTAGGCGATCGATTTGAAGTGCTGCAGGGTGTTCGAGGCGAACGCCAGCAGGTCCGCGTCCCTCAACATCACGCCCAGCCCCGGAGTTCCGTTGCCTATGTCGGCGAGCTTAACGTGGAACTCCAGCACCTTTCCTCCCCTCTCCACACCGACCGTGACCGTGCCACCGATACCGGCCGCCGAGAAGGACGACCGGAGGTCTTGGAGCGAGTGGACGGGCGAGCCGTTCACCGATACGATCCTGTCGCCCGGCTCGATCCCTGCCGCCGCAGCCGGATAACCCTCCACGACGCGATCGACTACCAACGGGATCGAGGGCACGAGACCCGACGTCACCATTAGGACGCCGACGAGTGCGAGGACTGCGACCGCCGCGTTGCTGGCAGGTCCCGAGGAGAGGATCTTGACGACCTCGGAGAACCTCCCGGTCTTGATCTCGTTCTCGTCCGTCTCGACGAAGGCGCCTATCGGGATGCCGAGGAAGAGGACGATGCCGCTGGACCTGACGGTGTAGTTGTAGCGCCTCGCCACCACGCCGTGGGCCCCCTCGTGGACGATCAGGGCGACGACTATCCCCAGCCATCCGTAAAGCAGAGGGAGGTACGGGTTCAGCCCTGGGAGCAGGACGTAGGACGCGGGGCCTAGCTCCCTCTGGACCTGCTGGACCTCGGGCCTCGTCAGCATCAGCGTCAGCGATGTCAACAGGAAGTACGTGGCCACCCCGGCCAGCACGGGGAGCGCGATCGCCGAGGCTAAACCGAAGGCCCCGGCGAATCTGCTCCTCCCAAGGACCTCGAAGACCGCAGAAGCCCTTTTGGTCCTGATGATGATCAGAGGAAACCGCAACTCCACGTTCTCGCCTAACCTCATCCTCCGTCGTCTTGCGGTCCCTGCTGGTAATAAGGTCACCCTCGACCTGCCACACCGCACGCCGCTTTTCCAATCGGTACTCGACAGCTGTGTCACGCTACTCCGTCACCGGTGTGCTTCCTCGAGCCACTAACGAATCGACCGCACTCGCCAAAACAACTCCAAAAAAGCCAGCAGCCCTCCCTATCTGTGGATGATCAGGGTCGAGGGGCTGGAGGACGTAGGCGACTTGGTTTACACGTTGGACCGCGTCCTCGAGGCAGTTGAGCCGGGCCGTCTGCTGGGCCGTCACGTCAAGAGGGTTGGGAGAAGGCTCTTCGTAGACGGTGAAGTGCTAAAGCTCGACAAGTTCGACGAATTCGTCGTCCTCGCGGTGGGGAAGGCATCGTACTCCATGGCGGCCAAGATGCTCAAACTCCTTGAGGGGAGGCCAGTCAGGGGAGTTGTAGTGTTGCCCCGAGGCTACGAACCGCCCGGAAGCCTCCAGCCCCTCGAAACGATCCACGCATCGCACCCCAAACCCGACTCGTCAAGCCTGACGGCGGGACAGAAGGTCCTCGAGTACGCTCGAAGCTGCGGCGAGAGGTCACTGGCGTTCGTCCTCCTCTCCGGTGGTGCGTCGTCGCTCTGCGTCGTTCCCGCCGGCGATTTGACAGTGGAGGAAGTGGCTGCGGCCTCAGAGGCCTTGATGAGGGCTGGAGCCTCGATAGAGGAGCTCAACACGGTCCGCAAGCACCTCAGCGCCATCAAGGGCGGCTGGCTCGCGAAAGAACTCAGGTGCAGAACCTATGCCCTCATACTCTCCGACGTGGTCGGCGACAGGATAGATGTGATAGGATCAGGTCCCACCGCACCGGATCCCACGACGTACGCCGACGCGCTCAAGGTGATAGCGAGGAGGAGAGCCGACGTGCCTGAGAGGGTTTTAAGGCATTTGGAGGCCGGCGCGCGAGGCGCCTACCCGGAGACGCCGAAGCCCGGAGACCAGTGCTTCAGCAAGGTCCGCAACGTGGTGGTGGGCAGCAACCTGGACGCCGTCAAAGCAGCCGCATCGGCATTCAGCAGAAGAGGCATCAAAACCCTCCCGTTGACGAGCATGCTCTCAGGCGAGGCCCGTGAAGCGGCCCGTTTGCTGTCGGCCATCGCCAAGGACATCAGAAGGTCCGGAATTCCACTCAGACCTCCTGCAGCCGTCGTGGCAGGTGGGGAGACGGTCGTAACCGTCAGGGGCAGCGGTGTGGGAGGCAGAAACCAGGAGCTCGCCCTTGCTCTAGCTGTAAACCTCAGGGATGTGGAAGGGTTCGTGGCCGCGTCGATGGGGACGGACGGGATCGACGGGCCGACCGATGCCGCAGGAGCCGTGGTGACCGATGATACGCTCCGACGTGCAGCCGAGAAGGGCCTGAACCCGGAAGAGTACCTCGAGAACAACGACTCTCATACGTTTTTCAAAAGGGTCGGAGGCCTGATCTACACGGGCCCTACAGGGACGAACGTCGGCGACATAACCGTCATCATCGTCCTAGGAAGCGAGCGGCGAACGACCTTCGAGCGGCGGTCGGCCTGATTCAGCTAAATTATGCGGTGGAGAACGAAATGTGATGGGGTCCGTCGAGATCAAGCTCGGCAGGATATTCTCGGAGATCTACGAGGAGGGGCCTGACGGCGTCCCGGAGTTCAAGACCTTCATCGACGGCTCTTGGACCAGGTCCTCAGAAGGAACGACCTTCGACCTGAGGACGCCCATCGACGGCTCCGTGATCGCGAGGGTCCAGCGCTGCAACGAGTCGGACCTCGAGAGGGCTGTGAGGGCCGCGAAGGAGAACCAGAGGAAGATCAGGTCACTCGCAGCTATAGACAGGATCGAGATAATGGAGGAAGTTGCGCGGATAGTCAGGAACCACGCCGATGACTTCGCCATGACGATAACGCTCGAGATGGGCAGGGCCATCTCGGAGTCGCCGGGAGAGGTGAGGGCGGTAGCGGAGAGGCTGAGGCTGGCGATGGAGGACTCGCGGAAGGTCAGCGGAGAGTACATACCCGGTGACTGGTCGCCCGACACGGTGGGGAAGGTCGCGATAGTGTTGAGGGAACCTGTAGGCGTTGTGGGCGCGATCGGGCCCTTCAACTACCCGCTCTTCATCCCATCGGCGAAGGTGATACCAGCGATCCTCGGCGCCAACTCGGTGGTGGTCAAGCCCTCCAGCTCCACCCCCATCTCGATGTTGATGATGGCGAGGGCCTTCCAGCTGGCCGGCCTCCCTGAAGGCGTCCTGAACGTCGTCACGGGCCCAGGCTACCTCGGAAGCCTCCTGGCGGCCCACAGGGACGTCGGCATGGTCTCCTTCACCGGAAGCACCGAAGTGGGAAGGGAGGTCGCGAGGCACGGCGTCGGGAAGATGCTTCATCTCGAGTTGGGAGGGAAGGCGTACGCGATAGTGCTGGACGACGCCGACCTGAAGCTGAGCGCTGCGAAGTGCGTCGAGGGCGCCTTCAGGAACGCGGGGCAGAGGTGCGACGCCGTGAGCGCCGTTCTGGTCCAGGAATCGGTAGCCGACGAGTTCGTGGAGGAGGTCATGAAGCAGGTAACCGAGTGGAGGCTGGGCGATCCTAGGGACCCGTCGACCAAGATGGGGCCGCTCGTCAACGAGCAGGCCGCTGAGCGGGTGAACGGCCTCGTAAGGGACGCGGTGGAAAAGGGCTCGGTGCTGCTGCACGGAGGGGAGCGCGAAAGGGCCTACCACCAGCCGACGGTGCTCGACAGGGTGCCGGAGAGCGCCAAAATACTCTGGGAGGAGACCTTCGGTCCGGTCATCCCGATAGTCAGGGTCAGGGACGAGGAGCACGCCCTCCAGATAGCCGAGAGGTCGAGGTACGGGCTCGACGCGGCGGTCTTCACCAACAACTTCTACAGGATGTGGCGGGTCGCCAAGGCGCTCAGGGTGGGCGAGGTGACCGTCAACGACTATCCCAGGCACGGCGTCGGCTTCTTCCCGTTCGGAGGTGTGAAGGACTCGGGCCTGGGGAGGGAGGGGATCGGGTACTCGATCGAGGAGATGATGGTGATCAAGACTATAGTCTTCAACCTCGAGCCGGCCGGGCTCGGGAAGGTCCGGAGGACCAGAACCTCCTGAGCTACTTGCTCCGCTCCACCAGGAACGCCGCCAGCTCCCTTAGCCCCTCCTTCTGCCTCGACTCGGGCAGCAGCCCCTCGATCCCAGCCCAGGCTTCCTCGACCAGCCTCCGCGCTACTGCCTTGCTGTACTCGATCGACCCGGCCTCGACGATCAGCGATATCGCCTCCCGGATCAGATGCTGGTCCGACGTCTGCATTCTCAAGATCTCGAGGAGCCTCCTCGCCTTGGCCTCAGGCAGGTTCCTCAGCGCGTGGACGACCATCAAGGTCCTCTTGCCCTCCTTGATGTCGCCGCCTATCTCCTTGCCGTACTCGGCCTCTGTGCCCACAAGGTTGAGCACGTCGTCCTGTATCTGGAACGCGACCGAGACCGCGTCTCCGAACCTCACCAACCTCTCCTCCACGCTTTCGTCGACGCCACGCAAAGCACACGCGAACCTGACGCCCATCCTGACGAGCGATCCAGTCTTGAGCTTGCACATCGTCATGTACCGCTCCTCGTCGACGTCCTCGGAGAGCGACCTGTGCCAGGCGATGTCCAGGGACTGGCCCAAGCTGAGGTTCGTCATCTCCTCCAAGTAGACCGTGAGAATTCTGCCCGTCAGCCGCTCCGGGACCGAGCCCCTCCTGATCGCTGCCAGGAGAGGCAGGTAGTAGAGGGTGTTGCCCATGTTGATCGCTATGTCCTCTCCGTAAAGGATGTGAACACAGGGCCTTCCCCTCCTCAGCTCGCTGCGGTCCTCGACGTCGTCCACGGCCAGCGTTCCGTTGTGGATCAGCTCCGTCACAGCTGCCAAATCCGCTATCTCCTCCGCCATCCCTCCGAGGGCCTCGTAAACCATCATCGTCATCACAGGCCTCCACCTCTTCCCTCCCCTTCCCAGCAGGTCCCAGGCGGGGACCGAGAGGGCAGCGTTGAGGGCTTCCACGTCGAAACCGTCAAGGCCCGTCAGCTCCCTCAGATAGCCCTCGTCCATCCGCATCGGAAGGAGCCTCCGCATCGACTCCTCAACGATCTCGATGTACCTGGGCATCAGCTCGGAGAGCGCTCCCAACGCCAGATCTTCAGAAGTCCTTTGTGATAGGTTTTCAGCCGGCCGATCAGATGGTAAGGCCTGCCCTCCTCAGGAACTTCTGGACCTCTGCCTCTGCCCTCTCCTGCTCCTTCGTCGCCGCCACCTTCATCGAGAGGTACTCGGCGAGGCTCACGTCGAGGTCTGCATACTTCTTCAGGTACCCCTCGGATCTGAGGGCCACGTCGGCATCTCGGAGGTAATTCAGGAGCTCCTCGTCGCTCGCCTCCTTGTAACGGTCGACGCTGTAGACCAGATGCCTCGGGAACCTGGGCCTCAGGGGCGGGCTCTCCCTAGGCTGTCCTATGCAGAGGAGGTAGAGAGGCACCACGCCCTCAGGAAGCTTCAGGAGCCTCGAGAACTCCTCCGGCTCCCTCAGCGGCCAGTCGAGCAGAACGCTCCCGAGCCCCATCGCCTCGGACGCTATGATCACGTTCTCCGCGAACATCGCCAGCTCCGTCAGCATCTCCACCGTCTCGATCGGATGCCTCTCGGTCCTCAGCACGTTCCTCTCGTTTATCAGGCTGAGTAGCCTCGAGGTCCTCCTCAGGTCGAGGCAGAGGAGGAGCCAGACCGGTGCTGAGAGGGCCGGATCGTCCTCCGCTATCTCCCTGATCCTGCTCCTCAGCGATTGGTCCGCGATCCTGATGACTGTGTAGGACTGGAAGACGCAGGGAGCCCTCTGGCCTGCATCGATGAGGACCTCCACGACCTCGTCCGGTACCGGCGTATCGGAGAAGAACCTGATGCTCCTCCTGTTCGCTATGACGCTCAGCGTCCCCCTCCTCGCCCTTGTCTTCATGAGGACTCCTCCCCATGTCGATAGCCCGGCTAAATTATTGTGACACGCGGATGCGAGCTCAATATCACCACGGGATTCCTAGCGCCCCTTGCCGCGACGTTTCGTCCGCCTCCGTTTCCGACCGAGGCCCTCCTTGAGCTGCTGGTAGAGCTCCTCGACCCCTTCCCTGAACTCCTTCCAGTACTCGTCCTGCAGGCCTGCCAGGGCCACGTGGCTGATGACGACGTGGAAGGGAGTCCAAAGCATCAGCTCCTGGTGCCAGAGCCTGACGAGCTCCCCTCCCGGTTCAGGTGCCCTCTCGACGGCCTCCCTCAGCTTCCCGAGCGCCTCCCTGCCCTCCTCCAGCATGGCCAGCAGCGCGGTCATGGCGTTCCCTCCCACTGCCATCTCCACCTTGTAGACCTCGACGGGGCTGTAGAGGACCGCGGCCATCAGTGCAGCAGCAGGCGCCACCTCCATCGCCAGCACCATCGATCTCTCGAGGTCCCGCAGCTCGTGCTCGGTCGGCTCCTCGATGTCACCCCTAAAGCTGACCTTCCCTATCGTGTCGGTGAGCACGCTGAGGGCGGCCTCCACTATCGGCTGAGTGGGTCCCGTCGTGAGGAGCGCCAGCTCCCACAGCTCCTCGGCCGCAGCGGTCTCCTCCCTCGAGACCCCTGACTCCTCGAGCCTCGTCCTGAGCCTCGTTACCGATGTGCTGAGGAGGTTGTAGACGGCCTCCTGCTTCTCGCTTACCCACCTCTCGTCCTCGCCCTCGGGGACGTCGCGCATCAGCGTCCTGCCCCTCTCCTCAAAGGTGCTGGCCAGCGCGGCGTGCTCGACCAGCCGACCTACGGTGCTGACGAGCTCGTCGTCTTCCTCCAGCTCGCGGACGAGCTCCAACAGCCTCGATGCGTAGGTGCCGGAGTACCTGACCAGTGCCCACATCCCACCTGATGTGGCAGAGGCCGCCATCAGGAGGGTAAACGGCGAGACCAGGGAGCTGAGAGCCCGGTCCACACCACCTACTCCGTCGAACTCCTTCACCTTCCTCCTCACCCTGTGCCTCTCGACGATCTCCAGGGCCCTCTGGGCCACCCAGCTCGTGGAGAGCATGAGCTGAGCGAGGCTGACATGACACGCCACCACCTCCCGGTGGAGCATCCCGAAGCCGGCCTTCATCGCGTCTTCTCCTCCGATCATCCTCGAGACTATGCAAGCTCTGACCATGTCCCTGATCAGCAGCTCCAAGACCCGTCGCTCGACGGGTTCTCCTTTATGATTTTTAAGATTTCACGGCGGACTTATCCTCAGCTCTTCGCACGCCCTCGTCTCTTGAAGGACGTCCATCCGAGTTGCATGTGGAGCTCCACGGAACATGTCCCTACCCACTTTCAGAATCGCCAGCAGCGAAGCCCCAGCTTTAATTAGGAACGCGCATCGATGCGGGGAGTCGAGGACCGATGTCTACAATAGCCGTCGACATAGGAGGGACCTTCACCGACTTCGTGCGGATAGACGAGCAAGGCAACGTGGTTCAGTTCAAGCTCCTCACCGACGTCAGGGCACCTGAGAGGACCGTCATCGAGGGCGTCAGGAGGGCCGGTGCTGTGAGGGAGCTGCTACACGCCTCCACCATCGCGACCAACGCGCTGAGGGGGCAGGTACACTTCGATGTCCCTACTGTGGGGATGGTGCTTACACGAGGGTTCAGGGACGTCATCGAGATCGGCAGGCAGAACAGGCCCAAGCTCTACGACCTCTTCTTCGAGAAGCCCAGGCCCTTGGTCCCGAGGGAGCTGAGGGTAGAGGTCGACGAGAGGGTCGATGCGCGAGGTGAGGTGCTGAAAGAGGTGAGCGTCGAGGACGTGAGGAGGGCAGCGGAGTTTCTCAAGCGCAAAGGCGTCGTCGCTGTGGCCGTCACGTTCCTGAACTCCAGCGCCAACCCCCACAACGAGGAGGTCGCGAAGAGGGTCCTCTCGGAGGAGTTCGAGTTCGTCGTAGCGTCACATGAAGTCGCCCCTGAGCCCAGGGAGTACGAGAGGTTCTCGACTGCGGTTGTGAACGCGCTCCTGATGCCGATCGTCTCCACCTACGTCTCGAGGCTGGTGGAGGGGTTGGGAGACGGTTGCGAGGTCTACGTGATGTCCAGCGCGGGCGGCCTCGTGGACACCGACGAGGTGAGGAGGAGGCCGATCCACATGATTGAGAGCGGTCCGGCAGCCGGTGTGGTGGCCGCCAGCGAGTTCGCCAAGCTGATCGGGGAGCCGAAGGTGATCAGCTTCGACGTAGGCGGAACGACTGCCAAGGCCGGGTCCGTTGTCAACTACGAGATCGAGCTGACCGGCGAGTACGAGGTAGGAGGGGAGGCCCATCACGGCAGGATCGTCAAAGGCTCGGGGTACCCTGTCAGGTCGACCTTCATCGACCTCGCTGAGGTCTCTGCTGGAGGCGGGACGATGATCGAGCTGGACGAGTTCGGTGCGCTGAAGGTGGGCCCGATGGGTGCGGGTGCCGATCCTGGGCCGATATGTTACGGAAGGGGAGGAAAGGTCCCGACGGTGACCGACGCCAACCTGCTGTTAGGGCTGTTGCCGGACCGTCTGCTCGGCGGCGAGATGCCGCTCCTCAAGGCCCCTGTGGAGGAGGCCTTCAGGAGGATGGGTGACCCTTACGGCGTCGCGAGGGATGCCCTGAGGATCGCTCACCTCGAGGCTGCCAGGTCGATAAGGCTGGTGACCGTCGAGAGGGGGCTCGACCCTTCGGAGTTCGCCCTCTTCGCGTTCGGCGGCGCAGGCCCCCAGTTCGCTCCGTTCGTGGCCGAGGAGCTCGGCATACGGAAGGTGGTCGTCCCTCCGCATCCCGGCGTCTTCAGCGCTCTCGGACTGCTGATGGCCGACTGGAGGCTCGAGGCGAGGGCCTCTTTCCCCACCGACCTAGAGGGGACCTTCAGGAGGCTCGAGGAGGGGCTGGCCGGCAAGCTGGGAAAGGTGGACTTCTTCGTCAGGATGGCCGACGTCCGGTACAGGGGACAGGGATGGGAGCTCACCGTCCAGGTGCCCAGGCCCTGCACGCTGGAGGACGTGAGGGTGGCCTTCGAGGAGAAGCACCAGACTGTTTACGGCGTGAAGCTCGACCGTGAGATAGAGGTCGTGACGGTCAGGGCGATGGCCGTCTCGGTCAGACGCAAACCCGTCCTTCCGGAGGCCCCAGCATTTGGATCCACCGAACCATCCTCCGTTAGGAGGACCTTGATGAGGGACGAGTGGGTCGATACGCCGGTCTACAGGAGGGACCGACTTCCGAGGGGCTTCAGGGCAGAGGGTCCGGCGCTGATCGACGAGTACAACTCGACCACCGTCGTCCCTGACGGTTGGACCGTATCGGTCGGGCCCAAGGCGTCCCTGATCCTCGAGAGGTCCTGATCAGAGGTCCTCCAGCAACTTTCCGAGCCCGCCGAGCCGGACGTCCGTCCCGAGCGCCCTCAACGCGGCCCACAGGGAGGCCTGGTTGCTGGTCACGACAGGCTTCCCCAGCTCCGATTCGAGACGTCCTATGACGGTGAAGGTCTTCAGGTTGGTGCAGCTGATGAAGAGCGCATCGGAACCCGGGACATAGGTCTGCTTGGCCAGCTCCACGACGCGCTCCGGTGGGACCCGACCTATCTCTGTGTTCCTCAGGATGCCGAGGCCCCTTATCCTCAGGACCTCGAAACCGTTCTCCTCCAGGAACCTCCGCTCGGCCTCGTTCACGCTGTCGATGTATGGCGTGGCCACGCTGATCTTGCGCGCATTCACGGCCTCCAGAGCCCTCAGGACAGCCGTCGATGTGGTCAAAGCCCTGATCCCGGTGACGGACGTTATCCTATCGGCGATCATCAGATCGTATCCCTTGCCACCGATCAAGCTACCTGTGGTGCATCCGAACAGGATGAGGTCGACCTCGGCATCGGCGAGCTCAAGGGCTGCCCTCTCAACCCCTTCCTCCATCGCGACAAGGGACCTCTCGTCGACGTCGACAAGCCTGATCCTGCTGGTGTGGACCGTGATCCAGTCGGGGAGGGCCCTCGTCAGCTCCGGCTCCATCGTGGTGTTGGAGGAAGGCACTATCAGTCCCAACCTCAGACCTCCATATCTCACGAGGTGGTGACATTCGAAGGCGTAATTATGCATTAACCAATGGAAAGTTATGCCAACCCTGACGAGTCCGGCATGAACACATAAAAACGAAGAAGACAAAATACATATACCGCCAACTGAAAGCCTTTTGACCGTGAAGCGGAACCTAGTTGTTGCTATTGTCGCCGTCGTTGTAGTAGCGGCGCTCGCTGTGGCTGCTCTGACGGTCCTGACGCCCCAGAGGCCGAGGGTCGAGGTGGTCAAGATCGGTGTCGTCTATCCTTTGACCGGCTCGCTGGCGCCGATAGGGCAGGACCAGGTCAATGCCATAAAGCTGGTCTTCGACGAGGTCAACGCTAAGGGAGGCATCAAGTCGCTCGGAGGAGCTAAGCTCGAGATCGTGCTTGGCGACACGAAGGGCGATCCCAGGGTAGGAGCCGACGAGACGGAGCGGCTGATCACGGTGGAGAAGGTCGCGTTGGTGATGGGAGCGTACCAAAGCGCCGTCACTGAGACCGCGAGCGCGGTGGCCGAACGGTACGGCATCCCATTCGTCAATCCTGACTCTACGTCGCCGCTGCTCACCGAAAGGGGACTGAAATGGTTCTTCAGGGTGACGCCCCATGACGGCATTCTGGTTACGGGGATGCTCGAGTTCCTCAGGGACCTGAACGAAAAGAAAGGGCTGAACCTCAGGACTTTGGCTGTGGTCTACGAGAACACGCTGTTCGGACAGGACACAGGTCGGATCGTGAAGGAGAACGCCGCGAAGTACGGCTTCGAAGTCATACTCGACCTTCAGTACACTGCTAGGAGCCCTGACCTGACGCCGGAGGTGGAGAAGATCAGGGCAGCCAACGCCGATGTGGTGCTCTTCGCGTCCTACCTCACCGACGCGATCCAGTTCACGAGGAAGATGAAAGAATTGAACGTGAGGCCCAAGGTCATCATAGCGAACGACGCCGGCCACATACACTCGGATTACCTGAAGGCCGTAGGGGCTGACTCTGAGTACTTCTTCAGCAGGGAGGTGTTCAACGCGGACTTGGCGACCGTGAAGCCTGCGATCAAAGAGGCCAACGAGAAGTTCAAGGCGAAATACGGGAAGGACATGGACGGGACGATCGCAAGGGCCTACACCGCTGCGTTGTTGGTCGTTGACGTCCTCGAGAGGGCCGGGTCCATCGACCCTGAGAGCATAAGGAAGGCACTGAGGGAGACCAACTGGCCCGAGGAGAAGGTACCGATGCCGTGGAAGGGGATCAAGTTCGACGAGAAGGGACAGAACATATTGGCCGGAGGGCTGGTGGTTCAGCTCCAGGGAGGAGTTTACAGGACCGTTTGGCCTTGGAACGTCGCCACCGTCGAGGTAAAGGGAGTGCCATTCCCCGGATGGAAGAGTTAACGACCGATCCGACCCCTCCTCTTTTCTTATTCCCGTTTATATTGATCCTGGTCAAACGGTGAGGACGCATGACCGATCTAGGCCCGCTCATGCAGGCACTGACCTCCGGAGTCCTCATCGGAGCGGTTTACGGATTGGTGGCTGTGGGCCTGAACCTGATCTATGGTGTAGTGCACGTCATCAACTTCGCACACGGAGAGTTCCTGATGCTGAGCATGTACATCGCCCTCGTGATGAACGTGTTAATTGGAGCTAACCCGTTCCTTGCTCTACCCATAGCGGTGCCGTTAATCATGCTGGCCGGCTTCCTGGTCCAGAGGTACATCATCAGCAGGACGCTGGACGCACCGATACTGATCCAGTCCTTCGTGACCTTCGGGCTCCTTCTCGTGATGCAGCACGGCATCATGCTGACCTTTGGACCGAATTACTACTCGATCAGGGTTGCTGAGCTTGAGAGGGTCCTGGAGTTCGGCTACGTCAGGGTGAGCGTGGGACTGCTCCTTGCGGCCGTCGTGAGCGTCCTCACGATCCTCGGCCTCCACCTTTTCCTCACCAGGACGTATCTGGGTACGGCCATCAGAGCGATAGGACAGAACCGCTTCGCCGCGCAAACCATCGGGATACCGGTGAAGCGGCTTTACGAGCTCTCCTTCGCCATCTCAACGGGACTGGCGGCCGTGGCAGGCTTGGTGCTCACGCCGCTGATCTGGATGCACCCCACAATAGGCGAGATCTACATCCTCAAGGCTTTCATAATAGTGGTCCTGGGAGGGATGGGCAACGTCATGGGCGCCTTCTTGGGTGGCATAGTGATTGGGATCACAGAGAGCGTCTCAGCCCTCTATCTCATGCCGTCGCTCAAGGAGGCAGTCGCACTCATCATATTCATACTCATCTTGCTTTTCAGACCACGTGGGATCTTCGGGAGGGCCGTCAGGATATGAGGACCGAGAGGGTCGTCGTGCTCGCTCTCCTGGCGGTGCTTGCCGTCGTCCCGCCGTTCCTCGAACGTTACCATCAGAACGTCCTCATCTACGTAGTGCTCTTCTCTTATCTCGGTGTGGCATGGAACATACTTGGCGGTCTCACAGGCCTCCCTTCTTTCGGCAACGCGGCCTTCTTCGGCATCGGAGCTTACGCGTCAGGCATGCTCTACACCACCTACAGGGTCTCACCCTGGATCGGCATGTGGGCCGGAGTCGCACTGTCCGCAGGCCTGGCCGCGCTGATCGGATACCTGACGTTCCGCTTCGGGATAAGGGGGCACTTCTTCATCCTCGCGACGATAGCCTTCGCGGAGATCCTCAGGAACGTCGTCTTGAACCTCGAGGTCTTGGGAGGGGCCAGGGGGCTTCCGATACCGCTAACACCGGAGGACTCGCTCGTCGACCTTCAGTTCCACACCAATAGGATAGCCTATTACTACATAGCCTTGGGTCTCCTAATTGCTGGTACGCTGGTCTTCTGGAAGCTGAAGAATTCCAACCTCGGTTTGGCGCTTATGTGCATAAAGGAAGACGAAGAGAAGGCCGCTGCTCTGGGGATAAACACGCTCAGGCACAAAATCTTCGCGTTCGTGTTGAGCGCAGTGATGACCAGCATCGCGGGAACCGTTTACGCCCATTACGTGCTCTACATCGAGCCCATGGTCGTCTTGGGAGTCCCGCTCTCCGTGCAGATAGCCCTAGTGGCTGTAGTAGGAGGTTTGGGGACGACCCTAGGCCCTGTCTTGGGAGGTTTTATCGTGCAGTCAATAATGGAGTACACGAGGATATTCTTCGGCAGGTTCCCAGGACTGGACTTCTTCATTGCAGGCATCCTGCTGATAGCGATAGCGTTGCTCAGACCGACAGGTCTCTTAGGGCTGATCGAAAGGCTAATCCCTCTCAGAACTTCAGCCAGGTAGCCACGATTTCGGCCATCTTGCCGTGGAACTCGCTCTTGGTGCCGCTGAACGTCACCTTGCCGCCCTCCAGTATGTAGACCTGGTCGGTGATCCTGAGGGTGCTCCGTATGTTCTGGTCCACCAGCAACACCGTGAGTCCTGCCTCCTTCAGCCTATCCACCACATCGAGGACCTCCGAGTAGATGAGCGGCGATAGCCCTGCTGAAGGCTCGTCCAGAAGTATCACCTTCGAGTTCAACACCAGGAACCTGGCTATCTCCAGCATCCTCTGCTGGCCGCCGCTGAGAAGGATGGCCTTCCTGTCGCGGTTCTCCTTCAGTGCAGGGAAGAGCTCGTAGACACGCTGGAGCCCACGCGAAACCGCTTTCCTGTCCTTCCTGACGATCCAAGCCGTCAGCTTGAGGTTCTCCTCCACGGTCAGATCTGGGAATATGCTCCTCTCCTGAGGGATGTAGCTCACACCCCTCCTCAGCATCTCCTCTGGCTTCGAGCCTGTGACCTCTTCTCCGTCGAGCAACACCCTTCCCGATTTGGGCCTCAGGACCCCGAAGATCGTCTTCAGGAGCGTGCTCTTTCCGGCTCCGTTGGGACCGAAGACCGAGGTCACCTTTCCCGGCTCCGCGGATAGGCTGACGCCGTTCAGAACCGGCACGTCACCGTAACCGGAGACGAGGTCGATGACCTCGAGCCTCACTCCCTCACACCTCCTCCCCGAGGTAAACCTCGATGACCTCCCTGTTAGAGGAAACCTCCTCAGGCGGCCCCTCAGCCACAACGCGGCCCATCGACATCACGATCACCCTTCTTGAGATCTGCATGAGCGTCGTGATCTCGTGGCTGATAACGACGAAGCTCTTCTCCTCCTCCAGCTCCGACCTGATCACACCGACGATCCTCTCCCTCATAACCGGGTGGACGCCGGCAAACGGCTCGTCGAGCAGATAGATGCGCGGGTCCATCACCCACGCCATCGCCAGCTCGAGGAGTTTCTGCTGGCCACCAGAAAGTTCCTTGGCGAGCTTCTCCCTGTGACCGTTAAGTCCCACGAGCTCTAGGGCTTTGGCAACGTCTTTCCGCGTCGATCTCGGCGAGCTGAGAAGCGCTGCCCTTACGTTCTGCTCGACGGTGAGGTTGTAGAAGAGCCTGGGCACCTGAAAGGTACGCGCGACTCCTAGCCTGGCTATTTCGTAAGGAGGCAACCCGTTAGCCTTCCTGCCGTTCACATAGAACTCGCCCCTGTCAGGAACGTAGAAACCCGAGAGAAGGTTGAGCAGTGTTGTCTTTCCAGCTCCGTTGGGGCCTATCAGCCCCAAAACCTCGCCGCGCCCCAGCTCGAACGAGACGTCGTGGACGGCTTGCAACCTCCCGAAGCTCTTGCTCAGGCCCGACGCGGCCAATAACGCGTCCTCCCTCAATCCGTACCGCTCCATGCGCAACCCCATTATTTTAGCCGTTTCACGACCATGCTCGAGCAACTGAGGACGGGAGGCAGTCGTCCAGGAGCACATGCCAATTAAGTGGCGGTGCTCTCAGCGGTCGGGTTGGTCTCGTGGGAGCTGGTCCACAAGGCTACGGTCTTCATAGCTGAGGAGATGGGAGTGGCGCTGAAGAGGTCGGCCTTTTCGCCCAACATCAAGGAGAGGGTGGACCACAGTTGCGCCGTCCTCGACAGGGAGGGGAGGATCGTCGCCCAGGCCGAGCACATCCCCGTCCACCTGGGTTCCTTCAGGGTCTGCGCGCTGAACGCCGTGAGGTTGCTCGAGAAGGAAGGGATGGAGCTGGGAGAGGGCGAGATGCTGGCCTTCAACGACCCCTACATCTCAGGCACCCACCTGAACGACCTGGCCGTGATGGCACCTGTGGTGATGAACGGTGAAGCGGTTGCCTACGTGATCAACAAGGCTCACCTCGTGGACGTGGGCGGGCCTATGCCGGGGAGCATCAACCCCAACGCGAGGACCGTCTACGAGGAGGGCCTGATAATCCCGCCGGTGAAGCTCGTGAAGTCCGGACAGATCGACCGTGAGCTGGTAAAGCTCATGACCTCCAACTTCAAGACGCCCGACGTCACGTTAGGCGACATAGTGGCCCAGGTGGCCGCCAACAAGGTGGGTGCCAGGAGGGTCAGGGAGCTGATGGAGAAGTACGGAGTGGAGGAGGTGAGTGGGGCGTGGGAGACGGCGATAGAGTATTCGAGGAGCGTCGCGTCCTCAGAGATCTCGGGCTGGAGGGAAGGGACCTTCGAGGCCGAGGACTACCTCGAGATGCCCGACAGGGACCTGACGGTCCGCGTGAGGCTTGAGGTGGGCGGAGGAAGGGTCCTGGCGGACTTCACCGGCACATCCCTTCAGGTCGAGTACCCTCTGAACGCGGTCTACGGAGTCACCTACTCGGCCACGGTCTTCGCCGTCAGGAGCCTCTTCAGGAGGGACGTGCCAGTAAACGAGGGCTTCTACTCGACGATAGAGGTGCATGCGCCAGA
Source organism: Candidatus Calditenuis sp. (assembly GCA_032249575.1). GTDB lineage: Archaea > Thermoproteota > Nitrososphaeria_A > Caldarchaeales > Calditenuaceae > Calditenuis. The sequence continues at coordinate 1,607 of JAVVHL010000002.1, read as the reverse complement.
GGGGACCATCGTGAACCCCAGGAGGCCTGCTCCCGTCTCAGGCGGCAACCTCGAGACCTCCCAGAGGGTCGCCGATACCGTCTTCCTCGCGCTCTCCAAGTCGATGCCGGAGCGGACACCGGCCGCCGGCTCTGGGACGATGATGAACGTGATGATGGGAGGGAGGCTCCCCGACGGCACCTACTGGGCCTACTACGAGACGATAGGAGGAGGGACAGGGGGCAGGCCGGGGAAGGACGGCGTCTCAGGCGTCCACGTCAACATGACCAACACCCTCAACACGCCGGTGGAGGTGGCCGAGAGGACCTACCCGCTCCTCTTCACAGCGTACAGGATCAGGGAAGGAAGCGGCGGCTCGGGCCTTTACAGGGGAGGTGACGGGATCGTGAGGGCCTTCAAGGTCCTCCAACCCTGCAGGATCTCGGTGCTTTCCGACCGCTTCAGGAGGGGCCCTTGGGGCCTTCAGGGTGGAGGGAGCGGCAAGCCGGGGAGGGTCACCATCGTCAGATCCGACGGCCGCGTCGAGGAGATGCCCAGCAAGTTCACCGTGGACCTCTTCCCAGGAGATGAGGTCGTGATCGAGACGCCTGGAGGCGGAGGTTGGGGATCGCGGGCAACGGGCTAGATGGGGAGTTCCTCGATGATCAAGTCGGACTTGAAAGGGCTGCTGGATCTTGCTGTGTAAGTGATATGAAAGCGTAGACAGTTAAGACTTAAATCACGTAACTGACGTAACGGATAACGTGAGAAAGTCCGTTGTTCTTCTTCTGGTTTCGGCGTTCCTCGTCGCCACACCGCTCCTGTCCAGCACGGCCAGCGCCGTGATGTTCGGGACCGTAGATCAAGAGAACAACTACCCGTACGTCGGGCTCGTCTTGTTCTACGATGAGGACCTGGTGCCCCTTTGGCGCTGCTCCGGAGCCTTGATTTCCGAGAGGGTTTTCCTGACAGCAGGACACTGTACTGGCTACGATCCGGAGCTCGGGCTTGCTCCCGCAAGGGCACAGGTATGGTTCGATGTGGGGCCGATACCAAGAGATCCCAGCTGGCAACCCGGGATGTCCTGTCTCGGCGATTTCACCGGGTATCCTTGTGCAGGAGGGCACTGGGGCACACCACATGCCCACCCCGAGTGGACCGGCTACCTCACGATACCGAACACGCATGACGTCGGCGTGGTCGTTCTCGACGAACCGGTTAGCATGCCAAAGTATGGCAAGCTGGCTCCGATGAACTACCTGGACGAACTGGCTGTGAGGAGGGGTCTGAAGAACGTCAAGTTCACGGTCGTCGGCTACGGGCTCCAGATGGTCAGGCCGCACATCTTGGCTGAGAGGACGCGTTACGTCGCTGAGGTCATGCTGGTCGACCTCAGAAGCGCGCTTAATGACGGATACAACATCCAGTTCACGAGCAACCCTGGTCAGGGCACAGGGCCTGGAGGCGTCTGCTTCGGTGACTCTGGAGGCCCAGTCATACACAAAGGTCCTTACGGTGAGGTGATCGTCGCCGTCAACTCCTTCGTCCTCAACCAGAACTGCATGGGAACGGCCTTCGCCTTCAGGGTTGACACAGCCGAGGCATGGGAGCTGCTCAAACAATACGTC
>JAVVHL010000001.1:0-46030 GCA_032249575.1 Candidatus Calditenuis sp. | reverse complement strand
AGGTGGTACGAGGCCTGGCACGCCGAGGTGGAGAGCGCGATCGAGGACACCACCGCCCTGAAGAGGTGGTTCTACAGGAAGGCGATGGAGGTGGCATTCAGGAGGCTCGAGAGGCCGGACGACGCATTCCTGAACTTCCTCTACCGCGTCCTATACTGGATAGTATACAGGTCGATACTGGACAAGCTCGGGCTGAAGAGGGTCATCAAAGCCTACACAGGAGGAGCGCCGATAAGCGCCGAGCACTTCCGGTACTTCAGGGCCCTCGGGTTGCCCCTGAAGCAGGTATGGGGGATGACGGAGACGGTCTCGATCGTCTGCCTCCACAGGGAGGAGGACGTCGTCAAAAAGAAGAAGTACCACACGGTCGGCCGACCGATAGCAGGCATGGAGATCGGCATCACCGAGGAGGGCGAGATCGTCTGCAGGGGACCTATGGTGATGGTCGGGTACTACAACGAGCCTGTCAAGACGGCGCAGGTGATCGACGACGAAGGTTGGTTCCACACCGAGGACTTCGGCTACATCGATGAGGACGGAAACCTGGTCTACTACGACAGGATCGAGGACGTCATCACCATGCGGGACGGCCGCAGGGTGCCACCCATATTCATCGAGACGAAGCTGAAGTACAACCCGTACATCAAGGAGGCGTGCGTTATTGGAGAGGGCCGGGACTGGCTAGCAGCCTTGATAGCCATAAGGTACGAGACGGTGAGCGAGTGGGCAGAGAAGAGGGGCATCCCCTTCACCGGATACTCGGACTTGTCCCAAAGGCCTGAGGTGATGGAGCTGATCAGGGAGGGCGTTAGAAAGGTGAACGAGGACCTGCCTGAGCACATGAGGATAAGGAGGTTCGTGCTGTTGACGAAGGAGTTCGACCCGGACGACGACGAGCTCACGAGGACGCGGAAGCTGAGGCGTAAGGTGATCAACGTCAGGTACAACGATCTGATAGAGGCCATCTACTCGGGCGCCGACCGTGGACCGGTCTCCTACACGGTCAGGTACAAGGACGGCAGGACCGCCGTCGTGAACCTGGTTCTGAGGGTGGTGGACGTCTGATGATCGACCTGACGCTTCACCTGAACCTCATCACAACCGGTATCCTGCTGGGCCTCGTCTACTCGCTGATCGCGATGGGCATAGCGATCATCTTCAAGACGACGAAGGTCGTGAACTTCAGCCAAGGGATGCTCGCGACCCTAGGCGCATACCTCACCCTCCTCGGGATCGACAACCTCGGTCTCCCCTCTTGGGCCTCACTGCTTTTCTCGCTGGCGGTGGGCGTGATGTTGGCGGTAGCCCTCGAAAGGGTGGTCCTGAGGCAGTTCATCGGCGAGCCGATACTATCGGTGATCATAGTGACCCTCTCGCTCGCAGCCTTCTTCAGGGGCATTGTCATGCTCGTATGGGGCCCGAACTTCGTGCCCTTCCCGAAGCTCTTCGGGGCAGGAGCGCTGAGGATAGGTGAGGTCTCCCTGGTCTACGAGTACCTCACAGGCGCTGCGGTCGCGCTGGCTTACATGGGAGGGCTGGCGCTCTTCTTCAGGAAGACCGTGTTAGGAGCCGCGCTGAGGGCCGTCTCGGAGGACCACATGGCTGCGACCGCGATGGGCATATCCGTCAAGAGGTCGACGACCGTAGCCTGGGCGCTCGGAGTCCTGACCTCAATCGTCGGAGGAGTCCTACTCGCCTCCAACTACGGAGGAGCGAGCCTCGTCCTCGAGTACACAGGCGTGATAGCCCTTCCGGCCGTGATCCTAGGAGGACTTGACAGCATCCCGGGCGCTGTGGTAGGAGGCGTGATAGTGGGCCTTCTGGAGGTCTACGGGGTGTACTACATGGAGGAGCTGGTGGCGGCCGGGTTCGGCCGGGTCTTCCCGCTGCTGGTCATGCTCTTCGTGATGCTGGTCAAGCCCTACGGCCTCTGGGGTACCGAGAGGATAGAGAGGGTGTGAGCCTTGCCGTGCGGTGAGTTCAAGACCTCATACAGGCAGCTGATGGGTCTCCTCCGGTGGAGGATCCACTGGGCCGGCCTGGCAGCGTCGTTGCCCCTAATCGTATTCTTCCCGTTCCTCGTCCGTTCAGACCCCTACCTAGTGGGCATAGCCGTTCAGGTGATGATCGCCGCTACCGCGGTCCAAGGCCTCAACCTCATCCTGGGCTACACGGGTCAGATAAGCTTGGCTCAGGGCGGGCTGATGGCGATAGGAGCCTACACCTTCGCTATCCTGATGAGGGACCTCAACTTGCCCTGGCCTCTGGCGATGGTCCTCGGAGCGCTGGTGGCAGGGCTCGTAGGCGTCGCCTTCGGTTCTCCGGCCATCAAGATCAAGCTCTTCTACGTCGCGATCAGCACGCTCGCCCTCCAGTTCTTCGTCGAGTTCATGATATCGACGCCGACCTACGCTCACGTCTTCGGAGGATCCCACGGGATCTACATCGGCCGCCTCTTCCCGATAGAGGTCCATCACGTCGCGACGTACTATGTGGCATTGGTCGTAGCAGCGCTCACCACACTCGCCGTTGCCAACATCTCGAGGACTTCCCTCGGGAGGGCGATGAAGGCCGTCAGGGACAACGACGTTGCGGCCCAAGTCCTCGGTATAGACGTGCCGAAGGCGAAGCTAGCAGCTTTCGGCATCGGGAGCTTCTTCGTCGGCCTCGCAGGGACCGTCTGGGCCATCTGGATAGCTCAGATCAACCCTGAGCAGTTCACGCTCGACACGACGCTCGACCACTACGCCATCCTGATCTTCGGAGGCCTCGGAAGGGTCTGGGGTCCTTGGGTCGGATCCATGATCATAATTCCTGTAATAGAATCGTTGAAGCTCTTCCTGCCGCAGATCTCTCCTGCATACGGAGTTTACCTCGCGCCCCTGAAGTTGATAATACTGTCTACGATCATAATAACGCTGCTAATAGTGGAACCGAAGGGTGTCACAGAGGGGCTGAGGAAGGTGAAGGAGTACTTCAGGCTCTGGCCCTTCGCTTATGAGAGGGGATGATCAGTGGAGAAGGCCCTCCACGAGGCCCTCGACCTCTGGGCAGCCCAGTGGCCTGAGGACGTCGCCCTCATCTCAAGCACAGGGAGGAGGATGACGTATCGGGAGCTCTCTGCCCTCAGCAGATCGATCGCCCACTCGCTGAGGAAGATGGGGGTGTCGAAGGGAGACGCTGTGGCTCTGGTGGCGTACAACTCCGTCGAGCTCGTAGCTGCGTTCTTCGGATGCGTTAGGTCCGGGGCTGCTGCGGTGATGGTCGATCCTGCGACGATGAGCGAGGACCTCAGGTTCCAGCTCGAGGACTCGAGGTCGAGGGTTGTGGTGGCGGACAGCGCCGTCCTCGAGAGGGAGCTAGGGACCTTCAAGGAGGCTGGAGTTGAGAGGGTCTTGCTCCTGGACGGGGATCGGGGGCCGAAGGGGGACGGTGTAGAGGTCAAGGGTCTTCCTGAGCTGGCATCGGAGCAGCCCATCGTGAGCGAGGAAGTTAGAGTGGATCCGACGAAGGACCCAGCGATCGTCTTCTATTACGCTGGCATCGCAGGGAGGACGGAGCAGGTCCTTCACAGCCACGCTGCTCCGCTCCGTTGCGCAGAGCAGGTCGCCAAGGTCCTCCGAATACAGCGGGGAGAGAACACGATGTTGATCGTTCCGCTCCAGCACGTCCTCGGCCTGATACAGGTCCTCACCCACCTCTCCTCCGGGGGCTCGGTGACCGTCCTTGAGAGGAAGGGCGGAGGGTTCGACGAGATGCAGGTGGTCGAGGTAGCCGGTCGATTCGGCGTCAACTCGATCTGGTGCGTCCCCACCCTCTATGTCAGGCTCGCGAACAGAGCAGGAGAGGTCAGGCTGCCCAATGGCATCAGGTACTGCGTCTCGGCAGGAGGTTACCTTCCGCCCGAAGCCCAGCGGTCCTTCACCGAGGCCTTCGGCGTCCCTCTTGTACAGCTTTATGGACTGACTGAGGGATGGGCGGTCACCGTCCAGCCTCTTGAGATGTCAGACCGTTTGGGGACCATCGGCCTGCCCCTTCCGGGCGTGGAGCACAGGATAGTCAGAGATGACGGCACCGAGGTCAGGAACCCCGGGGAAGTGGGAGAGCTCCACGTCAGATCTCCCTGGATCATGCTCGGCTACTCGGACCCGAGGGACACGGAGAGGGCCGTCGTAGACGGCTGGCTCAGGACAGGCGACCTCGTCTCCGTCGACGAAACGGGTCTCCTCTACTTCCGAGGCGTCAAGAAGAGGATGATCAAGTACAAGGGCTACCCGATATTCCCGAGGGACCTGGAGGAGGTCCTGAAGCGGCACCCTGCGGTCAAGGAGGCGCTTGTCAAGGGCGAGCCGGACCCCGAGGTCGGCGAGCGGCCAGTGGGATATGTGGTGCTGAGGGAGGGTTACGATGGCAAGGTAAGCGAGGAGGAGCTAATGGGCTTCGTCAATTCGAAAGTGGCGGGTTACAAGAAGCTGAGGGCCCTGCGCATCGTCAGGAGCCTCGAAGAATTGAAGTGAAAAAACGAGACCTTTCCAGTCAGCTTATTTGCCGTGGCTTTGGTGACCGTGTTCTCCTCCCATGCCACCCATCTGGGAGCCCTCTGGTGCCATCACGTGAAAGTGTAACGTCTTGCCGCTCTCGAACTTCAGGTAGACGTGGAAGACCGAGACCTTCTCCACGTCACCGAAGACCATGATGTGATATCCCTCACCCTCAGCGCCCCTCATCTTGACGACCGACATCGGTCCGACGCAGACCCTGTCGACCTTGACCATCTTCATCACGTTCCCCTCCATGACGGTCGTGTGCAGCTCTGCCTTCAGGCTCACGCTCCCCTCCTTTCCCTCGCCATGGACCTCGACGTCTACCGCGCAGTCGGGCAAAAGGCCGCTGTTCCTGAGGTTCAGGAATATGCCTGCGGTCTTGGTGCCCACCCTCACCGCCACGTCCTCGGCGCTGAGCTGGGAGCCCATGGCGACGACCGCACCGACGGCTGCCACCGCCACTACTATCGCGGCTATCAGGGCTATGCGGAGGGCCTTGACCATAGCGCTGAAACAATAGCTTTGGCACCTAATAGGCTTGAGTGAACTAGTTCGTCAGACCCTCCTGCCCCTCCTCCCTCCCTTCTTCCTGACGCTGTCGTGGGGGATGGGTGTGACGTCCTCGATTCTGCCGATCAAGACGCCCGACCTCGCGATAGTCCTGATGGCGGCCTGCGTCCCAGGACCAGGCGTCTTGGACTTGACACCTCCTGGAGCCCTGACCCTTATGTGGACTGCGTTTATGCCCTTAGCCTTTGCGATCTCCATCACGTAGCTGGCAACCCTCATCGCTGCGTAAGGCGATGCCTCCATCCTTCCTCCAGTGACGAACATACCGCCGCTGGCCTTCGCGATCGTCTCGCTTCCCGTGATGTCAGTGACCGTGATCAGGATGTTGTTGTACGACGAGTAAATGTGGACGATTCCCCATATGGTCTTCTGCTTCTGCTGTTGAGCCTGCTGCTGGGCCTCTCCCTCCGCCGACATCTGCTCCCCGAGTTCCCGACCTCGAAATAAACGTACCACCGTCAAGCATGTGAGGGGAGGCTCGGCGATCACCTTACGACGAGGTCTTCAAATGCTGGTTTGCAAGGCCTGCGACGGGTTGCATCGCGATCGTCTCGGAGGATGGACGGATTGAATGTGGCGCTGGTGAACTTCACCTACGGCGGTGGTAGCGGTTCAGGAAGACACGTTTACTTGCTGGAGAAGGGGCTGAGGGAGCTCGGCGTCGACGTGAGGGTCTTCCACTCGGGGAACGTGCCGCACCTGCGCCTCCCTAAGACGGGATCGCTTTCGTTCGCCCTCTTCTCGTCGGCGAAACTGAGGGGTTTCGAGTTGGTGCATCTCCACTCGCCGAAGCTCTTCCCGGCGCTGTTAGGTGCGGAGAGGGCAGTCGTGACGGTGCACGGCGGTGAGGCCGAGTTCAGGAGGAAGTACGGCAAGGCTGCAGGTCTTCTGGAGCTGGGGCTCAGGGCCTTTCGGGGCCGCATCGGGGCCATCACCTCCGTGATGAAGGTCGAGGCCGAAAGGAAGGGTTGGATCTGGATACCGAACATGACCGACGTCGAGGCAATCGAGCGCATCAGACCCTCCGGCGAGAAATTCGTCCTCTTCGTAGGCCGGAACGACCCCATCAAGAACTACCGTCTCTTCGTCGAGGTCGTGAGGATGCTCGGCCTGAGGTACAGGGCCTTCGGCGTCGAGGAGGTCGTTCCGTGGGAGGTAGTGATCTCCCACATGAAGTCGGCCGTGTGCCTGATGATCACGTCGGTCTGGGAGGGGATGCCGAGCGTCATGCTCGAGGCTTGGGCGTCAGGCTGTCCCGTCATCGCCAACGATCTTCCAGCTTTCTGGCCCTTCAGGGACGCACTGATCCTGACCGAGCCTACGGTTGAGGGTTGGGTGAGGGCCTTCAGCGTCCTTGATGAGAAAAGGGAGGAGCTGATCAAAAAAGGAAGGGAGCTTGTGAAGGAGTTCGATTACCACGTCGTTAGTAAAAGATATCTCAAGCTGTATGACCAGGTTATAGGGTCCTACGGGCAGTCTTGACGGTTCTGATGTAGAGCAGAACTCCCAACGAAACCAACACGGCAGCAACGGCTACAGCGCCTGCCGTTCCGACGGCTTCAGGGCTGATTATGCCCTCCCCGACTTGAACGCCCCTGACGTAGATTGTTAAGGCAGTAGGCTCATCGATCCGCAACTCACGTCGCTCGATGACCTGACCCGCGAGCAGAGCCTCCACGATCACCACACCCCTCACTGGTACGATGAAGCTCGCCGTGCCGTCCTTGATCTGAACGGGCAGCTCTTCGCTGTCCTGCCATGCCTTGACCTGAATCCCCCTGAGCTGCGAACCCGCCCAGTCCTTGTACGTTATCGTGACAGGGATCGAGACACCTTTGACCTGCAGGGTCGAGGGCGGCGACGAGAAGTCAACTTCTTCAGACTGGACCGTCAATCCCCTGTAGACGACTTTGACCTGCGACCTGACGGGCAGCACTGCGAACCTCACGGTGCCGTCCCCTCCTGACGCGACTGAGATCTTCCGGTCCGTGCCAGGCTCGGTCAATTCGACGAACGCTTCGGGAAGGGGCGAGCCGTCGGGCTTCAGGAGCTTGATGGAGACCTCCCTTCGCGGGAGCTCGAGCCTGAGGTCACTGAGAGGGCCTGTCATGTGGACGGTCTTGTTCAGCAGAGACTTTCCGCGAATTATGACCCTGAACTCGAGGTCGCCGACCCCTGTGAGGGTGCTGAGGGGCAGGTCTTGGAAGGTGACCCGGCCGGAATCGTCGGTCGTTCCCCTAGCGAGCCTCGAACCGGTGGAGGAACGCACCTCAACGGTTGCACCCCTAACGGGATCGGAGCCGTCGGCGAGCACCTTGAGATCGGCGTCGGCCACGTTCAGGACCAACGTTTTGTTGGAGGGCTCGAGGACCGTCAGCGAGTCGGTCAAAACGGTCACCCTTGTTCCGCCGTAGTTCTTGACGACCGTCAGGTTGTATTGGCCGACCACTTGCGATGTCGGGAGTCCCGTAAGGAGCGCCTCCCCCTTCGCGGCGCTCGATGAGAAGAGCACGCCGTTGGCCGACAGCCTGAGCTCGACGTCGCTCACCCGCTCCCCCTGCATGTCGACCACTTCGAGCCTGAGCCTGACGAGGGGCGCAACGAGGTCCAGCGTCCTGTTCAAAGGAGCGTGGTCTGCTACAGTCTCGAGGACGGTCGCGTTCATCACCTTGACGGTGACGGTATAGGTTCCGACGTCTCTGAGCGTTGAGAGCGGGAGGTTGCTGAAGGAGACCGTTCCGTCCTCGGACGAAGTGGCGGAGCGGGTAACCTTTCCGGTCGACGACCTGATCTGAACCGTTACGCCCTTGACACCTGCACCCTCTGCGTCTAGGACGCGGGCCTTCAGCTCAGCGACCGCAAGCCTTACGACCCTTTCGCCCTCGTGGGGCACCCTGACCGTTTCGTTCGCCACAGGGACGTTATCGATCGTGACCTGTACGTTGTACTCCCCAGGCGATAGGCCCCTGAAGGTCGCGATGCCTGCCGATGTGCTGCGGAACGCCCTCCTGAGTGTGGAGTTGGTGAGGAGGACCTCCACGTTCCCGACCGGGTTGCCGTTGTAATCCACAACCTTCAGCTGCAGGTCGCTCGTCTGCGCAAAGGCCGTCTGGACGTTTACCAGGGACAGGAGCACCAACGTTGTTAGGGTTAACGCTGCGGCCGCAACACCACGACGCCTGATCACCGAGCCTCACCACCTGGTGACGTTCGACTTCAGCCCCTCTTGTGCCTTGGACCTTGACAGGTTCTCGAGGAACTTGTGTGCGACCTTCAGGACCGAGCGGGCTGTATCGAAGGTCAGGTGTTCCAGCGCGTCCTCGAACTTCAACCAAGCGTATGCCTTGTGCTCGTGGCTGAGGGTCACCTTGAAGGTCGAGGTGCTGCCCAGGTAGAAGACGACGGTCTTGTTGATCTCGCCCTCGGAACTCTTGAACTGGTACGAGATGGTCTGCCGGAAGCCCTCGATCAGCTTCAGATCGGTTATCCCTGTCTCCTCCCTCACCTCCCTGATAACTGCGTCCAGCTCGCTCTCGCCCTCCTCTATGCCGCCCTTCGGGAAGTCCCAGTGCCCAGCGTCGTAGAGCAGCAGCAGGTAGTACCGCTCGCCGAGCGTCTCGTTGAATATCACCGCACCTGCCGACTTCTTCTCGATCAAGGCCGCTCCAACCGTCTGAAATCCGACTCGCTTTTAGGTTATTGCGCAGAGACGACCCTCACCCGATCATCAGCGTCCCTCCGTCGACGACGATCACCTGTCCGTTGACGAAGCTGAAGAGGTCAGAGATCAGGGCGAGGACGACCCTGGCCACCTCGACCGGTTCACCCCACCTGCCCATCGGCGACTCCTCAGCGAGGGCCCTCCTCTCCTCTTCGGTCATCTTGTCGAAGGTCGCGCTTGTCCTGATGTTTCCCAGGGCGAGGGCATAGGCCCTTATCCCAAGGTCCCTGTACTCGGCGGCGATCGAACGGACCAGACCGACCACCGCGAGCTTCGCCATCGAGTAGGCCGATCCGTAACGGTACCATGAGATCGCAGGGGTCGATGTCGTGAGGACCACGACGCCTCCTCGTAGGATCTCAAGGAGCGATCTCACGAGGCGGAAGTTGGCGAAGAAATCGACGTCGAAGACCCTCCTCAGCTCCTCCTCCCTGAGGTCCCTAAGGCTCCTGTACCAGAGGTCTGGATCGAAGGGATAACCGACGTAGCTGACGAGCGCGTCAAGCCGACCGAACCTCCGCACCACTTCATCCCTCAATCTCTCGGCAGAACCTTCGGCTGTCAGATCGAGGGGCAGAGCTGTCGAGTTCACACCGTAATATCGAGCGCACTCCGTTGCCAGGGCCTCGAGCAACTCCCTCCGCCTAGCGACCAGCAGAAGGTCAGCTCCCTCCCTCGCGAGGAGCCTCGCGGTCTCCGCACCTATCTCCGACGTGGCACCGGCTATCAGGACCCTCTTCCCCTCAACCGCCCTCATCGCCTACCTCCTCGGACCTGACGGTCATCCCCTCCTTCACCTCGCTCACCTCCTTCACGACCCATCCCCTTCCGAGGAAACGGACCGCGATCATCGGCTTAGGTCTGATCTCGTGACCGCAGGAGGGGCACCGGACGACGAAGAGCTCGGTGAAGGCGAGGAGCCGTTCGAGCTGCTCTCGTGGGATGTAGACCTCCTTCTTGTTGGTCGACTTGACCTCTATCGCGCATAGCTCGCCGTTGTCGACCGCGAGGACGTCGGGCTTGAGGCTCAGTTTCCCCGTCCCGCTTCCAGGCGTCCTGACGGCGCAGTAGCCGGGCCTCTTGAGGTCGTTGAGCTTCCTGATGAGGTAGTACTCGCCCTCGTAGCCTATCCTGTGCCTGTAACGCCTGCTGAAGATGTCCCTCGGACGCCTAGGCACGAAAACGGTCGTCCTCGCCTGAGTGAAAACGTTGTCCTGGTTGGGCCTAGGGGGCTCGTCCTGATCGGTGTGACGCCTCGGAGTTGCGCTTTTACGACGGCACTAGCTCCTTTTCAGAGTATGGGTCTGGTGTCGAGGGTTCTGCGGCCTTTCATGAGGAGGGAGACGGAGGTCTTCGCGACGATCCTGAGGTACGCCGATGAGATTGCCCTCACAGCGTCGGCCCTCAGGGACCTGATAGGTTCGCTGATGGGCGACCGGGACGGCGAGGCCTTGGAAGCTTACGAGCGGCTCATGGAGATGGAGGCGAAGGCCGACTTCACCAGGAAGAAACTTTCCGAGGAGATCTCGAGGGGCGGGTTCTTCGCTAACCTCAGGGAGCTCCTTCTGGAGCTGGTCGAGCGGATGGACAAGATCGCCGATTACTCGAAAGACGCCGGAAGGCTCCTTTACACCTCCTCGAGCGCTGGGATCGACTTCTCCCCCCTGCTCAAGTCGGAGGCTTTGCAGAGGCTCCTCCACTGCCAATCCCAGTGCATCGAAGCCCTGACTAAGGCCCTTCGGAAAATAGCTGAGGACCGGAGGATCACCGTCGAGGACGTGCAAGAGGTTGAAGAGTGGGAGGAGGAGGCGGACGAGCAAAAAGACGAAGCGATCAGGCAGCTCTTCGAGCATAAGGCAAGCATGGACCCCGCAGATTTCGTGCTGATGAGGGAGTTCGTGCTGTTGCTTGACAACGTCTGCGACGCAGCTGAGGACTCGAGCGACGTGCTCCTGAACCTGATAGCGGTCACCTACGGATGAGATGTCCTGGGATCAAGGAGCGGCAGCCCTGCTATTGGCGTCCCTCATAGCCTTAGTTCACGGGTGGAGCACGGGATCGCTGATCATCAGCCTCGTTCGGTCCTCCGGAGGCTCGAGGTGCCTGACCTGTGCTGTGTTGCTCGGAGGGCTTACAGGAACCGTGATCGGCGGGAGGTTCGTTACCCACACCGTCCTTCTCGGCGGAAGTCTTGGTGCTGAAGGGTTGACGAGGATCCTCTCCATCACCTTCCTTTTCCTCTTGCTCGGATCGATCACGGCAACTCCGATAAGCTTCTCTCACGTTCTCGTGCTTACCGCGATAGGAGAAATTCTGGGACATGGAGGGACAATCGAACAGCATATCGTCCTGTATCTGGTAATGGGCTGGATTGTGGGACCGTTTATCGCTTCGGGTTTGACGGTTGCAACGCATCTCTCGATGAGGCGGTTGGTCTCCGACCTCGGCCCCCTCACCGTCAACACCATGAACCGCCTTTCGCTTTACCTCGTTTCCTTCTTCACGACGTACGTGGTGACCGGCAACAACATGGGCTTCGTAGCGTCGCTTGTGGAGAACGGCAGTTGGCCAGTTCGTCACCTCGTGATCGCACTCTCCTGGACTCTCGGAGCCGTCTCCCTTGGCAGGGGCATCTGGGACTACATCGCCGAGAGGGTCGTGCGGGTCTCGCCGCAGGGAGTGTCCTCGGCCGCTGTAGGGTCCTCGGTTACCATGCTGCTCTTCTTGCACCTCTCGGTCCCGACGAGCATATCCCATTACATCTTGGCTTCTTCAGCCCTTCTCCCCTTGCAGGCTTCTTTGCACGTGATCGGTTGGCGGGCCGTGATCAGGGTCGTCGTCTGGAGCGTGGTGACCTCGATCCTCGGGTTTTTTGCGGCCTGGCTCCTGCGGTTAGGTTGATAGACCTCTGAGGGATTGTGACGGGGAAGCAGTTTGCTGATCGAGTTCGCGCTTCCGATAACTGTTCTGGTTGCCTCGGTCCTCGCCTTCGTCAACGGCGTCGAGGCGCTCGGCGAGAGGCTAGGCCTGACGAGGTTCGCCACCGGTGCTTTGCTCGCTGCGGTCCTGACGGCGCTTCCGGAGACGATAATTGCCCTAGTGAGCCCGTTTCACGGCGCCGAGGGCGCGAGGGAGGTGGGCCTCTCGAGCGTGATAGCGGCACCCTCCATAACGCTCTTCTTGGGAGCGCCGGTCGTCGGAATCTTAGTGAGGGAGGCTGAGGTCCAGCAGAGGGTCTCGAAGGTATACCTGCGGTTCTCCTTGCTGATGCTTCCTGCAACGCTCGTCGTTTTCCTGAACGTTGTGGGGCTTTACGTCCTCGGAGCCCTTTACCTCCTCTCCTTCCTCTTTGTGGGCCGCTGGATCCTGGAGGAGCCAGGCGAGCTGATGGTCGCTGAGGCGACGTTCTTGGAGCGTTTGGTCGGGAAGAGGAGCACGGCGCTCGTAACAGTCCAGACGGCTTCGGCTGCGATGGCGATGATCTGGGCTGCCGACGCGTTCCTCGACTCGGTGCTGCTGACGAACGACCCGCTGGTCTACGGTCTGCTGCTCTCTCCATTTGCGACGTGCCTCGAGGAGGTCTTGGTGGCTCTGGTCTGGACCCTCCGTGGCAAAGCCTCGATGGGTTTGGCGCTCCTCTCCGGCGAGAACGTCCTCCAGTCATCGCTCGTGATAGGGCTCGGGCTCATAGCGACCGGGTCAAGCCTTCCGGTCGGAGCGATCTGGCTGATCCTGCTCTACTCGGCCGTAGGCGGCCTGTACAGTCTCGTCCTCCGGTTCGCTGCGCACCGCCTGCTCCTCTTGGGCTTGCTGGGCTATGCCGTTTACATCGCGGTTGCTGTCTCCCTTCTATAGGGATCGGGACTATGATCTGAGGGTGACAGGGTTGGAGGAGCTGCTCCGGCTAGACCTCAGGAGGGCCGCGTTCCTCGAGAGGCTCAACCGGTTCACCGTTAAGGCCGCCGCACCTGACGGTACTGTTCTGCTGCTGCACAACAGGAACACCGGAAAGCTCGGAGATCTTCTGCAGCCTGGAGCAGTGCTGTACTATCTCGAGGGAAGGAAATCGAATGCGAAGAGGACCTCAGGGACGCTCGTAGGCGTTGCGGTGACTGGCGAGGACGCTGCGCTCATCGATCCCTACCTTCAGGCGAGGTCTTTCGAGGTGGCGTGGGAGAGGGGACTGATCGGATGGCTGAGGGGTTGGACGCTGCAAAAGAAGGAGGTTAGGTACGGAGGGGTTAGATTCGACTACGCCGTCTCGTCGTCTTCAGGGATGGGCGGCTACCTCGAGCTGAAGTCGGCCGTCTTCCACGACGGCTCGGGGAACTGCATGTATCCCGACGTGCCCAGCGAGAGGGGGAGGAGGCATCTGAAGGTGCTCGAGGCGATCGCTTCACAGGGCATGAGGGCGGTAATGGTCTTCGTCGCTGCCCACCCGCTCTGCAGGAGCTTCAGGCCTTGTGCCAGCTGCGATCCGATATTCGCGAACGAGCTGAAGGAGGCGGGGCGAAGGAGCGTCGAGGTCAGGGCTGTCGGGATGGCTCTGAAGGCCGACGGATCGATTTACCTCACGTCCGGAGATCTCCCGGTTTCCCTGAGTTGATCGTCGTCATTGAGAAGAACAGGTGACGCAAAGCCCGCACCTCGGGCAGCGATGGGCCTTCTCGGGGAGCTCCGCATGGCAGCGGGGGCATTCGTTATCGATCGAGGTCGTTGCGAGCATGGCCAATCCTACCGATAAAAACCCTGGATTGGTTATAAGTGTTCTGCGCAACAACGGTCTTCGACCCCCCAGTAAAGGCTCACACTCATAAGCAACGCGTCCCATCCCCCTGCAGAGACAGGGTGTGCCGGACGTAATAGTGGACGAGCTGTCCATAATTACAGGAGCAGCGGCTGAATACGTAGAATCAGGGAGGATATCCGGGAAGGTCCTCCTACATCGAATGATCCTGAAGAGTATCAAGGAGAGGTTGAGGAGGGGCGACGACGCGGCGATCAAGGAGCTCACTCGGCTCCGCAGGCTCTGTTCTGAGCGGGGCATTCCGATCGAGATCGTCGAGGATGAGACTGCCTCTGACCCGTACGAGGCGCTTGCGGCCTTGGCGCTGAAGACGGGCGCGTCCGTTCTGACGGCCGATCCCTTCGCCCAGAAGGTCTGCGAGGCCCTAGGCGCCGACGTCGTCAAAGTCAGGATAAAGGGAGAGTGGGAGCTCGACAGGATATTCACCGGGAACGTGATGTCGCTCCACCTGAAGGAGGGCGTTAAGCCGAGGGTGAAGGTCGGCACGCCAGGACGCTGGAGCTTCGTCGAGCTCTCAGAGGAGCCCGTGAAGCGCGAGAGCCTCGAGGTCTTCGTCCTGGACCTCCTCCAGAGGGTTCACGACGACCTCTCGAGGACCTCCTTCATAGAGGTCCAGAGGGAGAACACGCTGATCCTCCAGTACGGCGAGTACAGGATCGTCGTCACAAGACCTCCTCTCAGCGACGGATTGGAGGTGACGGTCGTCAGGCCGATAGTGAGGAAGAGCCTCGACGAGTACGAGCTGCCTCAAGTCCTGAAAGAGAGACTCGTCAGCAGGGCGGAGGGCATCCTCATCGCAGGAGGCCCAGGGATGGGCAAGTCGACCTTCGCTCAGGCCCTTGCCGAGTACTACAGGTCGCTGGGGAAGGTGGTTAAGACGATAGAGAGCCCGAGGGATCTGATTCTGTCCGATGAGGTGACTCAGTACTCGAAGAGCGCGTCCGTTGAGGGCGAGCTGCACGACGTCCTCCTCCTCAGCAGGCCCGATTACACGGTCTTCGACGAGATGAGGGACGATGACGACTTCCAGCTCTTCATCGACCTGCGGCTGGCCGGGATAGGGATGGTGGGAGTGGTCCACGCGACGACACCGATCGACGCGATCCAGCGCATCGCCAACAGGGTCGACATCGGTGTAGTCCCCTCCATCGTCGACACGGTCATCTTCATGAAGGCCGGTGAGGTCTCGAAGGTCTACGTCCTCGAGGTCTCGGTGCGTGTCCCTAGGGGGATGAAGAGGGCCGACCTCGCGAGGCCCACGATACAGGTGAGGAACCTCTTCACCGGCGAGGTGGAGTACGAAATGTACGTCTTCGGGGAGAGGACGTTCATCGTCCCAGTAGGAGCGGAGGAACAGGAGGAGCGCGGCGATGCGAGGGTGAAGCTCTTGCTCGACAGGGTGATCGGGCGCTACATCGAGGGATACGACCTGAGGGTCTCCGGCGGCGTCGTGAGGCTCGAGATACCTCCTGAGCAGATGAGGGTCTACGTCAAGAAGCTCCAGAGGCGGGTCCACAAGATCTGCCAGCAGTTCGACCTGGAGCTCGAGGTCGGTCCCAAGCGTTGAAGCGGGTCGCCTCTCCGCACGCTGTTCTCATGACGTATTTTTATGAGCTGGTGACGGCTGGATTCTGACGTGGCGTCGCCCGAGATCGAGATAATCCTCGATCATTACAGGAACCCCCGGAACTTCGGCGACCTCCCTGACGCGACTGTGAGGGCGAAGGACTCGAACCCGCTCTGCGGAGACGTCGTCGAGATGCATCTGAAGATAGAGGGCGACAGGATCGTCGACGTCCGGTTCAAGGGGAAGGGGTGCGCGATAAGCCAGGCCTCCGCCTCGATGTTGACAGAGCGGATCAAGGGGATGACCCTCGATGAGGCGAGGAAGTTGGGAAGGGACGACGTCATCGAGATGCTCGGCGTACAGCTGAGCCCCGTTAGGATCAAGTGCGCCACGCTGAGCCTGAAGGTCCTGAAGCTCGCGATCTACACACATCTGGGCATGAAGCTCGAGGAGAAGGAAAGTTGAGAGGAACCTCGCGTGTTCCCATCCGAGTTTTTGAGTAATACCGGGCCCATCATCCCAGCTCCGACGCCTGTCATGCTGATCATATAACGCGTTATCGGTCGCATGAAGATGAACGAGCTCGAAAGGCTCGCGGCGAGCAAGGCGAAGAGGGCCATATTGCTCGACAGGGCCGGGTCGAAGGCCGAGGCCGTCAAGGCCTACCGAGAGGTCATAGGGCTCCTTGTGAAGCTGGTGGAGCTGACCGACAGTCCCGTCAACAGGGAGGTCTACAAGGAGAGGATAGCTGCGTACTCGAGGAGGTTGAAGGAGCTCCAAGAGGACGGCGACGCGAGGGGACCGCTGCCGGAGGAGCTGGACGCGAGGGAGAAGGGAGGACAACTGTCCTCTGCCCTCGAGTCGAGACCTCCCGTCAGGTGGGACGACATCGTCGGCCTCGAACCGGTGAAGGAGGCACTGAAGGAGAGCATCATCTACCCGTGCAAGAGGCCCGAGCTCTATCCGTTGGGCTGGCCGACCGGGATCCTCCTCTTCGGTCCACCGGGATGCGGGAAGACGCTGCTGGTGGCTGCGACCGCGAACGAGGCCGACGCCAAGCTTTACGTTATAGATGCCGCGAGGATAATGTCGAAGTGGCTAGGCGAGAGTGAGAAGAACCTCCAGCGGATCTTCAGCACAGCCCGCAGCGAGGCCCTGTCTGGGAAGCCGGTGATCGTCTTCATCGACGAGGTCGACTGGCTCGCGGTCCACCGGCAGGTAGAGGTGGGTGGAGAGGCGAGGGTCAGGAACCAGCTGCTCTCTGAGATGGACGGGATACTGACGAAGTTCTCGAGGTCCTTCCTCTTCCTCATGGCGGCCACCAACAAGCCCTGGCTCCTGGACGAGCCCTTCATACGGAGGTTCCAGAAGCGCATCTACATACCCCCTCCCGGTCCTGTTGAGAGGAAGAGGATACTGGAGCACTACCTCGCGAAGCTCAACGTCTCTAAGGACCTCGACGTCGCGAAGGTCGCCGAGGAGATGGAGGGCTATTCGCCCCACGACATCTTCTCGGTCTGCCTCGACGTCCAGCTGGAGGCGGTGAAGAGGATGTTCGAGGAGGGGCTTGAGGAGCCGCCGGAGATAACGATGCAAGACATCAGGAGAGCTATGGCGAGGAGGAGGCCCTCGATAAGCAAGGAAAGCGTCAGGACGTTCGAGGATTGGAACGCGCGGTTCGGAGCGTCCTGATGGTGACTCAAGCGTAGGAGATCTCTATCAACCCCTTGTTCGCCAGCGACTCCAAAACCTCCTCCACCTCGTCCTCCGAGAGCCCGAGGGCCTTCGATAGCTGCCCTATGTCCAGAGCGTAGGAGTCACCCATCGACGAGATCAGCTCGTAGACGGCCTTCTCCCTCTCCGACATGACCGGAACGTCCGGGAACGACATCCTGACCCTCTCTGCAGCCAGCCTCTTGGCCATCTCCAGCACCTCCTCGGCCTCGCCGTCAACGCTGAGGCGCTGCGGTTCCGGAGTCGGGACCGCGGCCGAGGTAGTGGCGACCAACGACTCCAGGTCCTCAGAGAGTTGGTTCAGGACGACCGATACGTCAGGGGTGACGGAGCTGAGTTCCCGAGCCACGACTTGTACCACTCCCCTAAGGGAGGAGAGGAGGCCGAGGACCTCCGTCAGCTCCATCACCGTCTCAAGCCTGACCTTGACCTGCTCCAGCAGTATCAGCTTGCTCATGATGATCTTTGCGAGCCTTCTGAGGGCGATGATCTCGTCGGCGTAGATCTTGGCGTGCTCCTCGTCGCCCGAGGAGAGGGCATGCACGCACCTCTCGAAGAGCTCCCTCCCCTTCGCCTCGAGCTCCGAGTACTTCTTGTTGAGCCTGGAGATGCTGGCGTTCACTGCAGTCAGCGACCTGTTCAGCTTCACCTCGAGCGATGCGATCTTCCTCTCGTTCCTCCCCTGCCTCAGCCTGTCGAACAGCATCGTTGCCCGAGTTGGCCCGACTGTTATTAGCGTCTGCCGCTGCACCGGACGCGGCCAGCTCCTCGGAATATCCCCGTATCTCCGTTCCAAGACCTTTTACGCCCGCTGATTTTTCATACGATCGTACCACTTCACGGAGTTTCGCACGACAACTGTGCAGGGAACAACCTTATGACTGGGAATGTGTTTTAGAGAGAACGAGGGGGTGGTGGGTATTCATCACGGTCCTCGGTAAGAGAAGGCCCCCGGACCCGGAGGAGCTCGGACTCGACAGGGAGGTCTTGCTGAGGATGTACAGGCTGATGGTGTTGACGAGGGTTCTAGACCGATACCTCCTGCGTCTCCAGAGGATGGGGAAGGTGGCGCTCTACGCGGAGGCGATGGGCGAGGAGGCAGCTATGGTCGGCTCAGCCCTGGCCCTCCAGCCGGAGGACGTGGTCTTCCCTTCGTACAGGGAGCTGGGAGTCTTTCTCACGAGGGGAGTCCCGGTCTCTGAGATACTCGACAGGCAGCTGAACACGGTCGACGACCCGCTGAAGGGACACGAGTTCGCGGTCTTCGGCGACAGAAGGTTCAACATCGTACCAGCACCGACGCCGGTCTCGACGCAGATACCGATGGCAGTCGGGTATGCGCTGGCCTTCAAGATAAGGGGAGAGAGGAGGCTGGTCGTCACCTACTTCGGCGACGGAGCTACCTCCAAGGGCGACTTCCACGAGGGCGTCAACTTCGCCAGCGTCTACAAGCCCCCGATAGTCTTCATCTGCAGGAACAACCAGTACGCTATCTCGACGCCGGTCAGCCGCCAGACGGGTGCGGCGACGATAGCTCAGAAGGCAATAGCCTACGGGCTGAGCGGCTTCAGGGTCGACGGCAACGACGTCATCGCGATGTACCTCGTATCGAGGTCTGTCTTCGAGGAGGTCAGGAACGGAGGAGACCCGGTGCTGATCGAGGCGGTCACCTACAGGCTCGGAGCCCACACGACCAGCGACGACCCGAAGAGGTACAGGTCAGAGGAGGAGGTCCAGCAGTGGATGAAGAGGGACCCGATAGAGAGGATGAGGGCCTACCTCATCGCCAAAGGCGTCATCGAAGAGGAGGGCGACAAAGCGCTCTGGTCCGAGATCGAGACCCTCGTTTCGGCCGAGGTGGAGAGGGCACTTGCCAAGCCGGGTCTGGATCCGGAGGTGATATTCGAGGATGTCTACGCGGAGCCTACGCCTCAGCTGAGGGAGCAGATCGATGAGTTCCGGCAGCAGCTCAGGGCCGAGAGGGTGATGAGGAGATGACGGTCCTGACCTTCGCTAAGGCGATCAACGAGGCACTGAGGTACGAGATGCGCCGCGACGAGCGGGTCGTGGTCCTGGGTGAGGACGTAGGCGTCAACGGAGGCGTCTTCAGGTGCACGGAGGGCCTCCTGGTCGAGTTCGGCCCGATGAGGGTGATGGACACACCGCTCTCGGAGTCCGCGATAATCGGCGTTGCGCTCGGCCTCGCGGCCAACGGGATGAGGCCCGTCGCTGAGATCCAGTTCTCCGACTTCATCTTCGGAGGGTTCGAACAGCTGGTCTCGAACGTCGCCAAGTTCAGGTACAGGAACGCGGGGCATTACACGGCACCCCTCGTCGTCAGGGCCCCTGTCGGAGGTGGTGTGCGGGGAGGGATGTACCACTCTCAGAGCCCCGAGTCCTACTTCACACACACCGCAGGCCTGAAGGTGGTTGTGCCCTCCACCCCCTCCGACGCCAAGGGCCTCCTGATCTCGGCGATAAGGGACGACGACCCGGTGATCTTCTTCGAGCCCAAGCGCCTCTACCACTCCCTCAAGGAGGAAGTCCCAGACGGCGAGTACACCGTGCCCATCGGGAAGGCGAGATTGGTGAGAGAGGGGGACGACGTGACGGTCATCACCTACGGCGCCACCGTTTACGACGCTTTGGCAGCGGCCGAGGAGGTGGAGAAGGAGGGGATATCGGTGGAGGTCATCGACCTGAGGAGCCTGATACCTTACGACTGGGAGGCGATCTCGAGGTCTGTCAGGAAGACTGGGAGACCTGTGATAGTCCACGAGGCACAAAAGACCTCAGGGTTCGGAGCTGAGATAGCAGCGACGATCGCTGAGAGGGAGATCTACAGCCTCGAGGCGCCGGTGATCAGAGTCACGGGATACGACACGCCGTATCCGTTGGTCCACGAGCACCTTTACCTCCCCAACAAGGACCGGATAGCCAACGCGATAAGGAAGTCGGCCGCCCACTGAGATCCGGGGGTCTGAAGGGATGCGGATACCTATGCACGAGACCTTGAGCGAAGAGGAGAGCCTGCTACTCAAGACAGCGAGGTCCGTCTCGAGGTCCTTCGGCAGGTCCTATTGGCTGGAGAAGTGGGAGAGGAAGGAGCCGCCCGACGAGCTTTGGGAGGAGATGCGGAGGCAGGGTCTCACAGGTGTAGGCGTCCCGGAGAGGTACGGAGGGTCAGGGTTCGGGTTGATGGGCGCGGTTCTGACTCAGGAGGCCTTGGCGCTCGAGGGTTTACCGGTCCTCCAGTTCCTCGTCACGCACTTCAGCAGACACATAGTCCTCTCGGCAGGGAACGAGGACCAGATACGGAGGTTCGTCACGCCTACCTGCACCGAGGGCAAGAGGATGAGCTTCGCGCTGACGGAGCCAGAGGCCGGCTCGAACACCTGGAGGATCTCGACGCTGGCCAGGAAGGAGAGCGACGGCTACGTGATCACGGGCCAGAAGGTCTTCATCAGCGGCGCGAGGGAGTCGGACTTCATGCTGCTGGTGGCGAGGACCAAGCGCTATGAGGAGGTCGGCGACAAGAGGTACGGGATATCCCTCTTCGTCCTCGAGACGTCCGATCCGAACATCAGGATGGAGCGGCTCGACATCGACATGAGGGGGCCAGAGTGGCAGTACGCGGTCTACTTCGACTCCGTCAGGGTCCCTGAGGAGAACCTGATCGGTAAAGAGGGTGAGGGGTACAAGGCCCTCTTCGAGGGGCTGAACGTGGAGAGGTTGCTGATCGCATCGATCGCTGTCGGCCTCGGCGACTTCGCCCTGAGCAAGGCCGTCGATTACGCCAAGAGCAGGAGGGTCTTCGACGTCCCGATAGGCTCGCACCAGGGCCTGCAGTTCCCCATGGCGAGGGCAGCTGCGCACCTGGAGGCCGCCCGCTCTGTCATTTACAACGCCGCAAGGCTCCACGACCAGTTCGGCAAGGGCCTTGAGCTGGCGAACATCGCCAAGCTCCTCGCCTCGGAGGCCGGGCTGGAGGCGCTCGACATAGCGATGCAAACGTTCGGTGGCTATGCCTTCGAGCTTGGGACCGACCTCGTCAACCTCTACCCTATCCTCAGGCTCTTCAAAACGGCTCCCGTGACGAACGAGTTGGTGTTGAGTTACATCGGAACCCACGTCCTCGGCCTGCCGAAGTCCTACTGATCTCCCCAGAATGACTTTTCTTCTGTTGTAGTGTCAATAGCATAGCACCAACTTGACTCTGTTACAGGAGCCATTCGCCTGCTAGCTGGTTCGCCGATTGAATGTTAAAATCCGTCGGCAGGGAAGTGACTGAGGTCAAGTCATGAACGGGACTGAAAGGATTGCAGAGCCGTATCGGTCGCTGGTGAACAGATTGGTGGAGCTCATCAAAACGGAATATGGCGATGATCTGGTTTCGGTTGCCGTATTCGGATCGATAGCAAGGGGCACTGCTAGGAAGGACAGCGACTTGGACGTCCTGATCATAGCGAGCAGGCTCCCGAGGAGCAGGAGGGAAAGGGTTCAGAGATTCCTGAACGTAGAGAGCAAGCTGGATCCTGTGCTGGAGAAGTTGCTCGATGAGGGGTACGCGATAACGGTATCGCCTGTCATTCTGACCGTAGACGAGGCGAGAGAAATTCCGCCCCTGTTCCTGGACCTAACCGAGGACGCGGTGATCCTTTACGACAAGGACAACTTCCTGAGAGAATTGCTCACAAAGCTCAAGGAGAAGTTACAGGAAATTGGCGCCACGAGAATTTGGATCGGGAGCAAGTGGTATTGGAAGCTGAAGCACGGTTATTCCAGAGAGAGAGTGAGGATAGTTGGATAGCTATGAGCTGGCAAGGTCGAACGTAAGGCAGGCTGAGGACAGGTTGACGACGGCGAGAATTGCCCTCGAACGCGGCAATTACCCGTATGCTGTGAGGCAGGCCCAGGAATGCGTTGAGCTGTCCCTCAAGGCATGCCTCAGGCTCGTGGGCATAGAACCACCAAAATGGCACGACGTTGGCCCCATAATTAGAAGGGAGAGGGAGAACTTCCCTGAGTGGTTCAAGGAACATGTGGAACGGATCGTCTCGATATCGAGGAGTCTCCGTAAGGAGAGGGAGTTAGCGATGTACGGCGATGAGGAGAGCAAGATCCCGCCGGAGGAGCTTTACACAAGATTCGACGCGGAAAAAGCAATAGAAGATGCGGGGTTTGTGCTGGAGATCGCAAGAAGGTTGCTCAGGGAGTTCGCGTGAGATCGAAACAGCAACGCAGACATCATATCGCGGAACCTCTGTCAGGGCTGTCATAGGTTTTGGGGTGTTCCCAAGAAGCTGTGCACGCATCATATTATATACCGGTTAACTGAGCTTGATAACGTAATGGCACATAACAAGGTCTATGTGCTCGGGGTAGGAGAACTTCCGCCAACTAAATCGCTGAAGGACCTCGACTTCAGGGAGATGACATTCGAGGCGGCGGTGCGGGCATACGCAGATGCCGGTATCGGGCCCTCCGAGGTCGATGGACTCTTCTCCGCAGAGCAGGACTTCGTCGAAGGTGTATCGATCGCCGACGAATACACCCCCGATCAGGTCGGGACGAGGCTGAAGTTCAACATGCTCGTTGCAGGCGACTTCCTCGAGGCCCTCTTTCACGCCTACATGGCCGTCAGGTCAGGGCTGATGGATTTGGTGGCAGTCGAGTCGCACGCCAGGCCCTCCGAGATGGAGAACTACGCGGACGTCCTCAGGTCCTCCCTTGATCCCCACTGCCTGAGACCGATCTTATCGGATCCGTACGCCATAGCTGGACTGGACGCGAGGGCTTTCCTCGGAAAGACCGGGTCCACAACCCGCGACCTCTCTTTGGTGGCGGAGAAGAACCTGAGGAACGCTGCTCGATCGGGGGGACCATACGGTGAGGCGTTGAATGCAGATGACGTCGAGAGGACCACGTTCGTCTACGAGCCGCTAAGGCAGAAGCACGTGGCGCAGTTCTCCGACTACGTCGCGGTAGTGGTTCTGGGATCGGAAAGGGCCGCAAAGGGATCGGACAGAGCTGTGGAGATCGCATCGATATGGCAGGCCGGTGCCACCTCCGGTGCCCATCAATGGATGAGGAAGTGGGGCGTGATGGAGTGGGTGAAGGGTGCTTTGGAGAGGGTGGGGCGCGACCTGCGGGGAAACCCGATGAGGTCTTGCGACTTGGTCGAGTTCACCGAGTTCTTCGCTCATCAGGAGCTCCAGTTCCTCTCCGCTTTGCTGGGGTCCGAGGGCGAGGCGTTGCGGATGCTGAGGGCAGGCGATCTGGAGCTGGGATCGGCGCTGCCCTTCAACCCGTCAGGAGGATGTCTGGGCAACGGCAACTCACTCAACGCTTCTGGCGGCAGGGCCTTCGTCAGCGCGGTCAGGCAGCTTAGGGGCGAGGCGGGGAACGTGCAGGTGAAGGGCGCGAGGACCGCCATAGTCGGGTCGCTCCACACGGAGATCTCCGACTCCGGCACGTTAGTTTACCTCAGGACGGGTGATGCGATGTGAGGAGGGTAGCGATTGTGGGTGCAGGCATGACGGACTTC
This sequence comes from Candidatus Calditenuis sp., assembly GCA_032249575.1. Taxonomy (GTDB): domain Archaea; phylum Thermoproteota; class Nitrososphaeria_A; order Caldarchaeales; family Calditenuaceae; genus Calditenuis. Next base: position 22,540 of record JAVVHL010000001.1, on the reverse strand, counting down.
AGGTCGATGCTGCCTCACAGCTCACCGGAGATGATAAGGGAGGCGGTGAAGAGGTGCCTCGACGACGTGGGGTCGCTCTCGATCCGTTACGTCGACGGCGTCCTCTGCGCCTCAGCTCCAGACGCCTTCGACGGATACCACGACAAGGTCTCGATAGCCAACGAGGCAGCCGGTGCGATCGGGAAGCCGATAACGAGGGTCTTCGTGGGAGGTGGAAGCGGGGTTGCGGCCGCCGTCTCCGGATGGTACCACGTCGCCTCAGGCCTCTTCGATACGCTCCTCGTCGTGGCGTGGGAGAAGATGAGCCCTCCATACCCGCACGCCCAGAAGCTCTTCCAGACGATCTTCGAACCCGTCATAGAGCAACCACTCGGCCCGAACCTGATCTGGATCTTCGCGCTGGAGATGAGGCGATACATGGAGGCGCACAACCTTTCAAAGGAGCTGATAGCGGAGGTCGCCGTGAAGAACAAGGCCAACGCCCTCGACCACCCCCACGCCCAGCTCGGTGCTAAGATAACGGTGGAGGACGTCTTGAGGTCGGAGGTCATGGTCTGGCCGGTGAACAGGCTTGACATAAGCCCCACCTCCGACGGTGCGGTTGCAATCCTCCTGGCGTCCGAGGACGTGGCCCGGAAGCTCACGGACACACCCGTCTGGATAGACGGCGTGGCGACTTGCCTCGACTCGCAGTACTGGACCAACAGGGACCTCGCTTTCCCGTACTACGTCTACCTCGCCGCACAGAAGGCTTACAGGATGGCCGGGATAACGAATCCTCTGAAGGAGGTCGACGTCTGGGAACCCTATGACCCGTTCACGTACAAGGAGCTCCACCACCTCGACGGCCTCCTGGGGAAGCCGGGCCTCGCTCCTAAGCTGCTGAAGGAGGGACAGCTTCACAGGGACGGAGACCACCCCGCATCGCCGTCCGGAGGCCTGCTCGGTGTCGGCAACCCGATAGCCGCCGCAGGTCTGATGAAGGTGGCCGAGCTTTACTGGCAGCTCTCAGAGCGGGCTGGGAAGAGGCAGGTGCCCAACGCCTACGTCGGCGTAGCCCAGGCATGGGGCGACCTCATGCAGGTCGGGACGGTGGTGGTGTGCAGGAGATGAGCGTCAGGCTGGTGAGGTTCAGGAGGGAGACGCTCGCAGGGCTCGACGAGGGCCTGGCGGGGCTTCTGTCGAGGGCGACGGCCGAGGTCGGAGAGGGCAGGATAAGCTCCTGGGCCAAAGCTTTGGGAGAGGTGAAGGGCAGGACTGAGTTCGAGGTGCCGGAGACGCTGGTCGTGACGCCCTACCTCTTCGACTTCAGGTACAGGAGGAGCACAGGTGTCGCCCTGACGAGGTTCCTCGAGGGCCTGAAGGAGGGGAAGTTCGTGGGGACGAGGTGCAGCGGCTGCGGCAGAGTCCTCATACCTCCAAGGACCTTCTGCGAGTGGTGCTTCAGGAGGGTCGACGAGTGGATCGAGCACAGCGGTGAGGGCGAGGTGGCGACCTACTCGATCGCTCACATAGGCACCAACCCGAAGGTCAGGCTTCCGAGACCAGAGCCTATTGCGGTGATCTGGTTCGAGGGGACGAAGGTGCTCAGGCCCAACTCCAAAACGGTCGCTCATGCTGCCGGCATACTGCACAGGCTCGGCGAGGTCGATCCCCAAGAGATCAGGATTGGGATGAAGGTGAGGCCGGTATGGAGGCCGAAGGAGGAGAGGGTTGGGAGCATCACCGACGTCCTCTACTTCGCACCGGTTAGGGGGTGAGCGAGGTGGTCGGCGAGTTCAGGCATGCGATCGAGAACCCTTACGAGTACCCGGCAGGCTTCGCGCTCTCCGTCTTCCTCGAGGGCTTGAGGCAGGGCACGTTGAAGGGATCGAGGTGCACTTCCTGCTCGCGGAGCTACGTGCCGCCCTTCGCTTTCTGCCCGCACTGCGTCGACTCGAAGGTTGAGTACGTTGAAGTCCCTGGAGAGGGCAGGGTCGTCACGTGGACCAGGACGGCCGACGGCACGGTCTTAGTCTTCGTGGCCTTCGACGGCTTCGAGGGCGGAATCCTTCACCGCTACGTCGGAGGTGGCGACCCGAGCGAGGGCATGAGGGTTAGACCAAAGTTCAGGAGCGATCGCATCGGCTCGATACTCGACATAGAAGGTTTCGAGCCTTCCCGCTAACCACTCTCTCTGCCAGCAATCAACTTCCTTCTCAGCTCTTGTGCGAACCTCTCGTAGAACTCCAAGACGTCAGCGTTCACGATCGCCTCCCTGTTCGTCACAGGCCTGCCGTTGAGGATGTTGGAGACCGCTATCTCCACTTTCTTCAGGTTGAATGTGTAAGGGATGTCGGGCGCCTGGACCACGTAGTGCGGGACGTGCCTCGGCGAGGCCTCCTCCCTCAGGGCCTTCCTGATCCGTTCGATCAGCTCCTCCGTAAGCTCCTGTCCCTCCCTCATCTTGACGAAGAGGACCACCTTGGTCTCGCCTCCAACGTCCAGTGATGCAACGAGGCTGTCGGCGACCTCCGGGAACCTCTCGACTATCCTGTAGATCTCGGCGGTTCCGATCCTGACCCCGGAGACCTTCAGCGTTGCGTCCGACCTCCCGTGTATTATGGCGCTCCTCGTGTCCGAGAAGATCGTGATCCAGTCGCCGTGCCTCCAGACGTTCTTTCCGACGCGACGGTAGTACTCGAAGTAGGTCTCGACGTATTTTTTGTAATCGGGGTCGTTCCAGAAGTAGATGGGCATCGATGGAGAGGGTGCCTCGCATACCAGCTCTCCCTCCCTGTCGTAGACCTCGTTGCCCGACTCGTCGTAGGCCTTTACCTTCATCCCGAGGGCTGGAGCTTGGAGCTCGCCGGCGTACACCGGAAGGGTCGGGCTCCCGGCTAGGAAGCAGCCGTTGATGTCAGTACCTCCTGATATCGAGTTGAACCAGAGGTCGGACTTGACGTGCTCGTAGACCCAAGTGAAGCCTTCGGCCGATAGCGGTGAGCCCGTCTGGGATATCTCCCGGAGCCTCCAGAGGTCGAACTCCTTGCCCGGCTCGGCGTCGGCTCCACGAATGGCGTAGATGTAGCTGGCGCTGCACCCGAAGACCGTCACGCCTTCCTCCTCAGCTATCCTCCACATCGTCCTCCAATCGGGGTAGAGCGGGTTGCCGTCGAAGAGCACGAGCTTCGATCCCACAGCGAGCGAGCTGGTCATCCAGTTCCACATCATCCAGCTGGGCGAGGTGATGTAGAGCAGAGCGTCTTCCCTCTTCAGGTCCGTGTGCAGGATCAGCTCCTTCAGGTGGTTCACCAACACGCCTGCAACGCTCTGGACCATGCACTTCGGCTTACCGGTAGTTCCGGAGGAGAACATGATGTACACCGGACTGTTCGAATCGACCTGCTCGAACCTGACGCTCTCGGCCTGACCCTTCTCTGAGAGGACCTCCGAGGCGCTGACGGCCTTCGGTATACCAGAGACCTCTGCCCTCTCCCTGAACCGCTCGACGACGAGGACGCTCCTCAGCGAGGGAATGGAGCCGGCTATCTTGGCGACGTTGGCCCTTAGGTCGTTGACCTTTCCCTTGTAGACCGACTGATCGACCGTGATAAGGACCTTGGGCTCGAGCTGACCCAACCTGTCTACCACTGCTGTCGGCCCCAGCTCCGTGCCCGTCGAGGACCAAGCCGCACCGAGGCTGGTGGCTGCCAGCATCGCGAAGACCGTCTCGGGGATGTTGGGCATGTAGGAGACGACCCTGTCGCCGGGCCCCACCCCTAGCTCCCTCAGGTACTCCCTGAACCGGGCGACCTCTAGGTGGACGTCCCTGTACGTGTACTCCCTCCGCTCGCCGAGCTCGTCCCTGAAGACGATCGCCGTTCGCTCGTCGCTGTACCTCATCAGGTTCTCGGCGAAGTTCAAGCGTGCTCTTACGAACCACCTGGCACCCGGGAACCTCCCTAGGTCGTCGACCACCTGCTCGAAACCGGTTGAGGTGATGACCTTCGTGAACTCCCAAACGTCGCTCCAGAATGCTGGAATGTTTGAGATCGACCAGTCGTAAAGGTCGAAATAGCCGGCCAACTCGATCCCCCTCTTCTCGGAGACGAACTCGATGAAGCGCGTGACGTTGGCGCTCTCTACATCCTCCTCGGTCGGCGACCAGAGTAGCTTGTGCCTGGGCATCCGTTTTCTCTTGTTCCCTCTGAACCGGTTAAGGTTTTCTCCTCCTGCTCCGCCCCCTGCCTGTCCTGCGGGCCCTCAGCGCGAACAGGACGAGCGCGCCCATGAGGATCAGGAAGAACAGCAACTCCACGGAAAGGAGGAGGAACTGCTGGACGCCTGCAGCTCCCTGCGTGGGGGATGTGTTCGCAGTTGCGGTGACGGTCAGCGCGGTGGCCGTTCTGATCTCCCCTTCATCGACGGTGACCTCGTAGGCCTTGCTCTCGACGATGTGCCCTTCCTCGTCCCTCACGACTACCCTGAGGCTCAATTTCCCGTTGAAGGAGCTCAAGTCCACATCGGCCGAGTACCTGTCCCCGGAGACGGCCCGCATCGGGACGACGATCCTGCTTCCTTTGCCGTCGTCTACCACCACATGCGGGTAGCCGGACTCGACGTCTCTGTCAGCGTCGACCACCGCAGCCTCAACTCTGACCGTCGATTTGCTGGTGACCGAGAACCTCACCTCCCTTATCTCCGGTTCGAAGGTCAGATCGAAGAGATAGAGCTTCGATGCCGATGGGTCGATCACGTAGAGCTTCGAGGGTGCCGGCGATGTGATGAGGCCGGCAAGCTCTTCCACTACGCGGTATTCCACCAAATCCTCACCTATGATGCCAACAACTTTATGGATCTCGTCGACGAAGACCATCCTGCCTGCCTTCGCTGGGAACAGTCTCGTCAGCTCGGAGACAGAATACGGTAGCTTGAGGTCCTTCCGCGACCCGTCTGCCCCGATAATTCCAATGTAACCCTTCGATGAGATAGCAACCCTGTTCTCGGAAAGCGCAAGAACCGATGTTATCTTGTCGTTGTGTTTGTAAACCTGCTTGACCTCACCGCTAACGATGTTGAGGACATACAGCGTCGTCAAATCCACCCCGACGAACCAAAAGGAGTTGCCGAACGCGCTTCCCGACCAAGGTGAGCCAGCGTACCCAATCCTCACAGACCTGACGATTTCGTTCTCCGGTCCCAAGACGATTAGCCTCGTTCCGTCGTGGACGACGAACCCCTGATTGTAGGGCCATGCGGCCTCGACACGCATCTCGAGCTCTTTCAGGGCAGTCCTCGACCTCAGGTCGATCACAGCGGCTTTTTGCTGGATCCTCGAGTAGGCAATAGACCGGTCGCCTGACGCGACGACACCCTCAGCCTGGAAACCGAGGCCGATCCTCCAAAGGGAGCCGGTTCCGACCTCGTAAAGGGCCACGGAGCGCTCTGCAGGCAAAGCCAAGACCAACGCGTTCGTCCCTGGCGAAGAGACCGACGTGGGGGACGTACCGATCGGGGGGTAAGCGAGCTGCTGAGGGTAGATGATTATCGCGGACAGCACCAACAGCGCCGCAAGCGTCACATGGCTCAACGGGTGCATCCTGAGAACGCGTCGCCCCGGAGTGGGTGATAAGTGTGTCCTCCGGTCTTTCAGGATCGGCGTAGACACAAATACACCTCTCCTCCATTACAGCCGGTTTGTCGTCGGGGAATAGTCTCAGGGTCACCATCAGGCACGGTGATCTGGAGCTGACCGTTGAGGGCGATGTGGCATCGGTCATCAGGGCGTTCCACGAGTTCGTCGAGAGGGTAGTGCCGGCGTACTCGCTGGCTAAGAGCCTCGTTGCAAACGTTAGCCTCCATGAGATGCTGAATTCTCTAAAGGATCACATAATATACGATGACTCTTTGGGGTTTGTCCTCAGGCCAACGGCACATGCTCTCCCAGCACCCGATCAGGTCCTGCTGTTCTTGGCGCTGAGGAGGGCGGAGCACCTGATGGGTAAGAGGGACACGAGCTTCACGAACCTTCGGGAGCTCTCAGAGGGGCTGGGGCTGAAGAGGGGCACGCTGACAGGGGCTCTGAGCGAGCTGAGGAAGGCAGGGCTCGTGAGGCGGCTCGAGAGGGGGGATTACGAGGTCACCCAGGCTGGACTCCAGTACCTCGTTGAGCGGTTCTCTCCTCGGCAGTCTGGGTGAGACCTTCGGCACCCTGTGCGGTCATCTCTCCTATCAAGCCCCGTCTCTTCTCTACGTACTGATACCTCCTAGGAGACCCCTCCCTATCCAGGGCCTCCTCCCGCACCAGCTCCAGCAGGACGTGGGCCACCGCGGTGGCGTCGAAGCTGTAGCCTCGCCTCTTCACCTCTTGGTAAACCTCAGAAAGGGTTTTGGGTTCCCTGAAGAAGCCCTCGGATACCAGGCGCTCGACGACCTGCCTGCAGGTGAGCTGCCTCCTCGCCTCCTGGGCGGTCCTCTCCTCCCTCGCTTTCCCTTCGGCCAGCGCGGCCACCACCCTCCTCACGCTCTCCTCAAGCTGATCGACCGGTGCCTCTATCTCGACCTCGACGCCGCCGACGTTCAGCCTGACCTTGACCCTATTTGGTGAATTATCCTGATTCATGTTGACCAACCTGCGCAACATTAAATACCTGCCAGTTTCCATTATCTGCAGGTGCACCGGTGATGGGCGCCGAACTGGTCGACCTCAACACGCTTGATAACGGCTGGCTCATATTTAATAGTATAGCGGAAAGCTGGGTCCAAGAGATCCTGAGGTTCCGCACGCCGGAGAAAGGCGGTTTCTTGCTGAACAGTTCCTTCAACGATCAATTGGAGGGGGACGAGATGGTGTTGCTAGGACAAGTTGAACAGGATGGGTGCATGGAGCTCTCACCTATCGGCCCCGGCACCAAAAGGAGGCTTGTGGCCGTCGACGGTTCGGTGGTCCAGCTCGGGTTCGTAGGGGACAGGGCGCTCCTCTCGCTGAAGGCGGCGGTCGTCGAGCGGGACGGCCAGTCCATCAGGGTGAGGGTCGTGGGGCCGATGCCTAAGCTGGCAGGGTTCGACGAACAGACGGTCTCGGCTGAGTCGGTCGCTCTCATCGAGCTCAGGCGTTTCGAGGCTACGGTCCAGAAGTTGGTGGCTAGGACGGCGGGCGATGCGTTGCTGTTGTTCGACATGCCGCTGACGAGGATGCCCGAGCTTACCCTTTCCTTTGAGGGGACAACGCTAATCGGTATAGCGAAGAACAGCGTCCTCGCTGCTCACTTCGGTCGAGTGCTGGGAAGATCCGGCGGTCTTGCTCTTCTCGCGAGGAAGTTATCACCGGACTCTGTTTCTGGGGCTGAAATCTCGGTGACGGTGGCACGGCTTGCCCCCAACGGTCTGGCGTTCAGGGCCGACGTGTTGCCGGCCGACCGGTGGATCGAGCTGCTGTCCGACCTGGTTGCGAGCGATGCGCTGATCTCGGGATACCCCGAGACCCTGGCGATGGCCCACGCCTTCTCCAGGCACAGCTGGACAGAGGTGGTTGCGTCGAAGACGGTCCTCGAGAAGAGGCTGGGGCTGAAGATAGTTGACGAGCCCGACGTGAGGGGTGCGGTGCTCTTACCCTTCGATGGGAGATGAAGGTCTTCAGGAAGTCGGGCGACAGAGTGGAGCTCCTGGCGCTCTCCTGGGACGCTGACCTCCGTCTGGGCGATTACCTGGTCGTTGAGGAGGACGGCCGGAGGATATTGCTCCAAGTGATAGACGTGGAGTACGCTGACGTTCCGGGTCTTATGGAGGACATCCTGAGGGAGCTCTCGAGCAACGCGATCGATGAGGTGGAGAGGTTCGATCCTGTGGAGGTCGAATCGGTCGTCAGGTCCATCAGGGACTCGAGGGTTGTCGTTGCGAAGGTCAGGAGGATCAACGACGCCGACCCCAACGTTCTCTGGCTTCCGTCGAGGTACACGTCCAGGGTCAGGAAAATGGATGTGGCCGAACTGCTGAGGGATGTAGTTCCGATCCCTAAGGTGCCGGTTAGGCTGGGCGAGGGTGTCGTGGTGGACGTGATGAACGTGGAGGGGAGCGTCACCCTGATCGTCGGAAGGAAGGAATCGGGGAAGTCGCACCTCGCGAAGGTCCTGGCGTCCGGTTTAGCAAGGGCAGGGTGCAACGTTGTGGTCCTCGACGTGAACGGCGAGTACGTCTCCCTCGGAAGGCGCAGGAACGGGGAGCGGAGCGAGGTCTCAGAGATTTTGAAGGTCCTGATGCCGGGGCTGAACTATCAGGTCCCCCTGTCAACGCTCTCGGAGGAGGTGCTCGCTGACGTGATGACGTACGCGCTGGGCCTTCCTCAGACGAGCATGAGGGAGCTGCTGAGGATCTTCAGGGACCTTCGGAAGAGGGGCGCCCTGACCTTCGCTAACCTTCTCAGGGCAGTCCAGTCGGTCCCCATGAACGAGTCGGTCCGCGAGGCCCTGGCTAACAGGTTGCTGACCCTCGAGTCGACGGGAATCTTCACCGACGAGCGCAGGGAGGACGAGGGCGACGCGCTGGAGGCGCTCTTCCCGCCTGACAGGGGAGCGCTCGTCGTCTTCGACATGAGCAGGCTCGGAGCACTCCAACGGAGGGTCTTCGTCGAGTTCCTCCTGAGCAGGCTGAAGGAGCTCCTCCTCAACGACGAGATCGACCCTGTGGTCCTATTCGCGGAGGAAGCCCACCTCTACCTCAGGGAGACCTACTGGGAGGACGTGATCACTAGGATGAGACACGTAGGCATCTCGACGGTCCTGATCACCAACCAGCCCGATTCGATACCGGCGCTGATTTACCGCCAGGCTGACAACGTCTTCATCTTCAACATGAGGAACGGTTCTGACATGGAGCACCTGGCCAGGAACCTCGAGATAGATTCGGAGACCTTGAGGTCGATCCTTCCTAACCTCCCACAGGGAACGGTGCTGGCGTGGGGCAAGGTCGTCGGGAGACTGCCGGTGGTGTTCAAGGTGATCGACCCGGACCTGATGACGTTGGGGCGCACTAGAACGAAGCTGGGCAGGTTGGTCCAGCAGTGCTGACGCACGCTTTCACCACTTTATGCTGGCCGTCGTTCTCTATTCGTGGATGGATCCAAAGGGACTGATGAGGGCATACGAGGAGGTCAGGGAGCTCATCGAGCGGAGGCTGGCCGAGTTCAGGTCGATCGACCGAAGGGACGTCGTGAGGCTCTTCGAGGAACTCACGTTCTGCGTCATGACGCCTCAGTCCAGAGCGAGGGCCGCGATAAGGGCTGTTGAGGAGCTGAAGTCCACGAGGCTCCTCTTCAACGGCGGGCCGGAAGAGGTCGCCGAGGTCCTGAGGAGGAACGGCGTGCGGTTTCACAACCAGAAGGCGAGATATATCGTGAAGAACAGGGAGCTGGTAAGAGGCGACCAAGCGAGGCTGACCGAACTGCTCGGGGATGACGTCATCTCGGTGAGGGACGCCCTGGTGGAGGAGGTCTGGGGGCTCGGCCTGAAGGAGGCCTCGCACTTCATGAGGAACATCGGTTACAGCGGTCTGGCGGTGCTCGACAGGCACGTCCTCAGGTGGATGAAGGCCCTCGGCGCGATAAAGGAGGTCCCGAGGTCGTTGACCCGGAGGAGGTACATCGAGCTCGAGCAGAGGTTCATAACGCTCGCTGAGGAGCTGGGGTTGAAGCCGGAGGCCTTGGACCTGCTGCTCTGGTACGCCTCGACGGGTGAGGTGCTGAAGTGAGCAGACCACTGCTTTCGGAGGACCTGTTGAGGCTCCTGAGGGAGCTGCCTGACATGGACGAGGAGCTTTACCTCGAGTCGATGATGAGGCCTCTGCCTGAGACGTTCAGGGTCAACACGCTGAAGCTTCCGGAGGAGACGGTGATCGGGCTCCTCAAGGAGAGGGGTTGGGAGGTTGAGAGGCTTCCCTGGGCTAGGCACGGATACAGGGCGATCAGGTGCGAGCGCGAGGATCCCGGCGCGACGTTGCCACACCTTCTGGGGCTGATCTACATCCAAGGTCCGATCTCGATGGTCCCCGTCGAGGCCCTCGACCCCAGACCGGGTGAGAAGGTTCTGGACATGTGCGCAGCTCCAGGAAGCAAGTCCACTCAGATAGCTCAGCTGATGGAGAACGAGGGCGTCCTCGTGGCCAACGACGCGTCCTCGGAGAGGATAAAGCCCCTCATCTCGAACCTGCAGAGGTGGGGTGTGCTGAACTGCGTGGTGACGCTGAAGGACGGCCGCTACTTCGGGAAGAGGATGAGGGAGACCTTCGACAGGACGCTCTGCGACGTGCCCTGCAGCTCCCTCGGAATCGTGATGAAGGACTGGGCAGCGGCGAGGAACTACTCCGCCGGCATAACTGAGAGGGTTAGGTCCTTGCAGCTCTCGCTCCTCCTCTCCGCTTACGACGCCACAGTGCAAGGCGGCAGCATCGTCTACTCGACCTGCACCGTCCATCCTCTCGAGAACGAGTGGGTGGTGACCGAGCTGCTGAGGAGGAGGGAGGGCGCAAGGGTCCTCAGGTTCGAGCTTGAGGGGTTGAGGTCGAGGAAGCCCCTCGAGGAGTGGAGGGGGATGAAGTTCGATACGGAGGTGACGAAGTGCTTCAAGTGCTATCCCTACGACAACGGCGCCGAGGGCTTCTTCGTGGCCCTGATTCAGAAGGGTGAGGGCGGGTGAGAGTCCTCGACAGGTCGGAGAGGAAGGCTCTGCTCGAGGAGTTGGAGAGGGCGTTCGGCCTGGAGGAGCTGCCGCAGGACCTCGTCCTCGTCGAGGGCTCCGAGGGGAAGGTCAGGGCAGTGACGCGGGAGGCCTACGAGATGGCCCAGCGGATCGGAAGGGTAGAGGCCCTCGGGCTTTATGTCCTGAAGCGCACCAAGTTCGGCGTCTATCTCTCGGTCGAGGGCTCCCAGCTCTTCGGCGAGAAGCTCAGGAGGAACGTCGTCGAACTCAACGTTGAACAGCTCGAACGCTGGGCCTCCGGTGAGCCCCTTGACTTGTCGGAGCTGAGCCTCAGGCCGGACGGCGGCTTCGTGGTCGTCAGGTACGGTCCCGTCTTCGCTGGCAGCGGGAAGGTCTCGAAGGACGGGAAGGTCCATCCGCAGATACCGAAGGAGAGGAGGGTTCCCGTCGAGTGATTGCTCATGCTTCAGAGCTTCCGCAGGCGGTCGAACAGGATGACGAGGCCGATGACGACGAGCACGGCGCCGGCGGTGCCTGACACGGAAACCCGGATCATCATGCTCGGCGGGACTTCGGAACTCCAGACCGATAGAAGGGGGAAGGGCGGGATGAGCGCGAAGCCTATGAGGACGAGGAGTGCACCGACTAGCACCGGCCCGACTACCTTCATGTCAACCTCAGGTGAAAGGTATGATTTCCCTCCACTTTTGGGGATCAGGAGGACACCCAGTGCGTAAAGCAACACCATAACGCCCGGCGCTACGATCAGTAGGACGACCCCTGCCAGCCGGAGGAGGTTCGGATCGACGTTGAGGTACTCGCCGAGCCCACCGAAGAGCCCAGCGATCACGCGGTTTCTCTCAGACCTCTCGAGCCTCTTGGTCGACATTCGTCACCACGTCTCACCACTATGCCATAACCTTTCAAAGGATGAGGTTGATCTGTGTCGGACAGTTGTCTGGTTCGGTGAGAGGCAAGGGCCCTGAGGACTCGGCCGAAGCTGAGAGACGACGGCTCGGGGCTGAGATCCTGAAGAGGCTGAGAGGCGCGCACAGGCTGAACGTCGAGGAGTTCGTCTCGAGCTACGTCAGCGTGACCACCGGATCGCCCTTCAGGGTCCTCGTGGCCACGGTCCTCTCGCAGAACTCAACGGACAGGGCGGCGATGAGGGCCTACATCGAGCTCGACAGAAGGATAGGTGTAGTTGCGGAGAAGCTTGCGAGGGTGGACGTGAGGAGGATAGCGAGGGCGATCAGGGCTGCGGGGCTCTCCGATCAAAAGGCGAGGACCATCAAAAGGCTGGCATCGTTGGCGCTGAAGCTGGACGACCCTGAGCTTAGGGGCCTCCTCACGAGAGGCCCTGATGCGGTCAGGGAGACGCTGATGGACCTCAAAGGCATAGGGCCGAAGACGGTTGACGTCCTGCTCGCCAGCACGGGAGTGCTCGACACGATTCCTGTGGACACCCATGTGAGGCGCGTCTCGGAGAGGCTGGGGCTGGCAGAAGAGGGTGCCCGATACGAGGAGGTGAGGTCGGCCCTCGAGAAGGTCTTTCCAGAGGGTTCGCGGTACGAGGCACACCTCCTGCTGATAGCTCATGGGAGGTCCGTCTGCAGGAGCAGGAGACCCCTCTGTGATGCCTGCGTCCTCTCTGACCTTTGCAATTTTTACCGTACCTCAAGGGGTGGTTCGTGATGCGGTTGGGCTCGCTGGCGGTCCTTCTCGACCCGAGGAGGCTCTCGACGGAGCTCGAGAGGGGCGTCAAGATGAAGCGGGCGTTTCTGGTCATGGCAATCACCTCGCTCACGTCCACGGCCTCCTACGTTTACTCCCTGACCGTGAGGACCGAATGGGTCAACCCGTTCGACGGCGTGCTGGGAGGCGTCTACTTCCCCTTCACCTCTGCGAGGGACGTCACCTTCGCCGGTCTCGGTTACGTGCTGATGGGGCTCGTGGTGACGATGTTCGTCCTCGCGGCGGTGATCTACGTCTCGAGACCGACCAGAGGGTTCTCGGGAGAGCTGGTGAGCGCAGTCCTCCACGGTTCCTTCGTAATAGCTATCGCCTCTGCGTTGCTGCTCGCCTACAACGCCTCGATGCCGGCCAGGGAAGAGTACGTGGTCGGCTTCGAGCTCAGGGGGCTTAAGCTGGAGAACGTCACTTTCACTCTCCTCCAACAGGGCAACGTCACCGTCGAGGGACAGGCTCTGATCCTCAGGGCCGAACGCGTCGTGGCAGAGGTGAGAAGCAACGACAACGTGCCGCTCGGCGAGTCGCTGAGGTCGGGGAACTTCAGGACCGTTGTGAAGCTCTTCGATGTGGGCATAAGGAGGGGTCATGAGGTAACGGCGATCGGTGACGCGGAGCTCCTCAGCGCCGAGTACGACATGATTGCTTACGACTCTCTGGCCTCCTACAGCATCTACCCACCTCCGTCGAGGGACCCGCTTTCCGTTGCGGTCTCAGCGGCCTCGTGGATTTGGGTGGTCGTCTACTCCGTCTGGGTGATGAAGAGGCTGACGAAGGCCAGCAACCTCTGGGCGATATCGGCCGCGGTCGTAACGCTCATCGCGCTGCTGGTCCTCGGGATCCTTTGAGCCTTCCGAACTCGTCGACCTCTCCTGACCTCACCCTGGTGCTGGAGAGGGGGAGACCGTCCTCGGCGAGGACGATCGGCGAGAGCTCCACGGCTATCGGCGGAAAGCCCTTCTCGATCCTAGAGGCGTTGACGCGGAGGCAGTTTTCCAGCGTGAAGGGGCTACCGATTATGACGTCGAAGGAAGGGTCCTCTGCAGGGGGCCCCAGCTCGTCGTCGAGGGCTCCTATCTCGGTCCTCTCCCACCATCCCCACTTCCTGAGGACGCCCTCCAACCTCTCCCTCCTCTCCTCGAAGGGCGCGATGCCCTTCTTCCCCCTAGAGGCGACGAAGCCGTCGGTCGTGAGGCCGATGAAGACCCTCTCGGCGGACCTGAAGGCGGCGTTCAGCAACGCCAGATGCCCCATGTGGAACCTGTCGAAGGTGCCTCCTATCGCTCCCTTCCTGTAAAGCGGAGCTATCCTCCTGGAGAGCCTCACCTCCTCTTCGACCTCGTCGAACCAGAGCCTTACCGACCTGAGCGCGATCAGGGCCTGTCCTCGCGTGAGGTTGAACGATGCTGCCACATCTACGACCGTCAACCTCGGGTTGCTTTTCACGGCCTCGAGGACCTTCAGCTTGAGCGCCGCGAAGCCCGGCGATCTAGTCACGCACTCGTAGAGCATCGCGTACAGATCTTCCCTCTCGAGGCGACCGGCCGATGCCCTCCACATCGTCCCTGCTACCCGTCCGACGGATATTAGTGGGATTCGATCGAGGTTCCGGTCCACTGGGAAGCCATATTACAAGGCGTGATGGGATGATTGAGGACGAGGATGCCCGAACAGGTGCGGAGGCTCGCGGGACTTGTCGAGGAGGTGAGGGAGACCGTCAAGCTGCTTGAGACCTTCCTCGACGTTGGCTCCAGGCTCGAGTTCGTCCAGGCTAAAGCTGAGGAGCTCATGCGCGTCCTCTCGGATGCCCTCATGGACCCCAGCCTTCCGGACGACTTGAGGAGGGAGCTCGAGGACCTGTCGGTCAGGGCAAAGTCCATAGCCGAGAGGGCTAGGAGGAAGGTCGAGGAGGTGAACTCCAGTTGGCGAGACGTAGAGAGGAGGAGCGCGGAGGGCCTCCGGAGGACCTTCTGAGGTCTGCGGTGGAAAGGGCCCTCTCGCTCGGAGCGAAGTACGCCGAAGCCCGCTATCAGCTCGACTACCACGAGGATGTCAGCCTCAGGAACGGTTATCCGGTTGCAGGCGGCTTCTCCGTCAACTCGGGGATCGCGGTCAGGGTGATAGTCGACGGAGCGATGGGCTTCGCGTCCACGAACAGGATGAAGCAGAACTCCGTGAGGAACGCGGTCGAGAGGGCCATCGCCTTGGCGAAGGCTTCCGCGAAGCTGCTGAGGAGGCCGATCGAGATGAGCGAGGAGGCGCTCGGGAAGGACAAGGTTGTCGTGAGGCCGAGGGTGAGGTTCGAGAACGTGGACCTCCAAGATAGGGTCGAGGCACTGAAGATCGCTGACCAGGGCCTTCTCGATGGAGCGAGGAGGGCCGGCGTCGAGGCACCTTCGAGGTTCATCGCCCTCACATGCGGCTTCACCGAGAAGCACGTGATCAGCTCGGACGGAGCTGATGTCTACTCGTGGATTCCCAGGGTCGCGGTGAGCTTCTACTACCAGCTCTCTTCCGACGGCAGGTCGATCTTCAGGCACAAGGACCTCGGCGAGTCGAGGGGGTGGGAGGGGTTCGAGAGGTGGAGGCTCGACGATTACCTCGACGAGGACGCGGGTGCCGTAGGTCAGGTCCTGAGGAAGGCCGTCGAGCCGCCGGAGGGCGAGATGGACGTCGTTCTGGGGCCGGAGGTGGTGGGGCTGATCTGCCACGAGTCAGCCGGGCATCCGGGGGAGGCGGACAGGATGCTGGGCCGTGAGGCTGCACAGGCAGGAGAGACCTACATCAAGCCGGAGCTTCTGGGGACGAGGATAGGCTCGGAGGTCGTGACGGTGGTTGACGATCCGACCGTTCCGGGTTCCTACGGCTTCTACGTCTACGACGAGGAGGGCGTGAGGGCGAGGGAGAGGGTCCTGATCGAGAAGGGTGTGCTGAAGGAGCTGCTCCAGAACAGGGAGACGGCGGCCGTCTTGGGCACGAAGAGCAACGGAGCCTCGAGGGCCAGCAGCTACGACCGGGAGCCCATCGTCAGGATGGCTAACACCTACATGAAGCCCGGCGACCACACGCTGGAGGAGCTGATAGAGGGCATCGCCTTCGGCGTCTACATCAAGACCTACTCCGAGTGGAACATCGACGACAAACGGTGGAACCAGCGCTACACAGGCGTCGAGGCCTACCTAATCAGGAACGGAAGGTTGGCCGAGCCGGTCTACAAACCGATCCTCGAGATAACAACGAAGGGCCTCTACTCGTCGATCGATGCGGTGGGGAAGGACCTCGAGATGACGGCCGGGTACTGCGGCAAGGGAGAACCTATGCAGGCGATACCTGTCTGGTTCGGAGGGCCCTCGGTAAGGGTTAGGAGGGTCAGGCTCCTGCGGCCGACATGAGGCCCCTCAGCGCCTTTCTTTCGAGGGCCGTCAACTCTCGTATTCCGTTACGTCTTTCACGCCCAGGGCCTTGAAGACCTCCTTCCTCTTCACGCAACCCTCGCAGACGCCACAGTGGAGATCGCCCTCCCTCCAGCAGCTCCAGGTCAGCTCCAGCGGAACCCCCAGCTCCAGCGCCAACCTCACCACCTCGAGCTTCCCCATGCCGAGCAAGGGAGCTTCGACGCGCACCGAACGCCACGGGATCATCGCTGCGGCCAGCGAGTTGAAGGCCTCGATCAGGTCCGGGCCGACGTCGGAGAACAGGTTCCTGTCCTCGGCGTTGTGGCCCACGACTACGGTCCCGAGGCCCTTGGTCCAGGCCCAGTAGCAGCCCACCGAGTAGAAGACGAGGTTCCTGTAGGGTATGAAGGTCAGAGGAATCCCTCGCGCCTCGACCTCCCTTCTGACCTCGCCGCCGAGGTCAACGGCTTCCCTCAGGAAGCTCAAGTTGAGCTCCGTCTGCTCCTCGACGCCTGCCGCCTCCGCTATCGCCCTCGCCGCCTCAACCTCCCTCCTGTTCCTCCGGTGGAAGTCGATCGAGAGCGTCGCGCACCTCTCTCCCCTCCTCTTCACGAGGTAAAGCGCCGTCGCCGAGTCTATCCCTCCCGAGAGCAAAACGAGGTATCCGGAACCCCTCTCCCTCCTCATCCCAGCAGCTCCGCCACCGCGTACTTCCCTATGCCCTCGCTGACGCTGACCCTTACGACCACAGGTCTCACGGAGAGGTAATCGAGGACGCGTCTGGCTATGTGTGCCGCTATGTTCTCGGCCGTCGAGTCGCCCTCTATCACCGCAACCCTGCTCTGGGGCACCCATAGGTCGTAGCTCCCTCCTAGCCCCTCGAACGTCACGTGGTAGCGGCCGTCCCTGAATTCTGCTATGTACCTGCGGGAGACGATCAGCTTGTGGTCGAGCTCGTCTATTGCGGATTTGACGGCGCTCTTCAGGAGACTGAAATCTACGACGTACCCCTCCTCGTTCTTGGGGCCGGTCACCTCGACAGAGACGGAAGCGGTGTGGCCGTGCAATGTCGAGCACTTCTCTATGTGGGGGAGGAAGTGGGCGTAATCGAAGTTCAGCCCCCTTTCTGCCACCTTAACGGTCGCCGTCTCCTCATTCACCACGAGCCCTGTTCCCCTCAGCTCCGTGCCGTCGCTGAACGTGATGGAGAACCTTCCGTCCTCGATGAAGGTCACCCTCATCCTTTCGGTCCTAAGCTCCTGCGCGTTGCCTGCCTCGACGAGCTCGTACCTGATGCCGTGGGCCCCGAGGACCCGTTCCAGAAGCGCCCTGAGCGAAGTCAACCGCTCTACCCCTCTGGGCCTGCGTTCTCCGCGCCGCGATATAGCCTGATTTTCTGACTCCGGACCATGGGCTGCTCTATGGATCCAGGTGACTCAGCTTCACGCACAGAGCGAGGGAGAACCGAGACCTGTGGCGTAGCGCTCGCCGAAGCGTGACATCGTGACCGGGTTCAGCAGATTCTCTACGGGAGAGTAGCCGTCAGTAAGAAGGGGGAACTGCGTGAGGTCGTGCGACGGGGAGAACGCCCTCGATAAGGGTCCTGAGATGTCTAGGGACGATGCCACCCTGTCGTGTCCTGCTCGTGCGATGAGCTCGACCGGTCTCGGCAAGGGCGCTCCGCTGGCCACTACGATCACGTTCTGGACGTCGAACGGGTCGCCCGACGAAACCGGAACGACCAGGACGTTGGGGAAGTGCACCTTTATTGTTCTGACGTAGGCCCATAGGATCGCCGAGGCCGGTCCCGAGAGCGAAGCGATGACGTTCGAGACGACGACTCCTCCCTCCTTCATCCGCGATCTCAACAGGTCGAAGAACTCGGATGTGGCGAGGTGGAACGGGATGTAGTTCTTCGAGTAGGCGTCAAGCACCACAACGTCGAACTTCTCATCCGTCAGCATAAGATACCTCCTTCCGTCCATGACGACTACCTCCATCCTGGTGCTGAACTCGTCGAGGTGGAAGAACTTCCTCGCGACCTCCACGACCCTCGGGTCTATCTCTACCGCAACGATCCTCATGCCCGGGTAGTGGCTGGCGAAGAACTTGGGACCGGAGAAGCCGCCACCGCCGATGAAGAGCGTCGAGAGACCCTCGCTCCTGTTCAGGATCAGGGGACCGAGGACGAAGAGCCTGGTGTAATGGAAAGGTAGAGAGTCGGGCTCGCCGATAACCATGCCGCTGTGGAGGAGGCCGTTGATGTAGAGGAGCCTCGTGTTGCCCCTGTCGACGACCACTATCCTCGAGTAGGCGGAGTCGCCGACGAACTTGACATCGCCGAGGTATGCAGAGGTGCAAACCAAGAGCGGTGGAGAGGAGACCAGCACGACTGCGAGGATAGCTAAGGCCCCTCCCTTGGCAACACTCGGATACCTGATAGATCCCATGACGGCGATCGCCGAGAGGAAGAGGCCCGAGAGGAAGAGGATAGAGTTGACCTCTAGGCGCTCGAGGAGGAAGAAGGTGGTGCCGAAGGTGCCTGCGATGCTGCCGAGCGTCGAGAGCGCGTAGACGTTCCCCGATATGGAGCCGAGCTCGCTCTTGCCCTGACCTAGGTGCTTGACGGTGGAGGGGACTACGGCGCCCAGGAGCACCGACGGCACTCCTGTGACCACCAGCCCTGAGACGACCGATCCGACCCTCTCGTCGAGCAGCTCGAGCCTGAAGCTGGAGGAGACCAGCGCCGTTATCGTAGGTAGCAGGGCCACGTAGAGCCCTCCTGAGATCGTCATCACCGAGATGACCTTCCTCGGGTCGAACCGGTCCGAGAGGCGCCCGCCGATCCAGTAGCCCAGCGAGAGGGCCGAGAGGACGACGCCGATCACCCCTCCCCATACTATTGCTGAGCTGCCGTAGAGCGCCGTTATCGCCCTCCCTCCCGTCACCTCTACCACCATAACGACGGCTCCAGAAGCGAAGACGACTGCCCTCAGCATCAGGTCCTCGAGGCGCATCCTGTTGGTCCTGCGGCCTCGTCCCTTTTCAGTTTGCTCGGCCCACAAGTCCCTTTTCGCCGTTCCATGGCACGCAGCTAAGGGGAAACCGAGATATCGCGATGAAGCGCACTGATCGGGGATGAGTTACAGGAAGGGGAGGAGGCTGGAGTACGAGGTCCGGGACCTCTTCGCCTCGAGGGGCTGGTTCGTCGTGAGGGCCGCGGCCAGCAAGCCGGTTGACCTCGTCTGCATCCGCCAGGGACAGGTGGTCCTCGTGGAGTGCAAGTACAACGACAGGCCCTCTTCCCAGGAGCTCGAGAGGCTCAGCGAGGTCTCGAGGGCAACGGGCGCAAGGGTCCTGCTCGCCGTGAGGCCCAAGTACGGGAGGCTGAGGATCATCGACCCTTGGACGAAGGAGGAGTACGCACCTTAGGTCGACGGCCTTGATCACTGGGAGTTACTCGCGTGAGTCGGCCCAGAGGTTCGCCGAGAGGGCGAGGGCCTCCGGAGTCGCAGAAGGTCACTTCAGGGAGACGCCGATAGGCACTCTCAGCAGCCTCGGCATAGGGACGTACCTGGGAGAGCCCGACGAAGCCACGGACGCGATGGTTGAGGAGGCCGTCGTGAGGCTCGTCGCCTCCGGTGCTGTCAACGTGATCGACACCGCGATAAACTACCGGTTCATGAGGGCGGAGGTTGCTGTCGGTCGGGCGATCAGGAGGCTCGTCGATTCTGGAGCCGTGAGCCGTTCGGAGGTCCTCGTCTGCACCAAGGCCGGATACCTGACGCACGATTCGAGGGAAAGCAGGTCCTTCGTCGATTACGTCGAGGAGAGGCTCTTCAGAGCTGGTGTCGTCAAGCCTTCCGAGGTCGCCGGAGGTATCCACTGCATATCGCCGAGGTACGTCGAGTGGAGCGTCGCTAAGAGCAGGGCCAACATGGACCTGGAGGTGATCGACGTCGTTTACCTCCACAACCCGATGGAGCACCAGGCGCCCGTCTTCGGCAAGGAAGTGGCCTACAGGAGGCTGGCCGACGCCGTCGCGAAGCTCGAGGACCTGAGGTCCGACGGGACGATACGCTGGTACGGAATAGCCACTTGGAGCTCGCTCAGGGTCGAGAGGGAGGCGGAGGAGCACCTCGACCTGCAGAGGGTCGTGGAGATGGCTAGGTCTACGGCAGGGAGGGGCCACGGGCTGAGGTTCGTCCAGTTGCCCCTTAACGCCGTGATGAAGGAGGCCGTCACGATGAGGAACCAGGAGGTGGACGGGGTCTTGATGACGCCGGTTGAGGCTGCGAGGAAGCTCTCGCTGGTGGTGGTGACGAGCGCGCCCCTGTTGCAAGGCCGTCTGTTGAGGTCGGTCGAGATGAGGTCACCTGGAGGGATGACGATCGCCCAGCGCCTGATCCAGAAGGCGAGGGCCTGGTCGGACTGCACATTGGTCGGAGCGAAGAGACCTGAACACGTAGAGGAGCTGTTGCAGCTCTCGAGGATACCTCCCGAACCTCCGGTTGCCGGGATCGATCCGTGAGGGGCAGCGTCTACGCGGGTGTGGACCTGAGCGCCACTGCCAAGAGGGAGACTGCGGTCTGCGTCGTTAGGGTGGGGACCTCTGCGGAGTTCTTTCAGGTCCGAACCGACGTTGAACTGCTTGAAGTCCTGGCGAGGGCATCGCCGAGATTCGTGGCGATCGACGCACCACTTACGCTCCCGTCGACAGGAAGGGGCCTGAGGCGGTGCGATGCCGAGGTGAGGCGGATGGGCGTTCCGATATTGCCTCCTGCGATGGGCCCCATGAGGATGCTCAGCGAGAGGGGAGCGAGGGTCGCAGGCCTTCTGAGGGGGAGGGGCATGAGGGTCATCGAGGTCTACCCGAGGGGCGTTCAGAGGACACTCGGCCTGATAGGCAGGGGAGAGAGGCCATCGTCTGTCGTCGCACAGCGCATCGCGTCGCTCCTCGGAGTGAGGGTTGCCGAAGAACTCAGCGTAGACGAGATAGACGCACTGACCTGCGCCCTTGTCGCGTTCCTCCACGACGTTAACAAAACGGTCGAGCTAGGCGACCCAGAAGAGGGGACGATCGTGATGCCTTCGCCCGAAGCGCTGGACGAGTTGCGCCGCCTGCTCCGCTCCTCAGAAGGTTAGCCTCAGAACCGGCTCCTCCGAGTTCCAGACGTAGCCGCAGCTGCTGCAGTAGAAGGACCACACCCTGATGGATGTGCTGTCCTCGGGGATCAGGGGTATCGTCATCTCGCTCCCGCACCTCGGGCACCTGTTCCTGACGTAGCTCTTCCAGACCTTGACGCCCACCGAGAAGTCCGAGACCGCCTGAGGGTCCGAGACGGCGAAGCCCGTCGTCAGGAGGAGCCTCGGCACCTCTTCACGGGGCAGCTCCGACCTCAAGAGAACGATCCCGCCTTCCGCCAGGACCCTGTTGACCTCGAGGAGCGCAGACCTTAACCGGACGAAATCACTGCCGGTGTAATTCACGGTCACGAGCCTCAGCGAAGTGGATCTGAGCGGCAGCTCCGTTCCAGATGTGACGCGGTCAGAAACAACGAACCCGCCTTCCAGCACGTCGATCACATCGAGGGCGACAGGCCCTTTCCCGTCGAGGTTGAGGCTGAGCGTCCTCCTCACATCGCCCTGCCCAAGCATTCCGTGCTCCACGAGCTTCGCCAGCGCGTGGTGCTGCTCCTCCAGCGCCTCCATTCAACGAATTCGTCTCAGGTCGCCCTCAAAACCCTTCTCCCCACCCCAGAATCCTAAACGAAGCTCTCGACGATGATGACGGCGAAAAGGACAGCGAGGTAGGGGCTCGAGAACTTGAAGAGCCTCCAGAAGTTCTCGAAGCTCGGATCGATCGCCGTCTTGAGGGAGAGCAGCAGCAGGAGACCTCCCATCAACGACGCGGACGCCATGTAAAGAGGTCCGAGGGTATGTGAGAAGGGCGGAAGCGCGAGCGAGAATGCCACCAGCAGGACCACCGTCGAGACTATGCACCTGATCGCCTTCCTCTCGTCGAGGACCACCGGCATCATCGGTACCCCAGCCCTCCTGTAGTCCTCCTTGTACTTCATCGCGAGGCTCCAGACGTGCGACGGTATCCAGAGCACGATCAGCGCAGCTAGCAGCCAGCCGTAAAGGTCAGGGAAGCCTGTTGCGGCCGTGTAGCCGATCAGGGCGGGCGCGCCTCCCGCGAAGCTCCCGAGGATCACGTTCAACGGCGTCCTCCTCTTAGTCAGCATCACGTAGACAACGACGTAGTCCAGAACGCCGAACACCATGAAGATGAGCGCATAGAAGTTGATCAGGGCCGAGGTTGCGATGCCGAGGGTGGTCAGCGCTAGGCCGAGGTAGAGGGCCCTCTCGGGTGGGCTGATCTTTCCGGAGGGGATGGGCCTCCTTCTGGTCCTGGCCATTATCGCGTCGATGTCACGCTCGATGTAATTGGAGACCGCCTCGGCACCGGCACAACCTGCGACCAGCGATAGGGCCGTTATGGCCAGCGTCACGGGGTCGAGGGAGCCCTGGGAGCCTGCGAAGTAACCTCCGATGCCTGTGAAGACGAGGAGCCACCAGACGTTCGGCTTGGTGAGGACGAAGTAGGTCCTGAGGGTCGATGCGATGGTGCTGGTCGTCAGCTGGGCAGTGCCAGTCAATTCGTCCGCAACATCGGTGTCCTTCGATGATATAGTTTCAACTCCTTCTCTCGGGATCACA